>NZ_JBHNYR010000001.1:0-468820 GCF_054960615.1 Psychrobacter sp. PSi21
ATATTAGAGGGCTTTTTGTATCAAACCATATCGAACAATAGCTTATGGCAATAGGTGTGCTACTGCATCACGCTCTTCACTCAGCTCTTGCTCAGTGGCAGCCATTTTCTCTTTTGAGAAGTCTGATGAGACATCAACACCCTCAACAATGCTCCAATCGCCATTGCTGCATGTGCATGGGAATGAGTAAATCAAGCCTTCAGCAATGCCGTATTCGCCTTTTGAATACACACCCATAGAGACCCAGTCATTCTCATCAGAACCCAGTGCCCACGTACGCATATGGGCGATGGCAGCATTGGCTGCTGATGCGGCAGAAGAGGCACCACGTGCTTTAATAATGGCCGCGCCGCGCTGTTGTACGCTTGGGATATAAGTGTTTTCATACCAGTCACGGTCGATCAAATCAAGCGCAGGCTTACCATTAACAGTACAAGCCGTCAGGTCAGGATACTGAGTTGATGAGTGGTTGCCCCAGATGGTCATTTTTTTCACGTCATTGACGGTGCTGTCTGTTTGTTCAGCCAACTGCGCGATAGCACGGTTGTGGTCAAGACGAGTCATGGCCGTAAAGTTACGTGGGTCAAGGTCGGGCGCATTGCGCTGAGCAATCAAGGCATTAGTGTTTGCAGGATTTCCCACGACCAAGACTTTCACATCACGGCTTGCCACGTCATTCAATGCTTTACCTTGTGCTGAGAAAATCGCCGCATTGGCTTCAAGCAAGTCCTTACGCTCCATGCCAGGGCCACGAGGACGGGCACCAACAAGTAAGGCATAATCTACATCTTTGAACGCAACCGTTGCATCATCAGTTTGTACGATATCCGCCAACAAAGGGAATGCACAGTCTTCTAGTTCCATGACCACGCCTTTTAGAGCGTCTAGTGCGGGCGTGATTTCGAGCAACTGTAGAATGACTGGCTGATCTTTGCCCAGCATCTCACCAGATGCAATGCGAAATAACATGGCATAGCTGATGTTACCAGCAGCGCCAGTCACGGCAACACGTAAAGGCTGTTTCATAAAATACTCCCTGATTAGTTATTAGATAACTCATGATTATCATTTTAGATATAGTCTGGCAAACCTGACCAATATGGGCAGTCACAAACCGAGGGTTAGTGTAGCACTTCGTTTGGTAGACCGTCTAGATAGATTCAGGGACTAGCGGTGGTCTATATTGTTACTAGTTTATACGAACAAAGTTTTACTAATTTTTATGATAGTATAAGTAAGAGGAAAGCATGGTAATGAATGACCACTGTTTTTCAAACGCATCGTTGGCATTCTCACTCAGACACGACTAACCCCTCAAAGCGAGTCAGGCATAACAATGCTGAGTGTGGTTGAAGTGGCGGCTTATTTGCCACCCAAAATAATAAAGTTGCTACCGCAGCTATCTATCACTGCACTACATTGACCAAACTTACTGCCTTCATAGCAAATATGCACTTCGGTCAGTATCGACTGGCGACGGCTGCCATCTTGACAAATTAAGTCAATACTGGCGCTACTCATGCCGCGGTTCAAACGTGTCATCTGCCCGATAAAGCGCGACTTGGACACGGTATAGCTGTTACCTGTATTCATCTCACTGGGCATCTTTAGATTACCCGCGATATTCACAATTTGACGAAAATAACTGCTGCTGCTATAGGGACTACATGCTCCATACTGCTGCCATGAGCGGCTGCGTACATTGTTGTCTGGCATGATGCGGTTCACCACCTTGAGCTGAAGGGGGGTTAACCGCGGCTCACTGTTACGGCCGCAGCGGTCACCATAGCCCAAATCAAGGCCAGAGACTGTTAAAGAATACCCTTCAAGACATTGACGCATGCGCGCACGCGAGGGCTGCATACTACATAAAGCGGGGGTCATCTCAATCATCAGTACCCGCTGGCCAACTTTGGCGGTGGTCGCGGCCTGCGCTGATAATGATAGTGTGCCTTGCATGAGCACCGCCCCTACCAAACCAAATGGCAGTTGCCAGCGTAGGCCTTGACCGTGAGAAGATGGTGGTAACGACGAAGACCGACAAGCAGTTGACAACTCAGGCAATTTTGGAGATTTTTTTATCATAAGAAATCAGGTATTCAACAGTAATCAGGCATGGGATATGGGCTTGAGCGCTATTATTCAACATTGAAATAAGTCATTGAGAAGACGAGCGCACATGCAATGATGAGGGATCGATAACGACGATATACTGAACATCAATGCAAAATCTTGGACGCTAACTAATGTAATCTTAACAAAACACTTATCGTTCTCTATAGCAAAATCGTAACCTTGGGCGCATTATCAGCGCATTTGTTAGGTTACAACAGCATACTAAATATATTTGGGTCAGGAAATCCTCTGCCTAAGTGGCATGACTGTTTGGTAGTCAAACAGCCAGATAAAAAAATAAGCCCGCAATCTATAGCGGCTGCTGGCTTATTCTTCGCAAATCGGTGATACAAACATTGATCTACTTGTGTCGGCTTTCAATGCTATTCACCTTCACTGTTAATAGCAAAATAGCGCCCAAATCAGAACGCCATTTATTGACTATCAGGTTTATCCTGCAGGAATCATGCCCATACGCTGGCTGATGGGCTGGCCTCGGCCAAGTAGGCTGCTATAGATGGTTGCGTTTTCCATCACATGCTTTACGTAGTTACGAGTTTCTGGATAAGCAATGGTCTCAACGTATTGATCGGCAGCCAATGAGCCATAATCGGGCTGCCAGCGTTTGGCTTTGTTTGGCCCAGCGTTGTAGCCTGCGGTAGCCAATACAGGCTGGTAGTTGAGCTTGGCTAAAATATCACTCATATACCATGTACCGTAGCGAATATTGGTATCACCACTATTGGCGCGGCTGGCACTATAAGACTCGCCAAGATTGCGCGCGATGTATTTGGCAGTCCCTGGCATAATCTGCATCAAGCCGCTGGCGCCAACATGTGAGCGGGCGCCGCTGACAAAACGACTCTCTTGACGCATGATGCCATATGCCCATGCTGGATCAATACCAACCGATTGGCTGTAGCGTACCACGCTGTCTTGATGCGGCATGGGATGTGATAAGGCCAAACTGTCCACGCGGTCGGTATTATCGATGGCATAAATGGCGCGATCCAGCCAGCCCATATCATGCGCTTGCAAAGCTGCGGCGATGATGAGGTTGTCATCGCGATTATCGCGGGCTTTTTTAACTGCCCAGTTCCATTCGCGGTTGGCATAGGCACGGTTGGCATCAGCATTATATAAAGCAAAGGCGCGTGCAAAATGGGGGTCATGCATGGCACGGGCGCGATCAGCGCTACTAACGCTGGGGAGATTGCTGCCATTTAAACGACTGGCATCAAAACGCTGTCCGGCTTTGTCTTTTGCCAGTAGTCCGTAATAGTCATTGTCTTTGGCCAAATGCTGATACATGTTTTTGGCGATACTGCGCTTGTTGGCATCATTTGACTGCTCGTAAGCCCGCGCCAACCAGTACTGCCATTGGTTTTCTTTTTGAATCTCAGCATCCATCTGAGCGATGGCTTCAATCACATCATTCCAGCGCCCAAAGCGGATGCCTGCCATGGCATAATCTTCAGCTTCTTCAAAGTTAAAATCATCGTCTAAGCTTTTGCGAAACCACTCTACTGCCTCAGCGCTAAAGCCGTCGTCAGTGTTATAGTTCATCCGTTTCACACCAATAATACGGTACGCATAGCGGCGCGTGTCATCGCTTAACAGCGGTATGCTTCGCTGCTGATCTTGTTTGATATCAAAGTTTACCTGCGACGCCGCTTCACGGTACGATTTATCCGCAATACGGCCAATGGCATATAAGTATAAATATTGATTGGTTTGACTGTATGGCTGGGCGTTCATACGGCTAATAAAGCCTGCTGGATTGCGCTGAATGTCACTGAGCGTCGCATACGCAATCGGCGCACCCAAACGCGCAGATAGCGCCATAATGTCACCCGTCTCACCTTTACGCAGCATGCGCTTTAGACGTTGGTTGCGGTCTTTGTTGCTGATCAGCGGATTGTCATTCATCTCCATCGCCAGCTGCTCACAAAGGGCTGGCTGCTTGAGCGTGGTCAGCCAGACTTCTGGTTTTTCAGCCAGCGCGCGCATGGTGTCACCGCCATGATTAAAACCCAAGGCAATGGCGCAGCGCTCGCTGCTGTCCGCGTTGGTGATGAGGTTGGCGACTTGTCGTACTGAGGCATAGTCGCCTGATTCAGCCTTAACCTCTGCATAGTCCGCCACCAACTTCTCCGCCATCACAGTACCTGAGTATTGGCGCACAAACTGTGCGATTGCTGCTGAGCTTTGGGACTTTAAGTCTAAGTTCATACGCCAATATGCTGGATACATGGCAAACAAGCCACCATTCATGTTTTGCTCATAGTTATAGAGCGCACTAACGTCACCGCGATCGGCAGCTTGAGCGGCAGCGGTAAATGAGTTGATACTGCTGTCGGTTTGATAGCTGGCTTCATACGGTGCCGGTTGAGCGCAGGCCACTTGGGCGAGTCCCAATGCGCTCATGGCAGTGACCACACTCAGCGCACTGATACGCAGCGAGCCGACACGGCAGCGAGCCGACCACCCCTGCTGAGAACCGTCTGTCGGTTGCGCCTGCTGCTGGTCGCGATGCTCGGTGGGATGGTGACGGCGTTTGGCAGCGGTCTGCTTTATCATACTTACTCTCTTTATCAATGATCCATAGTGCTTGATATCAGCGTGAGGCTTACAGCTCAGTCGCCAGTGTGTGGTGCAGGCATGGTAGGGTGCTCTGCCCCGCCATCATGTCATCTTTTTATACCAAAATACTCAAAATATCAAGGGTTTGCCGTCGTTACTGATCTATCTTGATTTATCAACCATGATGGCAATGGGTATCAAAGCCGTGTCGTCATTCTGTCTACAAGGCCAAATAACAGGGTTAAAAGGCAACCAAATCCGACCATACAAACATAGATTGGAGCATCATACTATATTATGCTCGGCGTGACGTCATGCCCTTACCATTTGTCAGTAAAAACGACAGCGCAGCGTAACAAAAAGTTCGCGTGCAAGGCAATTTTTGGCAACCACGCAGTAAAACTGTAGCAAAACAACCGCTAAAGCTGCGCCTATCATCAGACAGTCACACCATATCGCCAGCCCACATCGGTAACTTGCCTACACAAAAACGTAGTTTGTTTGACTGTCTATTCACCCAGTTCTGTACAGTGACAACGATAAGCAATTGATAGTATTAAAAATAACCACAACAATTCTTGACAGATAGTCTGTGTTACTTTTCACATTGGCAGATGATTATGATAAAATACGCCACCAATTAAAGGCTCATTGCCGCTATATTTTTGTTTGTCAATCATGGACTGTCGCTTATGAGTGTTTCCGTATTTAACCCCCGCCTTGACGATAGCGTTACCGCCGCGCCTAGCGTTGATGCACTCGAAGCGCAGGCCCCTGCGCCAGCGGATACCGCTCCGGTGAAAAAAGTCTTTATCACCACCCAAGGCTGTCAGATGAACGTCTACGACTCAGACAAAATGCTCGATGTCTTGGGCGACTCGCACGGTATGCAAGTGACGCACAACATTGATGAAGCCGATGTACTGTTGATGAACACCTGCTCCATCCGCGAAAAAGCCCAAGAAAAAGTGTTTTCAGAGCTGGGCCGCTGGCGCAAACTCAAAGAAAAACGTCCTGATCTCGTGATTGGCGTTGGCGGCTGCGTGGCCTCACAAGAAGGCGATAATATTCAAAAGCGCGCGCCATATGTTGATATGGTCTTTGGCCCGCAAACCTTGCATCGTCTGCCTGAGCTGTATGATCAATCCAACGATCAGCGTAATATCGCGCCAAAAAATCGTATTGGCACCATTGATGTGTCATTCCCAAGCATTGAAAAGTTCGATTTTTTGCCTGAGCCGAGAGTCGAAGGGTATAAAGCCTTTGTCTCAATTATGGAAGGCTGCTCAAAGTATTGCTCATTTTGCGTCGTTCCTTATACACGCGGTGAAGAGCTGTCGCGTCCACTTGATGATGTACTGGCAGAGATTGATAGCCTTGCCGCGCAGGGTATCCGCGAGATCAATTTGCTTGGTCAAAACGTCAACGGCTATCGCGGCGAAAAAGACGATGGCAGTATTTGCCGTTTCGCTGAGCTGTTGCACTATGTCTCGCACGTCGATGGGGTTGAGCGCATCCGCTATACCACCAGCCATCCGCTTGAGTTTACCGATGACATCATTGACGCGTATGCGCAATTGCCAGAGCTGGTATCACACTTGCACCTGCCCGTACAAAGTGGCTCAAATGCGATATTAGCAGCGATGAAACGCAACCATACCATTGATGTGTATATCAATCAGATCAATAAACTGAAAGCCATCCGCCCCGACATTCACTTGTCGAGCGACTTTATCATTGGCTTCCCTGGTGAGACTGACGAGGATTTCCAAGATACCTTAAACTTGGCAAAGACATTGAACTTCGATCATTCGTACAGCTTTATCTACTCTAAGCGTCCGGGCACGCCAGCGGCAGAGCTGCCAGATGATGTGAGCTTCACGACCAAAAAAGCACGTTTGGCGGAGTTTCAGAAAGTGATCGTTGACTCAACACTTGCTAAAACACATGAGATGGTCGGTACAACAACGCGCGTGTTGGTTGAGCAAGTTGCCAATCGTCATCCTGATTGCTTAATTGGCACAGCGGATAACACCCGTACGGTGATGTTCCCTTATGACGAAAACAAAATGGACGAGTTACTTGGTAAAATCGTCAGCGTACGCGTCACCGACTTTGTCAGCCCGCATATGGTAAAAGGCGAGCTACTCGACGTCTTAGCATAACCATTAAAAGACCATTCTAAGCAAATAAAAAAAGCCGTTCACAACAAATAGTGAGCGGCTTTTTTGTTATCAATATTTGAAAACTGCACGTCATTCATCTGAGTGAGCTGGGGCAGCTGTACTGCCTGCCAAAATACCACCATCAATCGTCAGCTCAGTACCTGTCACATATTTTGACTCATCGCTGGCCAAATAGAGCGCGGCATAAGCCACATCCATAACGTCCCCCATATAGCCAAGCGGGATATCCTTGCTGATCGCTTTGATCGCCTCTTCTCGTGCGTCGCCCTCACCCAACATTGTATCCCACATCGGTGTATAGATAGCCGCAGGGTGAATCGAGTTGCAGCGAATATCGTAGCCATTTTGAGCACAATACAAGGCAACAGATTTGCTGTGATTTCTGACCCCAGCCTTGCTTGAAGCGTAAGCAGCGGCTAACGGAATGCCAACCATACCTGAGCGCGAGGAAATATTAACGATACTTGCGTTACTGCCTTTATCCGTTGAGCGATTTTTCATCAATGCGATTGCCATCTTACACCCTAATGCCACGCCATCGAGATTGACTTGATGCACCTTATGCCAGCTTGCCATATCCAAATGTTCAGGATCGTGTGCGCCTGTGGTCTCCAAAAATCCAGTAATACCTGCGTTATTGACTAAGATATCTAAGCGATGATAGTGCTGCTCAATATACTCCGCTGCATGTTGCCAATCATCCTCGCTTGAGACATCCAGATGCAAATACTCTGCGGGCTTTGACTCGTGCCATTGTTGACGATTGAGGTTAATCTCATCGCATACCTGCTTGCCTTTATCATCATTGATGTCACTCAATATGACGGTGGCACCTTCTTTGACAAAAAGCTCGGCAATCGCTTTACCGATGCCCTGTGCTGCGCCTGTGACCAGCGCTACTTTGTTGAGCAGTCTCATAGTACCCTCCTTTATATTTTTTTTAATAACTTTTATATATTTGGTTTTATTGGTTAAGTGATATTTGCCATTCTAACTACTTAGATTAATGGAAAGCCGCCCATGGTTGGTATCAAGCGACTTTTTCAAACCATTATTTACCTTTATTCTGACAACCAATCGGTTTGCCGCAGCTGCTGCTTGGTCTCACGGCGGCGTTTTTTGCGGACGATATCGATATCTTCTTTTTCGTGAATACCACCTTTTTTTAACAGTGGATCAAGCGCCAAATAATTGCGCGGCTTCACTGCACCGTGCGATTGCTGTACACCTGCTTCAGCTTGCTGTGCTAACTGCCGTTCAATCTGTTTGGCCTTTTTTAAGGTTTGTTTTAAGCTCATATGTTTACCTACTCTTTAATTCTTTTTAGATACCAACGCCGAAAACCATATTAGCGAGGAAAACGAGCGCAAATTGTACATCCAGTACATTAAGCAAGTTTGACGACGCTAAGATGATTTGCAGGCTTGGTATTAGCCTTTGATGCACATGACTTGTTTCAGCGTATGCACCACTTCAACCAAGTCTTTTTGATTGTCCATCACTTCATCAATGTCTTTGTATGCGCCGGGTATCTCATCGATGACGCCTTTGTCTTTACGACATTCGACGCCATCGGTTTGCGCTTTTAGCTCATCAATGGTGAACGCACGCACTGCTTTGCCGCGGCTCATCTGCCGACCAGCACCATGCGAGCACGAACAAAACGACTCTGTTGCCCCAAGACCACGTACGATAAAGGACTTAGCGCCCATCGAGCCGGGGATAATGCCAAGCTCACCGGCATAAGCACTGATCGCACCTTTGCGGGTCACATAGACCTGCTCGCCAAAATGCACTTCTTCATTGACGTAGTTGTGATGGCAGTTGATGGCCTCTTTGGTCAGGGCAAATCGTGGCAACCCTGCTTGCGGCGATTGCAGCGCCTTGATCACCAACCGCATCATCTCGCGGCGATTCTCTAGGGCGTAATCCTGCGCCCAGCCGACTGCCTCGACATAATCAGCAAAGCTATCAGAACCTTGGGCAAAATAGGACAAGTCGCGATCAGGTACATGACCAAAGCGCGATTGACGCTCTTTTTTGGCCAGATTGATAAAATAACGCCCGATACAGTTGCCAATACCGCGGCTGCCTGAATGCAGCATCACCCAGACATCTTGGTTTTCATCCAAGCACAGCTCGATGAAATGATTGCCACCGCCCAGCGTACCCAGCTGCTTCGCCCATGTGCGCTCAAATCCTTTAAGCATTTTAAGTAATCCCGGATGCTTATCGGTGATCGGCTTTAGACGTTTGCCAAGCGGGTCAAGTGTGGAGTTTTTTGCTTGGATTTGCTTGTGCATATTAAAGCCCACAGGCACTTGCTGCTCGACCACCAAGCGTAGCGCTTTTAAGCTATCGGGCAAATCGCTTGCCGTCAGCGACAAGCGTACCGCGTTCATACCGCAGCCAATATCCACGCCCACTGCCGCAGGTATCACAGCTGACTTGGTTGGAATCACGCTACCAACGGTTGCGCCTTTGCCCACATGCACATCAGGCATCACCGCAATATGTGAGTGTATAAACTCCAGCTGCGCCAAGTTGCGTAGTTGTTGCATCGCACCTTGCTCGACATCTGCGGTATAGATTTTGACAGGTACACCATGCTTGCCACTTTTATTTAACGTTAATTGAACACTCATGATTTAATTTTCCATTATTTTTATTGTTTAGATATTTGATTGCCGCTTTTTATTTACTAAATTTTAACATTACTCATCCCGCTCAATTAAATGAGGTTTTTAATCAAAAATGATATAAATTTTAGGCAATAAAATATCTATTGTTTTATAAAACGCTATTGGTTAGGTTTTATAAAAACATCGATTTATTGATAAGTGTGAACCGTAATGAAAAGTGCAGTTGGCACAAGTGATGTCATGATGAATCTATCGATGCAGATAAAGCGCGATAACTCACGCAGCATGACAGACAAACACCCGCAAAATCTCAAAGCATGGGCGATAAACGCGCCAGCTTATGATCAATCAGCGAATGACAGTGATAATAGTAAGGTATTTTGGATATATCGTATTGGGTTCAGTGCGCGTAAAATACGCTACCCGTCATCAGCAAGGTGCTGACATCGATATAGACTTGGCAGAAAGGAGAAGCGGTAAAGATAGTGAGGTTAAATAAACCCCATCCCAGCAGGTTAGTGCCTTATCAAATGCTTAGCCAAACCGACGCGAAGTCATTACTACTGTCATATCAGTGATTGATTCACTCTTCAAAACGGTCGTTACGTTAAGGTGGGACATGATAATTCCTCCGTCAGTTGTGGCCATTGTCTCAGAGCGACAATAGCAAGGTGATTGAATAAAGATCGTCATTCAAAAATAAGTTTTGAACCCGCTATCCTTAATTGATATAGCGCATATCATAAACAATTAAAAATAAAAGTCAATATTTTATTTTTATAACTTTTAAGCCCATTACTGTTTTAAGTCAAAATATGATTAAATACCTCAACAAATAAAGCGATAGCAATAATGATAAAAAGAATACCGCAGCTGCGATTGAGCCATGCCAAACGCTGCCCCACATCCAGCCAACCTGCCAGCTTTTTGCCGCCTACGGTATAGATCAGCTGCCAAATCGTCTCACTCATATACAGCCCTATCGTCAACATGACATATTGCGGCCATAGCGGGGCGCTAAAGTTGATAAACTTGGGAAAAAAGGCGGCGAAAAACAAAATCGCTTTGGGGTTGGATAAGGACACCCATACCCCCGTGCGAAATAGCTTGAGGTTACTTGGTGGGGTGCGAATGGCGGCACTTGAGAGCGAGCGCGGCTCAGGATAGGCGCGGTTAAAGGCTTCTGCCTCTGCGCCCATTTCACGAGCATCTGTCATCAGGCTGCCGTCCTTGTCAGCATCACGCCATGCCACCAGCCCTAAGTAGACCAGATATGCCGCGCCAACCGCTTTGATAACGCTGAGTAGCCACGGTGACTCACGGCTGATAGCGTCAATTCCCAGCAGTGTCGATAGCAGCAAGATAAACAGTCCAAGACTCAGTCCTGCCAGCGTCCAGAGGGTACGCTTGACGCCGTAATTCAACCCGTACTGGAACGCCAATAGCATGTTTGGGCCGGGCGTGGCTGAAATCAAAAACACGCTGGCGAAAAAAACCATAAAAAGCTGTATAGACATCATCTTGCCCCTACGTCACAAAAGTAAAAACCCCGTACTCAGCTGCTATGGGCCAAATACAGGATGCGTGCACAAAAGCGCTGGTGCACACTCAGCACCAAAAAACAAACACCGCCATGATGACGGTGTTTGGGAACAAGCCAATACGCTAGAAAGGGGCTACGGTAAACGGCCATCTGAACCGTTTATGACCAAGGTGGTCATCACGGCATTCATGAGGTGAAAGGCAATCTTTTGCCATCAAGCGATGGCTCATGTGGCATAACGTAAACGCAGCACGGAAGCACATAGCATGTATAGAGCAAACATCTGTTATGATAGATTATCCTAACAGCAGCTTTCAAGCAAGCGCTGTAGAAAACCGTCACAGCGTTCCATATCGCTCAGTGGCACATATTCATCAGCTTTGTGCGCCTGCTCGATACTACCAGGACCGCAAATGACAGTGGGAATACCAGCATTGGTAAACTGTCCACCCTCTGTTGCATAGGCCACTTTATGGCGCTTATTGTCCGCTGTCAGCGCCGATACCAGCGCCGATACCAGCGCCTGTAACGCGCTACTGTCCGCGTCGGTCATCGCGGGTACGCTTTCTTCTTGCTGCAGCTCAATATCCGCTTCAGGTGCGCGCGCTTGCATCTGTTCACGCAGCGTTTGGATGTGCGCTTGAATGGGCACGATGACGTCCTCTTGAGTCATGTGCGGCAAGTTGCGATAGTCAAAGGTAAACTCGCACAAGTTGGGCACGATGTTGGTCGCTGTGCCGCCTTGTATCGTACCTACCGACAACGTGGAATATGGCACATCAAACAATGCATCGTTGTCATCACGGGTGCTGATCTCATCGGCAAGCGTATCGACAAAGCCGATCAAACGGCTGGCATAACTGATGGCATTGACGCCTTGCGCGGTGAGCGAAGAATGCGCTGATTTGCCATGGACGCGGCAACGATAGACCGAAATGCCTTTGTGTGCCACCACCATGGTCATATTGGTCGGCTCACCCACAATACAATATTCAGGATTGATACCGCGCTCGGCAAGATCTGCCAAAATCAGTGGCGCGCCCAAACAGCCGACCTCCTCATCAAAGGATAGCGCCACATGCAAAGGACGACGCAGTTTACCCTCTTGTGACAACTTGGTCGCCGCAGGCAAAAGGCTAAGCGCACAGGCAATAAAGCCCTTCATATCACACGCACCGCGGCCATATAGCTTGTCGCCGCGAATGGTGGTAGTAAAAGGATCAGACGTCCACTCCTGCCCATCCACAGGCACCACATCGGTATGACCGGAGAGCACCAGACCGCCGCTGATCACATCGGCGTCCGCGCCTGCAGGCACAGTGACAAACAAATTGGCCTTGTTTTTATCGTCATTAAAAGTCAAGACCACAGGCAAGCCCAGCTGCTCACAATAGGCCTGCACGTCTTCAATCAGCGCAAGGTTTGAGTGACGGCTGACCGTGTCAAAGCCAATCAGTCGTGACAGCCAGTCTAGGCTTTGGCTGGGATAGTCGATATGAGAAGACATTGGAGCTCCTTGTGATACAAAAACAGCAGTGGTTATGGTTTATCGTAGCATAATGACACCTAAGTTCTATGCGGCAACCGTAACCACTGCTGTAATATAAGACCGCATGGATAAACCGACGCCATGCCGCGTCCTAACCTTTTGTGCCAGTGCTATGACCAGCGTTGCCATCAATGCTATGAACCAATGCTATGAAGGGTTGTTTTGATTCATCACATCGACCACCGGCGGCATTGGCTTGGGCAAATGCCCTTCAGCTTGCAGCTCTTTGGTGGTTTTAGCGCCCATAGGCAAGCCTGAAATCAGCGCCAACTCTTTGACCGACTTGCGTTTGCGAGTGGCAAAGCTGACCGGTATCATGCGTACAAATTCATAGATATACAGATAAGACTCTTCGCCGCCTTCAAATGCTTCGTCTTCTTCTAATCGGATCGCACCGATTTTGGCCAGATCAGACAGCATCTCATTTTCTTCGACACTCAAGCTACAATCCGTGATGCCAAACCCCGTCATAAAACCATTGGCCCATTGTTTTAGCGCCATCACACGCTCGTATAGATCGTGTTCGTCGTCAGGCAGTAGCGGCATATAAGCGTAGGCATCATCTTTGTCTTTGAGCTGAAATACCGTGTCTTCCGCATCTTCAGTGAGGATGGTCAACGCGGCATCTGGCAGCGGCGCAAAGCTCAGCTCATCCAGTATCGTCGCCCAGCCTTGCTCATCAGGGGCGTTACAGGCGGTCATCAAGCCAGTCATCAGCCCGTGTACCTCACTGATACTCACATCTGTCCAACCGTCAAACGCTTCTGACCATGCATTCCAACCAGAAATATTGTCATTCATAACCTTTATCCTACTTATTGGTGAACCCTCATCATGCAAGGGTTAAGAAAACAGAAAAAACACGCACAATCGGTGCAATTACTTTGTTGATATAGATATTATGCGGTCACCTATGGCATTATTAAACGTAGCGACCACAATTCATTCACGCTCATTTATTAAGGGTAAAAACTGACTATGTACGACCAACTCAAAACATTAGAAAAAATGATACTCGACATCAAAAAGCAGTACCAGCTTGTCAGTGCTGAGCTTAATCACTTCAAACAACAGCCCAATCACAATGTTGAAGAACTGTCGGCGCTAAAAAAACAGCACAGCGCGAATACGGCTGAGCGTGACACCTTGCAGCAGCAGTTAAGCGATTTGGACAACCGCTATCAAAGCTTGGCCGAAGCGCACCGCATGCTTGGCGAAGATCATGACGACTTGCAAAATCAAATCGAAGAATTGCAGCATCGCAATATGCGCCTTGAGCAGCAAAGTCAACTGTTCAAGCAGCAAAACGCCGACATTAAAAAACGCAACCAAGACCTGCATGAAAAAAATCAGCTCGCCGCAGAGCGTACGCAAGTGGTGCTTGAGCGCTTGACCCAAATCGATCAAATGGGCGACTGATAGCCGCACGTATCATGCCGACCACGCTACCCTGTAGCGCACGGCGCACCCTTGCCGTCCCGACCTTTGTGTTTTGACGCCCCTTATTACTGACGTGACCTCGTAGGATCTTTTATGACTGACAACAAACAGCCCGCTGAGCAACATACCAATCAAAAAACTGCGCAAAAAACCAATGCTCAAAGCAGCACTCAAAGCAGCGCTGAGGCCAAACCTGCCGCAAAACCCGCAGCCGCGCCGCAAAACGCGGCTCCCAAAGCCGAAGATAGCGCGCCCAAGATGAAAAAAGTCTCTATCGCCATCGCTGGCGTTACCTATAGTGTTTTCTGCCCTGTCAATGAAGAAGCCGAACTGCGTTCAGCGGTCTATTACATCAACAACTTTGCGCTCGACATCAAAAAAGAATCACCCAATATCAATCAAGAAAACTTATTGCTGCTCTCATGCCTAAACCTGTATGAAAAAATTCATGCTTATGAGAAAGCTGACGCCGCCCAAAGCGATGACAACAAAAAGGCCAGCGAACTGCTCAGCAAAATCGTCAGAGACGCCAAAACCATCTTATAAACCATGCTCAGCCATTCTGTCTGGGCGACGGTTATGATTAGGCAAGGCAGCTAAAACACAGCTGATGCTTATGCAACCGCCCCGCAGCCGCGTGACAGTGGCATAAAGGAACGTCACTGGTCGCGGCGCTTTGGGCGTAGCGGCCCAACCCTACCCTTCTGCGCCATAGCGTTTGCCTGCATGAAAGTCTGCTTGATGCTCATAGTTGCAAAAAAACAGCTCGCTGGGCGCAGAGTCAGCGGTGGGTGCTGCCGTATTAAGCGCAGGCTGAGGCTCTAATACGCCGCGATACTCGGCCAAATGATTGCCGCAGTAGTCGCACTCGCGCGGCGTGAGCACATCACCTTCTTTGGGTCGCATGCTTTTGGGCGCACGTGGGTACATGAATTTATAAAACACCCACATGACTATCCAAATAATAATAAGCGTACTGATAACAGCAAACACGGCGCAGCTCCTCGGTCAATAGAGTCATCATCGTCTTACCCCATCATATCACCACCTCGATTATTTTCAGTGATGCTCAAGGGTAGTTGATGTGATGAGATTTAGGGTGTGTCTCTATTTTAAAAATGGTGATAAATGATTGAATTAGGGACACGCCCCAGAGTCAGTGTACTGTAAATTGCCCCGCACGCACAATCTTGGCTTTGGTCTTTGCGGCGGCGACGATCTATTGAGATACCCAATCTATAGACAACCATCACGTTATGGGCGACAAAAAAACTGGCTACGGTGAGCCAGTTTTTTTGATACTGTTTTTTGGTACTATTTTTTAGTACTGATAGTTAGTAGTCAGTCAAGCCATTAAGGGGCCAACTGCAACTCACTGATATCAGCAACGGTCAAGAACAAGGCACGCACCTGCTTGAGCAGTGCCAAGCGGTTATTTTTAAGCGCCGCGTCATCGCTATTTACCATTACGGTTTCAAAGAACTGAGTCAATGGCGCGTCCAAGCTGGCTAAGGTTTGTAGCACTTGCGTGTAGTCTGCCTGTGCCAATAGCGGCGTGACATCTTCTTGCGCCTGCTTCACTGCGCGGTATAACGCCTGCTCGTCTGCTTCAGTCAGCAGCGTCTCATCAATACTCTCTGCCACGTCTACTTCTGACTTGGCCAAAATATTGGCAACACGCTTGTTAGATTCTGCCAGTTTTGAGGCTTGCGGCAATGTACTAAACGCCTGCACCGCGCGGATACGCTGATCAAAATCAAGCGGCATATGCGGGTTGATCGCTTGTACGGCTTGGATGGTATCGACATTCACGCCTTGCTCGGTATACATCGCGCGGTAGCGTGAATTTAAAAACGCCATTACTTGGGTAAAGGTATCGCCCATTTTAGCAATTTTACTGCCTTCATCGCTGGCATAGTTTTTAACCGCTTGCTCGACCAATGCCACCAAGTTAATTGGCAATTCTTTTTCGATCAAAATACGCAAAATACCAATGGCGGCGCGGCGCAGACTAAACGGGTCTTTGGAGCCTGTTGGCGCTTGACCAATACCAAAGATACCCACGACCGTATCCAAACGATCTGCCAATGCCAAGCAAATGCCAATCGGTGTTTGCGGCAACACATCACCACTAAATTTCGGTAAATATTGCTCTTCTAGGCTGGCTGCCACCGCTTCAGACTCTTCATTCAAGCGCGCATAATATGTGCCTGCGATGCCTTGTAGCTCAGGAAACTCTCCAACCAATGAGCTGGCCAAATCCGCTTTGGCCAACATGGCGGCGCGAACGGTATCATCCACATTCACTGCGGTGCCTTGCTGCTGCATCAAGCCTGCGATAAAGCCTGCCAGTTTGGCAATACGCTCAGATTTTTCCCAAATCGTACCCAACTGCTCTTGGAAAACGCGCGTTTTTAGACTGTCAGTCAGCGCAAACAAGGGCTGCTTTTGATCTTGCAAAAAGAAAAACTCAGCATCGGCCAGACGCGGACGCACTACTTTTTCATTGCCTTCAATAATCTGATTGGGATCTTTGGACTTGATGTTGGTGATAAACACAAAGTAAGGCTGCAACTTGCCTGCTTCATCGGTCAAACAAAAATACTTTTGATCGGCCTGCATGGTCGAGATCAGCGCCTCTTGCGGCACTTGTAAAAAGCGCGGCTCAAAGCTTGCACGTAGCGCAATGGGGAAATCAACCAATGCGGTAACTTCATCAAGCAGCGCTTGCGGCATGATGGCCGCCGCGTTCACTTCTGTTGCCAAAGCATTGACTTGGTTGCTGATCAGCATCTGGCGCTTGTCAAAATCTGCCACCACGTTAAGGCGCTCTAACAGCGTTTCATAGTCAGTCGCCTGCTCAATGACTTGATACTCAGGGCTGTGGAAACGGTGACCACGGGTTTGGTTGCCCGTTTGGTGGCCTTGAATGATAGCGTCAATCACCTGATCATCTTGCATCAACACGACCCACTGCACAGGACGCACAAACTCTTCTTTATGTGCGCCTGAACGCATACGCTTGGCAATCGGTAAGTTGTCCAGCGCGGTTTGGAAAATGTGCGGCAGCAGCTGGGTGACGGGCTGGCCTTCAATGGTCTGCTCGAAACCCACATAGTCACCTTTATCGGTATGAATGGTGGTCAGCTCGCTGGCCTCAATACCCAAACCTTTGGCAAAGCCCATTGCCGCACGTGTCGGATTGCCATCGCTGTCGAAGGCGGCTTTGATGGCAGGGCCACGTTTTTGCTCAGTGCGGTCAGGCTGCTTATCTGCAACGTCATGGATCTGAACGGCTAGACGGCGCGGCGCAGCAAACGCAGTAGTGCGCTCAAAGTCAATATTGGCATCATTCAACTGCGCGGTAACGTTACTTACTAAGGCGTCACGTAGTGGTTTTAGGCTTTTTGGGGGTAGCTCTTCACACCCCAGTTCAAATAGAATGGTACTCATGATAGTCTCGGTTTATTAAGAATTTTTTATATAAAAATTGAATGAATTATAGCAAAGTCGTGGCCATCAACAGTTGATGATATTATCATGGGACACTGTTTTTATACTGTGAAGCCCTTAATGATAAACTATGAAAAACTACAGACTCTAGTTAAACAACTCTATAGCACCGTCAATGAATTGGAAAACATGTTTCCTGGTCGACACTTCACCCCAGACGGTCATTTAGTGGGTAGCTTGGGTGAATGCTTAGTAGCGGATGCGTACGATCTGAAACTATTACCTGCAAGTAACAAAGGCTACGATGCTGTAACGAAAGACGGTTTAAAAGTTGAAATAAAAGCCACCCAATCTAAGTCTGTTTCCTTTAGAAGTGAACCTGAACACGCAATTATTATTAAAATAATGCCAGATGGCACATTTGAAGAAATATATAACGGCTCAGGCTTACTTATATGGGAACAATTTGCAAATAAAAAGCGACCTAGCAATGGTCAGTTTCAAATCTCTATCACTAAACTCAAAGCACTCAATGAACTGGTGTCTGACCATGACCGAGTGCATAGGATCAATATCTAGAATGTAAACTACTTATTCTTACCGTCTTCTTTTGGCAAATACTTCTCCAGTGCCTCGGCGCGGTGCGCCTCATCAGCCATCGGAAAGCCAAGCTTGGCACGTGCTTCGACATAACCAAACGCAACTTTACGCGCAAGCGTACGCACACGTAGGATGAAACGCTGACGCTCCGTGACCGAAATCGCACCGCGGGCATCGAGTAAGTTAAACGCATGTGAGGCTTTTAATACCATCTCATAAGCAGGCAATGGCAAGCCTGCTTCGACCAACTTGTCTGCTTGCTGCTCATAAAAATCGAACATCTCGCCCATCATCGGCACATCAGCGTGCTCAAAGTTATAGGTCGACTGCTCAACTTCGTTTTGATGGAACACATCGCCATAGGTGACGCGGCCAAACTCACCATCTGCCCAGACCAGATCATAGACACTATCGACGCCTTGCACATACATGGCTAAGCGCTCAAGACCATATGTGATCTCACCTGTTACTGGGAAGCACTCGATACCGCCAACTTGCTGGAAGTAGGTAAATTGCGTCACTTCCATACCGTTGAGCCAAATCTCCCAGCCCAGCCCCCACGCGCCCAGCGTTGGCGATTCCCAGTTGTCTTCGACAAAGCGCACATCATGCACGAGTGGGTCGATACCAATGGCGCGTAGTGAGTCCAAATACAGCTCTTGGATATTGGGCGGATTCGGCTTGAGCACCACTTGGAACTGGTAATAATGCTGCAAGCGGTTGGGATTGTCACCATAGCGGCCATCGGTTGGACGGCGTGATGGCTGCACATAGGCGGCGTTCCAACGCTCAGGCCCTAACGAGCGCAAAAAAGTGGCAGTATGAAAGGTGCCTGCGCCCACTTCCATGTCGTAAGGCTGCAAAATCACGCAGCCCTTAGACGCCCAGTAATTCTGCAGCGTTAAAATCAAATCTTGAAAAGTCATCGGTTGCGAGGTCATAGAGTCGGATGTCATAAGAAAGTCACTGTGGAATAAGTAGTAGTAGACCAAACCCAAGCACAATTGCTGCTTTGGTCTGGGCAGCCATCTGACTGCATATCTATTTGCCTGCTCACCTTACTAAAAAATGGCCTTTTTATCCATATTTACAGCAACTAAATTTAGCAAGCAAAAAAATACCCAGATGTGTTGGCATCTGGGCAGGAGGAAAAACGAGCTGTGGGCATCCTGTTTTGACAGGCTTTTTATTTTTCATAAACTATTGTTATTATTATTATTTTGATTTTTTATTAAAGATAAAGCTTTGTTCAATTATCAGCAAGGCAAGCAGTAATGGTTAAGAGTAAGACTGATCGGTCGCGTTGGGCATCACCAACCATAGAATGATATAAATCAAAATACCAGGAACAGCGGCGCTCAGTGACGATACGACGACAAACAGTATGCGTACCCAAAATGGTGACCAACCCAAATACTCGGCGATGCCGCCCATCACACCAGCGAGCATGCGGTTATTGCGTGAGCGATGTAACTTCATCATTTTAGCCAAAATTGATACCTCTCTACTGACATTTACTGAAACGATTTTCAAACGTTATTATATTTTTATAATGTGACAAGCAAGCGGTTCAGACTGTTGCTGTATGCGGCATCGCAATATGAAGATAGAAAACCACACTGGCCTTTTTTATTATTTTTGGCTTATGTTTGGTTACGCTATCAAGCTCAAGTCTGATTATCGCTAACTTGTGATCGATTATAACAAGCATACCCATGCTAACTGTTTAAGCTGTAGGTGTAGTTTGTGAGTTTATGCTACGTAAACTTGCCCTTATCTATCGCGAGGTTGCATAACCCCCTGATTCTAAATAGTTATTTCAAAATATTTCAAACACTCCTTTGTTACGCCTTTATTGCTTATCTTTTGCGGCGAGCAGGTACCGTTCTCCCTGCAATCTCATGGTTATTTACATCTACCCATCACAATCAAGGCGCTTTTTACAATAACCCACCTGCATCTGAATCAGATAATTTATACCATGCTGATAAACAGATGGCTATATGCCAAAACATACAGAACAAGGCATATAGAATAAGCAGCAACCGCCATCACTCATAAAAAGTACCACATACCATGATTAACAATAATAGGGACGGTTATGACACAGCAAACATTGCCTGATACGCAGCACGCTACTCCGCGCCAAGTTGGCCTGATGATTGGCGACTTTGAGCCATTACATTTGGGACACATGCGCCATATCTTGGCGGCAGCAGGCAAGGTACAAGACTTACATGTGGTCATCACCCCTGCAACCATGCCGCACCCAGACTTTGCTATTACTGTGCAAGACAAAGCGCGCTGGCTACAGATGGCCTGTGCTGATTTGCCCTTCGTGCAGGTTCATACCACCACGGACACCGATCTGACCGAATATGGTCTCAGCTATGAACCACCAGCCGCACAGGACTGTGATCCACAAGACGACGTGCCCTCTGCGGCACGCGCAGCGAGATATCAGCGCTTATGTCAAACGCTCAACATTGTCGATACCTCGGTATTGGTACTGACAGAGGCGCACCCTACGGCGATTGCGCTACAAGACACGCCTGCCCTACCCATATTAGCCATTGCGCCGCAGCCTGAATTTGACTCGCTTGCCATCGCCTGTGATCCAATCGCACATTGGCCTGCCATTCATCCGCAAGCACGCGGCGACTATACCAAAACGGTCGCCATCGTCGGCGGTGAAAGCTCAGGCAAGACCACGCTGGTACATAAACTGGCAAATTACTACGGTGCCAGCTTTGCGCTTGAGATGGGCCGCTTATATGTCGGTACAGACTTGGGCGGCAGCGAGGTCGGACTTCAATACAGTGACTATGCTCCGATTGCGTTAGACCATGCTGAGGCGATGCGCGCAGCAACCAAAACGGCTACAGCGCCTGTGACCATCGTTGATACGGACTTTGTCACCACGCAAGCTTTTTGTGAAGAATACGAAGGACGTACGCATCCCTTTGTTAGCGCTTGTATTGACGAGTTTCGCGCTGATTTTACCATCATGTTGGACAACAATACGCCGTGGGTCGCCGATGGGATGCGCTCTTTGGGTGATGCCGCGTCACGTGGCCGCTTTGAGCAGCGCTTGGTCGATATCTTTGCGCGGCATGATATAACGCCTTATTTGATCGATGAGCCGGACTATGACGCACGCTACCAGCAGGCGCTATCCTTTATCGATCAACACATTTATGGCAAAACAAAATAATAAAAACCACTTTTAGAAACAACGATTAAAAACAAAATGACTTGAGTTACGGCACGATGATTTTTTGAGGACAATGAAGCTATGCGCATTCAATTATTAGACAATATTACTGGCAAATGGGCCATGCAATGGATCATCGTTTGGTTCATCTGCGGTGTGATCGCCCTGTCAACAGGGTTTTGGCTCACCACCGACCATACTGGTCTGGACATGTTTTATCTTGGGGTCTCGTTTATCGGCTTGATCTGTGTGGTGTCGTTATCCTTTCGCAAAAACGTTATGGGTAACGGTCTGGGCATGGCAGCAACCGCAGGTGAAGTGGTGGTACAGGCCACTTCGGGCGCAGTGGGTTTGATGCTCGCACCGCTATTTAACTTCTTTACCCACGTTTATGGCATTTTTTATTGGTCTAAGCACACTGACCCTGATGGTGATATGGTGCCCAAATCTGCCAGCAAGTGGGTATGGCTTATCACCGCGGCTTTTATCGTCATAGGGTTGGCCTTGTTCCCGACAGTCAATGACTTATTGGCCAGCTACGGCTTTGGCGTGATTGAGGATGATAACAGCAAGTTTTTGGGAGTGATTTCTTTCTTTTGGATCAACGTTGTGGCGTTTGTCTTGTCTATCACCGCGCAGGCAGCGATGATTTTGCGCTATTCATTTAACTGGTGGCTATGGATCATCGTCAATTTTGTCTGGCTGATCGTCAACTTGATGTCAGGCAACTATATCTTTGCCATCCAAACCATGGTATACCAAGTCAATGCCTTTATCGGCTTGTATGAGTGGCATCGCAGTGAGCAAGCAGCACTTGGTGCCACTACGTAAGCGAACTTATCAATATATCTTCTTAATTTATCTAACGGCGCCGTCTATCCATGCCATATACCCATGTA
The DNA here is from genome assembly GCF_054960615.1 of Psychrobacter sp. PSi21. Taxonomy (NCBI): domain Bacteria; kingdom Pseudomonadati; phylum Pseudomonadota; class Gammaproteobacteria; order Moraxellales; family Moraxellaceae; genus Psychrobacter; species Psychrobacter sp. PSi21. The sequence goes on from NZ_JBHNYR010000001.1 coordinate 22,225, forward strand.
GATGGCGCTGTTATTGATAAAAATCCATGGCTATGCCGCGCGACTAAAAATACAGTTTGCTATAAAAACCACAGACAAAAAAAACCTCACTTCTTAGATAAGAAGTGAGGTTTTGGTGCTTTTGCAAGCCATATTTGGAGCGGGATAAGAGATTCGAACTCTCGACCCCAACCTTGGCAAGGTTATGCTCTACCACTGAGCTAATCCCGCTGATATCGAATAAGCTGGTTTACATCGTTGCTGCGAATGATTGCAGGCTTACTCTGTAATGCTGTTGTCTCGATAGACTGGATATTCTAGCAGAATTTCTGAGGGCGTCAACACCTTTTTTCATTTTTTTTTAAATTTATTTTGCAAGGTCAGCGCTACTATGAATCAACCATAACACAGAGTATTGATTTTAAAATATATTTTCAAAAATTGACTCAAATAGCCGTCTTAAAAAATTTCTAGCAACAGAGCAAGGCGCAGGTTATGTCTTTTTGATTCAGTATCGGCCATAGGATGCCGTTTGGGTTTACTGACAAGATCTGCTTCATTATTATCTTACTAATTGATGGCTGCGCCGTATTTTGATGGTAATGTCTCATGGCTTAATGATTGTTTTTATACCGATGCGCTACTGCTTTGTGCAACATACTTACAATGATAGGTAGCTTTGTTACTTTTCACCTCTTGGTTTTGTCTACGGCGCATTATTATACTCAGTGTTATTAGTGTGGCCGACAGTGTTGCATAACAGCGCATGGCATCTAACCGCATTAAGTGGGTTAGAGATTGGTCACCATTTTATATTTTGTTTGATTTTATAATTGATGATAAGTCGTGAGGATAATTTGATGAAAAAATTCTTAACCACCACGGTACTTGCCGCGTCAGTCTCAGCCATGAGCCTGACAGGCTGTACCAGCACTACCAATAGCGGCGCGGTTGGCGTTGACCGTCAACAGCTCTTATTGGTATCGAGCGAGCAAGTGCTACAAATGTCTGCGCAAAGCTACGCGAAAAGTATCCAAGAAGCGCGCGCAAAGGGGCTACTTGATACCAATCAAGCACAGTTGAACCGTCTCAAACGCATCGCTAACCGTTTGGTCGCTCACGTAGGAACGTACCGCCCTGACGCGGCAGGCTGGCAATGGGAAGTGCATACCATCAAATCCGATCAGCTCAACGCCTTTGTCATGCCTGGTGGTAAAGTGATGTTTTATACCGGTATCGTTGACCGCTTAAACCTGAGCGATGATGAGATCGCCGCGATTATGGGGCATGAGATGGCACATGCGCTGCGTGAGCACTCACGTGAGCGCCTCTCGCGTGAATATGCCACGCAGACCGGTATCGGCATTGCCGCTAGCGTCTTTGGCTTATCACAAGGTCAAGCGCAATTGGCCAACTTGGCAGGTGATGTTGGTATCAGCCGTCCGCACAGCCGCACTCAAGAGAGTGAAGCCGATCAGATGGGGCTTGAGCTGATGGCACGTGCAGGCTACAACCCGCAAGCGTCTATCACGCTATGGCAAAAAATGCAGCGCGCCAGCCAAGGCGAGCCGCCACAATTTTTGAGCACGCACCCAAGCAGCAGCAGCCGTATTTCTCAGTTGCAATCTTTAATGCCTAAAGTGCTGCCGTTATATCAAAAAACGCGCCGCTAACAATACGCATATTAGCTTGCTGATTTTTTACTATCTTTATTGCAGAGCGCCAGCGGTCGTAGGCGCTCTGTTTTTTTAGTCAGTTAGGTACTTGTAGACTGCACACCAAGGGCACGCCTAACCGTCAGCGATATCACTGACCATTATCTTTTACTATGGTCATCTCTGCTATAATGAGCGGCATCATGGCATGGTAGTTTGTGCCCGTTATCAACGCATGACCCATCATGTCACCATTTCTATTTGGCCTAATGTGACCCAAACTCCAAAAAGGAGCGCTATGAATACGCCCAGCTTTGCTACTGACCACCCCTCTTCTGCTCCTGTTGCAACAGCGCTCCATCAAGCGCTAGCGCCTCTACAGCCGCAACACATTGAGCTTCTCAATGAGTCGATGAATCATGCGGGCTACTTTGAGGGAAAAGAGAGTCATTTTAAGCTCACTCTCGTCAGTGATGACTTTGCGGGTAAGCGCTTGGTGGCACGTCACCAGCTTGTGTATCAGTTGGTATCAGAGCAGCTGACCTCACAAGGCGGTAGCGTGCATGCCTTGGCCATTCATGCTTATACACCCAATGAGTGGCAAGGACAAAGCCCTGACAGCCCACTATGCGCTGGCAAAAACGCGGGTTAATAAGGGTAAAGATTAAGGATTGAGAGTTTATGAAACACTTACATATGTTGATGGCAGCCTTGGTGATTGCGCTATTTTTGTACCAAAGCTATCTGGTGCTGAGTGCTGGTAACCGTGCGCCGCGCCCTATCAAGATTGCCACTCATATCGTCTACGCGCTGCTGATTCTATCAGGTGGTTGGATGCTGATGCAGTTGATGAGTGTCAATGCGCCTGTGCAGTGGGTGTTTGCCAAAATCATCTTACTGGTCGCAGCGATCAGCGCCAGCATCAAAGCGTTTAACCCACAAGCAACCAGCATCCAAAGCAAGGCAGGTATTTTTATCGCCGCGCTCGCTTATGTGGGCATTGTGGTGCTGGCTGTGGTCAAGCCTGACAATTTATTTTAATCAACGACGGTGGGAATGTGACAACGGCAGACGGCGACGAAAACACGCAACGCTATTTTGATGCGATCAGTGTTTTTGGTATCCTGCTGGTGCTATTTTTGCTATCTTAAATGGATACCTTATTTGAGCCTGATGGAGTCATTATGAAGCCCTTATTTACCATCGCCTTCGTGGCCGCTGCCAGTGTCGCCATCCTGACAGGCTGCGCCTCAATGGGTAATATCACTCCGCAATACATACCGCCGAACAACTACCAAAGCTATGACTGCCAAGCGTTAAACCAAGAGTATGTGCGCGTCAATCGCTACGCTGAAGCAACCCGTAAAGAGCAATCAACCTTATCCGCTTCAGGGGTTGGTGTCGGCATTTCTGCAGGGCGCTGGGGCATCTCACCCAACATCAACTTTGGGCTGGGTAAAAGTAACAATACCAAAGCGCGTGATGCCAAGCTGTCACGGCTCTATGGTGAGCGTGATGCCATTGTCCAGTCAGGGCGTATGAAACGCTGTAACTTTGTCACTGGCCTAAAAATCTATGGTGAGTAATGCATAAACGATCAGCACCGCTGGGCTAACACTGGGCGCATGGCCGCTACAACTTGACCACACACAAAAGCCAGTATCACCAATGATACTGGCTTTTTTATTGTTCACTTTTTGCCAAAAATCATGACAAGCTGTTGATCCATTGGATGATTTGACCACTGGATAATGCGCCTGATTGACGCGCGACCTCTTTACCGTTGCGAAACGCCACCATAGTGGGCAAGCTGCGGATGTTATGAGGGGCGGCAGCCTGCTCGTATTTGTCGGTTTGCAATTTGGCAAACACCACTTGCGGCAACTGACTGGCTGCGCTCTTAAATTGCGGCGCCATCATCAAACATGGCTGACACCAGCTCGCCCAAAAATCCACGATGGTCAACACGTCATTTTTTTGTACGACTTTGCTGATGGTTTGCGCGTTTAATTCCTGCACGCTTCTGGTTAGTAGCGCGTGACCACATTTGCCGCACGTTGGCGCATCACTAAGCTTATCAGATGGCACGCGGTTGGTCGCATGGCAATGCGGGCAAACAATATGATGGTTTGATACACTCATGTACTCACTCCTTTTTAATACTGATGATAGGCTGGTAGTAGGCGGTTATTATGATGTTTGAGCCTGCTTATCAGCTTAGCCGCTTATAATATTATCTTCATGATAACAGCGATTATATATTGATACTTTAATCTGCCGTATCTGTTTATCCGTACCTGCTTATTATGCACCGCCCAATTATTGATCACCTGATGATTTGTTACCCAGTACATTGAGCGGAACTTTGAGATAGCGGGTGCCATTGGCTTCTGGCTCTGGCAGATGACCTGCGTCAATATTGATTTGTACCGAGGGGATAATCAGCCGTGGCATCTCAAGCGTGGCATCGCGGCGCTCACGCATTTGTACAAATTCAGCCTCATTGATGCCGTCTTTGACATGAATGTTGCCTTGTTTTTCTGCCGCTACCGTGGTGGTCGGGCAATGCTTGCGGCCTTGATTGGGATAATCATGGCACAAATAGATGACCGTATCGTCATCAAGTGCCAGCAGTTTTTGGATAGAGCGATATAAAGTAGCCGCGTCACCCCCTGGAAAATCACAGCGCGCTGTACCCACATCAGGCGCAAATAGCGTGTCTCCCACAAAGACCACTGTCTTTTGATCGTCACTGGCGACATAAGCCATATCCGCAGGTGTGTGCCCAGGCACATGCATGGCTGTGATACTGATACCTCCGAGCATAAAAGTGTCACCCTCATCGGTTAACTTATCAAACTGGCTGGCATCGGTACGAAAACGGGTATCAAAGTGATACACCTGCTTAAAAATCTTTTGCACTTCAGTGATGTGTCGCCCCATGACTAGCTCACCGCCCAGCGCTGATTTGAGCGGGATTGCCCCTGATAGATGATCGGCATGCGCGTGTGTTTCAATAATATAGGCCAGCGCCCAGTCTTGAGTACGGATAAAGTCGATCACTTCATTCAGGCCTGACGTGCCCGTGTGCCCCGACTTTGGATCAAAATCCAATACAGGGTCGATTACCGCACACTGCTGCTGCTCGGCATCGGCCAAAACATGAGTATAAGTCTCGGTATCTGCATGTAAAAAAGAATGAACTTGCATAGCGGTCCTAATCTATATGAAAGTGATGATGCGCACTGGATATACGCCTAATAATGCTATTTATTTAATCATTAAGATAACAATATCTTTATAATATATCAATTTATATAATGTAAAAAAATATAACTTGATATATTCCTTTATATCATTGATAATTGACCTTATATTATAGTGACACTTTTGTTTGCTAAGTGGGGCGATTAAATAGCCAATTACTGGTCACCGCTCAATGACCGCGCCATCAGTAAACACCTTTGATAATTTGTGAATAACTTTGGATATTAAAATGACAACAAATACCCATGTGAACGATGTGCTTGGTAGGTCAAGTAATGACCCCGCCCCTAGTGACCTACCTGACGATGACATGACGCCATCTAATTTAGCAGGACAGATGCAGGCCGCCTCACAACAAGCCAGCCAGTTGCTTAAATCGTTATCACACCCAGATCGGTTACTGCTGCTTTGTCAGCTGACGCAAGGAGAATACTGCGTCAGCGAGCTTGAGTCTTTGGTCGGTGTTGGACAACCGAGTTTGTCGCAGCAATTGGGTATCTTGCGCAAAGACCAGCTGGTCGCCACGCGCCGTGAGGGCAAACAGATTTATTACCGTATTGCCAGTGAAGACGCGCTTGCGGTACTACAGCTGCTTTATCAACGCTTTTGTGCCACTACAAAATAAACGTGCGAAGAAACGTATGACGTGGATGCCACGTTGGGCATCACTCATATAAGAGGATAAGACATACTCATGGTTGCTCGTGCTGCGCGTCTGATACCTACTTGGCTGCGACAATATAAAATAGCCGCACTACCGACTGATGTGGTCGCAGGTTTTGTGGTTGGAGTGTTGGTCATTCCGCAAAGCTTGGGCTATGCGGTTTTGGCAGGACTGCCGCCAGTGTACGGCCTATATGCAGCGATTGTCCCCGTTATCGTCTATGCATGGCTTGGCTCCAGCAATGTACAAGCCGTCGGTCCTGTGGCGATCACCGCCATCATGACTGCCAGTAGCTTGCACCCTTACGTCGATCAAGGGCCGCAGCAATATGCGCTGATGGCCAGTCTACTGGCCTTAATGGTAGGGGCGCTGCTGTGGATAGCGGGGCGGCTTAAGCTCGGCTGGATCATGCAGTTTATCAGTCGCGGCGTGTCGGCAGGCTTTGTGAGCGGCGCGGCGGTACTGATCTTTGTCAGTCAGCTCAAATATTTGACCCAAATTCCTGTCAGTGGCAGCAGCTTGGTCGGCTACTTATCAAGTATGCAAACCTATGCCGAACAGTGGCATCCACTCACCTTGTGCATTGGTATCATTGCTTTTGGCTTACTCGTTGCCAACCGCTATGGCAGTCGTTGGGTGTGGCACTCATGGCTTGGGCCGTCGATGGCCAAATGGGCGGAGCGCCTATTTCCGCTGCTGCTATTGTGCCTTGCTATCGTGCTTAGCATGCTGCTGCATTGGTCGCGGTCTGGCGTGGATACTATCGGGGCGATTCCACAAGGCTTGCCAACATTAACCCTGCCCTATTTGGCGGACTTTCACGACGCTTTGGACTTGCTGCCCACTGCAGGGCTGATGGCTTTGATTATCTTTGTGTCGAGTAGCTCGGTCGCCAGCACTTATGCGCGGCTGCGCAGTGAGGCATTCGATGCAAATAGAGAATTAACAGGACTGGGGCTGGCCAATCTGACAGGTGGACTGTTTCAAAGCTTTGCAGTGGCAGGGGGCTTTTCACGTACCGCCATCAATGTAGACTCAGGTGCCAAGACGCCACTGGCCAGCCTTGTCACCGTCTTGGTGATGGTGGCGGCGCTGATCGCATTTAGCAATGCCCTTGCCCCGCTACCCTATGCATTATTAGGCGCAACCATCATGGCCTCGATTATTGGCCTGATAGACATCGCAACTTTGAGGTCTGCATGGCAGCGCGACCGCCTTGATGCTGCCAGCTTTATGGCTGCCTTTATTGGTGTGCTCGCCTTTGGACTCAATACTGGGCTGGTTATTGGCTTGATGGTGTCGTTTGCCAGTTTGATATGGCAGTCTAGCCAGCCGCATGTGGCGATCGTTGGGCAACTGGCAGGCACGGGGCACTTTCGCAATATCAATCGGCATAATGTGATCACTTTTCACAATTTGGTGATGCTGCGCATTGATGAAAGCTTATTTTTTGGCAACAGCGAATCGGTACATCGGCGTATCGTCCAAGCCAGTGAACAATATCCCGACGCGCAAGACATCATCCTTATCATGGCAGCGGTCAACCATATTGATCTGACGGCTCAAGAGATGCTCATTAAGCTCAACCAAGAGCTGGCTACGCAAGACAAGCGGCTACACTTTAGCTTTATCAAAGGCCCTGTGATGGATATCATCGAGTATACTCCGCTGATCACTAAGCTGTCAGGGCAGGTCTATTTGAGCACCATGGACGCGGTCAATGCGCTGACCAAGCGCGAGCCATGACAGCAAAATACGCTAACGTGATGATAACCGTTGGTGTTTTCAGATAAGTTATAGTAAGGTCACGGCCATTGCCCTGCTTGCGTGCTCTGGAATATTTGTCCTCAATCGCGCAGTGCGATGGCTTTTTTATTTATCTATGACCATAACAGACCTTATCTATGACCAATGAGCTAACGATTTATAAGCAAATTTACCCCAGTCAGTGCAGCAAATTGGCCGAGCTGGGCTACCGCTCAGTGCTCAATATTCGCCCTGATAACGAAGTCGATACGCAGCCCCCTAGTAGCGCCTTAGCGACGGCGGCTAAGCATGCCAATCTGACGTATCATTATCTGCCCTTTGACGATGAGCGTTTGAGCCTACTAACAGTTGAGCAATTCGCTGCCTACTACCATGCCATGCCAAAACCTGTATTGATGTTTTGCGGCACAGGGGCACGCGCCAAACTGCTGTATCAAAGTGCGTTGATGCAAGGATTGCTATAGCACTGACAAGGCGGTATTTACAGAATATGCCTTTAAAAACCGCGCCCGTCCGCATACGCTGGAACGCGCTATTATCGATCTTTTCCCCTTTTATTTACACTCAGTGCAATATACTGAGTGCCCACTAATAACCACAAAGGAGTTTTTATGAGTCATCAAGTGAGTATGACTGGCCAAATCACCCCCGATCAAGTGCCAATGATTGCTGAAAATGGCTTTAAGACCATCATTAATAACCGTCCTGATGGTGAAGAAGCGGGACAACCAACCAGCGCTGAGATCGAGGCGGCTGCTAAAGACGCAGGGCTTGCCTATAAAGAAGTGTCTTTTGCAGGGCATGAGCTGAACCAACAGCACGTAGAAGCATTTGCTGACTTTTTTAACCAAGCTGAACAGCCTATTTTGTTATTTTGCCGCACGGGTAACCGCTCAACAGGTATCTATGAAGCAGCAAAACAAATGGATCTGCTCGACGACTAACTGTTAGTCATCAAGACAAAAAAAACGCCCATCCATTATTTGGATGGGCGTTTTTTATTATCAAAATATTAAGCAATAATCAGCATCTACCCGATAAACCATATCGCATTCACCGTCATACCTGAATACCATTTGCGTTTAACGGTTTAGTTTTGATTGGCAAACGCTGCTTGTAGCTCTGCGGTGACAGGCAAAATATCATAAGAATTGTGCTTGCGCTCCCAGATTAGTTTGTTTTGCACCTCATGATGCAAGGTAGGATTGACAGTCGATTGATAAATATAGGTAAAATCATATTAAATAAAACAAAAGTCGGATAATGCCAGTATTATACGTACTATGATAAACATCACTATCTTATTCTTTCACTCTATCACTTCATAACAAGCCAAAAGATAAAATACGAAGCAGCCCATCAAGCAAACTTGGATAATCACCACCTTTCACTTCGCCTAGCATATCAATGTAAGATGCTGAGAAAATCAGCATGATAATAGTAGACACAAATAAGACAACAGCAAAAACAAGCTTGTATCGAAGTGATACTTTGTCTTGGCGGCTTCCCTCAGGCGGGTGTTTGTTTAAATCATAAGGATCATTGGGGTCAATCTGACACTCGGACTCTATAGCCTCGCTAAAGCGTGGCGTGATACTGGTATTGATAGAAAGCAGACGACCCAAATAGCGCAGCCATAAAATCGGGGTAATCGCTAATAAAGAGATATCAGGGGTAAAAGAGGTTTTTGGATACTCCATGTTACTGTAGGTATTATGCCCACCCAGCACCACTCTTTGAAAAGAGACCAATGGATTTTCTCGTTTTTCATGCACAGGATGGATATAGCGAATGGCATCTTTGACTGCCTCAAGCTCCTTATCCGTTGACGCTTCCATATAACGGCGTACAAACTCAAAATGCTGCTTGAGTTGTTTGCCGCCGATATTTTCGTTTGCCGTTGTGTCGCTGACAAAGGGAAAGGCAAACATCTGCTTGACCGTTGCGCCATCATTTGTGGTCACCAATGCCTTGATATCAGCGCCATCATGAGCAGGTTTGCTGGTAGACATGTAGAACTGCAAGTCGTCCCAGTTAAAGACTTCAACTTTGCGATTGGCTTGACGCACATAAACCTTGCGGGTTTTACGATTAAAACGAATAGGAAAATAGGTAAAGGTACAAATTTCGGTAAAAAGCACTCTAATAAAGACTGATATAAACCCTACAAATAATAAAATTATACACCCTATAAAACTCAAAAAAAGTACACCATTCTTTTCAATCGCTGAAAGAAATATTAATGTAAGATAATAGATCCCATATCCCCAAGCACCAATAAAAAATATCATCCAAGCAGTGGCAGTTCCTTTCACTCTATCGTGTCTTCCGATCAGCTCCATATAAGTCGAGTTGAACTGTACCACTGTGCGCTGTGGTAGTAGCTCCGTAATATCAGGATAGCCTTCTTGCTTAAGCCATGTAAAATCGCCTCCTCCTTTGCACTTATTGATATTGATATGTCCTAAAGTAACACCAATCTGCTTTCCGACTTCTAAGTAACCCATTTTAGCAATGGGGTGTCTGCCATTAGCGTGTATCATACGAGTTAGTAGTCTCTATCTATGAATCATAACCATCTAAATAACAACATATCCCATAGCATCTTAAAGAAACTTGGATAGTCGCCATGTGGTCGCATGGCACCGATGATATCAATGATTAAGGCGAGTATAGACAAGGATGCAAGCGTTACGACTGCTATCATAATCGCATAAAAGATTTTCTCTAATACTGTGGTAGCTTTAATAAGCGCTGATACAGGCGGGTTTTTATTTAGGTCAAACTTGTCATTAGGATCTACGTCGCATTGGGCTTCTATCTCGCTTGGGAAATAAGGCGTTTTTGAGGTTAATATAGACAGTCGCCGCCCTAATAACTTTAAAAGCCAAAAGGGAATATTTATGGCAAATAACCAGTCTAATTGTAACGTTTTTTCTGGAAACTCTGTATCATCAAAATTATAATGATATTCAAGTAAGGAACGTTGCACACTTTCTTTAAAGGTTTCTTTACGCTTATGAATGGGGAATATATGACGAATACTACTGGCGACCTCGGCGAGCTCTTTATCATCTTTGGCAGACATATAGCGATTAACAAACTCGAAATGTCCATATAAGACCTTATGAACTCTCTGATAACGGAAAGGTAGACTAAAAGTGCGCTGAATAACGCCTTTGTCATCCACATCACAGCAACGCACATCCCAAGGCGCATTAACCTCTGCATCCATATGTATGTTTAAATCCTGCCAATCGTAAGTTTCTACCTTTTTATTATTACCGATTACATAGACTTTGCCATTTTTTCGATTAAAACGTATAGGAAAATAGGTATAGGTAAACAGCTCTCGGCTAAGACGCCTTAATATTGCATAGACCATTCCGAATACAATCGCAATCATTATGCATAAAAATACAATAAATAAACCAATGCCATTTCTATTTACTTCTAGAAACACCATATAATTAAAAGTACCTAGACCAAACAAAGCAACAGATAGAATTAAAAGTTGACTCCAAACAATCTCACCACGACTGAAATCCCACATGTCAATCAGCTCCATATAGGTACTATTAAACTGTACGACAGTGCGTTGAGGGCGTAAGGGATAATCAAGCCGTCGGTATGGGATGAGCTGGTATTGCAAATTTTCTGTATGGTACGTCTTACCGATAGTGCTATAAGTCCTGTTTTTACCACGTCCTGTCATATCGATCATCGTTTTATTCACTTATTTTCTAAAGTAAAGAACGCAGCGTAATAGAACTCTGATTAAGCTATAACCAACCCAAACTAACCACATACCAAAGTTTATCGACCAAACTTGGATAGTCCCCGTGTGGTCTTGCAGCACCCATCATATCTAGAAGAAAAGCACCTATAAACAATAGAAGAATCAGCGCACATAAAAACATAATCAGGTTAATGACAGTTTTCCAAAAGGGCTTGTTGCTTTGCTCCAGATTACCTTCTGGTATAGTCAATCCACAATAAAACTAGAACATCCCATATCATGAAACAGTTTAGGCAGATTATTTTCCGTCCATCCTTGGCGCAGAAACTTTGCCTGTGCCCACTTTTTTCGATAGGGTTCAAATCAGGACTATAAGGCGGTAGAAATAAAAGCCTGTGACCGTGCCTGTTGAGTAGTCTTTGTACTCGTCTATGAAAGCTGGCATTATCCATGACGATCACGCATGAAGTATTTAAGCTTGGAATCAATGTGTATTTGCACCAATCATAGAATATGTTGCCATTGATATTCTGCTCAAAGTAATTTAGTGCAAACAGCATCTTTTTGTATAAAGCACCAATGACGTTAGTTCTTTTTTTACCTTGCCAGTTGTAACTATCGATACAAGGCTTACCTATCGGCGCATAACCGTAAGGACGAATAGTTTCAGCCTCAAAGCCACTTTCATCTATGTAAATAATGGGATAGCCTTGCTGTATAAAGCTATCAAGCTTATTCTGATATATCGTTCTCTTCATCGGACAGGCTTTTGGATGCTTTAAGGTCTTTTTTTTGACTGATACCAAGGCGTTTTAAAGCTGACTCAATGCCTGATTTACTGCACCCTAAACGCTGTGCTCGCTCGTACATATAATCGTCAGGATATTGCTCAACGTCTTTCAATAAGGCTTCATTAGGTATTTTAGTTGGTGCTTTATTTCTAGTTATTTTAGGCACTAAGTCCTGCTGCCAACTGTGAATAGTACTGGTACTCAGCTCATAAAAGATAGCGGCTTCTCGAATAGTCATACCTTCTTTAACGCTACGTAATACTTGCTTGCGAAAGTCGATTGAATAAGTCGTGGTTAATACTGTTATATGATTTTATTATAGCTATTGTATCGATATTATATAAGATTTATTATAGACTGATAATAAAATCACAGATAATACTAACATAGACATTATTTTTATTTATATAAAAAAAATCCTTTATCATGTAATATACAATCTTAAACTCCAAAAAAGCAAAAAATATAGCTAAAAAAGATAAAAATACCGATAATATTATTTTTTTCATATTTAAAATTTTTATAAATTATTTTAATACCGATAATAATAACCATTAAAGACAAAAGAAAAAATAAAAATTCATTGCTTTATATATATTTACGCCATAGCTTTTATTTATAGATAAAGCCACTTCCATATAATATACACATGACGGAAGTAAAAGAACAATTTGTAAAAAAATTAATCTACTCATAACTTCCCTCTATTCATCACGCTCACTAAGGTTTTTCAATTTATTATAAATATCATCTGTTCTTCCCCAACCATCCCAATACCAAGAATCTGTATTAATCTTGAACTTTCCAAACCCATCTGTTGTTTCAGTTACTTTACCGCTAGGTGTGACAATAGTGTTAAGCCTTGCACCTCTGCAATATTCTGATCCTGAAACTCCCATGCTACTACTAGACTTAATAGTAACTTTTCCAGCAGATGGACCTGTACAAGAATAAGTGCACACCTTTCTAAATTCACCATCAATTTCAACTTCACCATTCCCTCCTCCAGTTTTATTGATAGCATTACAACCAAATACTTTCAACCCTAGCGGATCGATCCATCCTGTTGGATTTGGTGCATAGGCAAACACATTATCACCACCCATCAACCCGATTGGATCACGACTCGTAAACATTCCCATATCAGGATCATAATAACGAAAGCCATTATGATGTAGTCCTGTCTCACTATCAAAATGTTGACCTTGGAACCTAATAGGCTGCAAATACTCCAGCTCCACATCGTCTACCCACACCGTATCAGGAGCTGATTCTTGATAGCTAGCTGTCGTACTATCCCAATACATTTGAGCCTGTACTTTACCACATGCTTGGTAGTTGGCTTGCCAGATTAACTTACCTGTATCATCAACCAGCTCTTGCGGTGTACCTAGCTGATCATTGCTGTAATAATAAGTTCGTATGTCCGAATCATACTCGACGTCTGCTTGTGCCCATACCAGTCTGGCAATAGGGACAAAACTGTCTTGATCATAGATGGTGCTGTATACGTGGCTATCTGTATATTCCTGAATAGGCGCATCACCACTCCAGAGTATGTGCATTTGCCGCTGCTGCACCTGATCGCTGTTTTGAGTGATGCTGTGTTTATGTATACGTCTGCCTAAAGCATCATGGTAATAGTGTGTGGTCGTCGCCGTAGACTGCTGACCATCCTGAACCGTGAGTATAGACTCACTGAGTTTATGGTTAGCGTTATAGTTCATGACCAGCGCTTTTTGCGACGGTACTATGCTATCGCTTGAGCCTCGTTTAACTATAGTTTTGTGCGATACTCGGCCGTGCTCATCATAGCGGTAACGGATAAGTTGATCATCAGAGACAATTTCGCTGGGTCTACCATTTGCCTGATAGCTCTCTGGCGTCTTGTGATTTGCTGCACGGTCATTATCAAGATGGCTACTGTGGAGTGATCGGCGATTGCCACTAGGATCGAAGTCGAAGCGTTCGGTAAAGTTTGAATGGTCGCCTAACGCATCATGTTGAATCAAACGACCGACTGCATCATATTGATAATGATGCTTATGACTTTGGCTATATCCTAATTCAGAGCCACTCGCCAATGACGTATGACGCTGTACATCAATGAGCTGTCCTATTGGGTCATATTGATAGCTTCTTTCAATGGCAAGATGCTGCGGTACATGCACTTACTGCTTCAACAACTGCCCTACAGGACTGTGCTCATAAGTGTGGGTAATAGCCTCCTGCTGACGACTGATCTCCAGATGTAGTTTGTTACGCTCACTATGACGCAGCTCAATATGCTGCTCGGTGCTGGGGTTGTATAGGCTTTGGTTATACAGGTGTCCTGAGCCATAGTAGAGCTGGTTGATTTCTTTACCGTCTGGCAGGATGGTTTTGGTGCGATTGCCAACTTCATCATAATGATGCTGTAGCTCAAGATTGTATTTCTGCTCTACGCCATCGATAGTTAACCAGCTTGACTGCTGCTCTTTAATCAATTGACCATTGGCATCATAGGTTAGGCTGAGTTGGCTGTGTTCATTTGTTGCTGTTAGCATCTGTCCTATTTTATTAAAGGTATAGTCCGTGCGTTCGGTCTGATCACTACTGCCGCGCGCTTTTGGTATCACTACTGTCTTCATATTTTTCAATAAAACTAACGCTCTTATGTTAATATCATCCTATTTTTTTAGCTAACCAAATAAATAAACTACTGCCAACAAACCAGAAAACCATTAATGAAAAAGTTAAAAACGAACCCATGACTAGCTTTTTATGTTTCTTGTAAATTTTAAGCGCACTTTTATCACTAATTTTAGGATACCAAGCCAATTGTGGTATTTTAAATGAGCCATATTTTTTATATTTCAGATGATAATTCATATAAATATTAGCCATTGCGATGATAAAAAAATGGATATCATATCCATCCATCTTTTTATCATAATACGTTTCATCTGAGTATAAAATCATAGAAATATCTTTCTTATATTTTCTAAAATAAATAACACTCAATTGGTATGTAGTCATCCAACTAAACATTCCTCCTATAAAAATAAAAATAGCAATCAGTTCTAAAATATCTTTTTGTTTCATCATATTCTCTTATTAATAAATTCAGCAGCATCTTCACCTAACCCTGCTCCATATATACCTCCTGCGACTCCTACTCCAGCAGCAACTACTCCAACTAAGATAAAGCCTATACCGAAAGTTCCAATACCAAATGCGCCTGCGGCTAACATTACTGCTCCTGATCCAATACCTGCTCCACCTAGGCTTCCTTCTAGCTTCAAAGTTTCTTTAATAATAGTTTTCTGAGTATGACTGCTATCTCCTGTACCATATGCATCTTTTACGTTCATAGTTGCATCACCAACGCTAACAGCCACAAGCAAATTACCTCCTACTTTTGTGAACTTATCTACTTTCCCCATATTTCTAAAGTTTTTCACATAAGCTTTTATTCCCCCCTTATATGTAGGAGAGCG
Organism: Psychrobacter sp. PSi21; assembly: GCF_054960615.1. Taxonomy (NCBI): domain Bacteria; kingdom Pseudomonadati; phylum Pseudomonadota; class Gammaproteobacteria; order Moraxellales; family Moraxellaceae; genus Psychrobacter; species Psychrobacter sp. PSi21. Next base: position 37,566 of record NZ_JBHNYR010000001.1, read on the forward strand.
CGCATAGACATTTTTCTTTATCTGACGTCTTAGCTTATCTGTCTGTACTCCCGCATTGTATTTAAAATAACTTTGTGAAAACGAGTTATCAAAATTTTTGAATAGCTGACTATACTTCTGCTTAAATAACTTGAAGTTTTTAGGATTCGAAAGTTTAGTCTTTTTAGATTTCTCATGTTCCATAGCCTCAACAATTTTTGAGTATGCTTCTGTGACTTTCTTATTGGCTACTTCGTTGAAAGTAACTATTCCTTGAGAAGTTCCTGCTGCAACAGCAGCGTAGTTAACATCATCTGAAGGCTTTGACTGATTTTCAGGTTTTTCAGTTAGTGCTACGTATTCTGAGCTTGATAATACATCATGTAAGAAATCCATGTTTCTTGCGAACCGCTCACTCTCAAAACCGAACTCTTTTTTTGTTTTATCGAACTCAGTCTTCGCATTTTTAGCATCTCTCTTCATTCTCGCCAGTTCTTTATTTTTATCATTTGAAGAGTTAGATATAATAACAAAGTCTCCAGGATAGAGGTTAAGAATAGGATTTCCTTGTAGATGCGAATTATTTTTTCGAAAATTTACTTCTTCTACATTTTTACGATAAGAATACTGATATATTCTTGTTAGAAAATCATGTAGTGTCTCCTGCTTCTCTATAATCATCCATCCAACTTCTGTATCATCTACTCCAACTATTTTATTATTTTTCGGATCATTTAATGATTTACTCTCAGATAACTTCAAGGGATAAACACTGCTCCGTCCCGCTTTAGACAAGCGCTTAGCCGTAACCTTTTTTACTAAACTACCTGAGCTATCTGTGATGTAATACATTATTTCTTCTATCTCACGGTTGGATAATTTTTGTATCTGAGATAACCCATTTTCATCAAAACTCAAGTTGGTTTCATTAATAGATGGCGTTTTACTTCCTGGTTTCGGGTATAAATTTTTATAAGTAACGGTAAGATCATATTTCACTGAACTCATGTCAATGACTATAGATGACGTTAATTTAAGTCTGGTATAATAATTGGACATATTTATTCTCCAACCTCTGTATCATTTTCATCTGGTTCTATGGCTTCATCGACTTCATTAGTAATCACATGTAACGCATAATATTTTGATTCATCATCTACAATAAGTTTTAGCTTACCTTCATAGTCAGTTGTGCATACTTCAGTCGAACCATCAGGCTTGATAAGCAGACATTTAGTAAAAGGAAGTGGTTCATCATCTTGGTTTTTAACAATGTAACGAAGATAGAAGTCTAAGTTTTCGGGTAATTTTGCTCTTGGTAAGAATACATTAGGAGAGCCACTTCCACCCCCACTCCCCCAATCCACCTTACTTGCCTTATAACCCACTTGGCTTGACGTGATAAACGTCACATTACCACCTGATATTTCAATACCACTACCTGCTGCTTTTAGCGTTAACGTATCAGGGGCGATGATGTCAATACTACTGCGGCTATGGATACGCAAGATCTGCTCGCTGTCCAGACGCATTTCACTTTGATGCGCCTGTATCGTCATGTCACCGTGGGCTGCGGTGTGGATTTGTGCTTTATTGGCATAGTAGTGTATATCGCCTGCCACCAGCTGGTTGATCTGGGTTTGGCTGTGGTGATGGGTATGCGCTGTGGCATGGCTATGCGTGTTTTGTGTACTATTATGCTGGCTGTGCTGACCCGTCATGATACCCATGTCGTGCTGTGAGTCGATCAGTATGTGCCGCTGTTGCCATGCGCCTGCACCATCAATGGCCGTATCGGCGGTGTCTTTGCTGAACAAGGCATAAGGGGTTTGGCCGTCCTCTGCCACAGTACTGCTACTGCCTTGCAGACCCACGGGTTGATGGGTGCTCATCAGTGTTTGATAGGCGCTTTGGTGCTGATCGGCGGTTTGTAGCTTGCTGTGGCTACCATGGCTCATATGGTGACTGGCTGGCGAATGACTACTGATATGCATACCAGTACTGCCCTGCACGCTACCTGCCGCTTGGGTTTCGATACTGATACCGCGGCCGCGTGCCAGACCACGGACATGGTCGGTATGCTGGTGCAGGTGACCAAGATTGAGGCTGCTTTGATGGCTGCTGCTATACAAGGAGATTTGTTCGCGGCTGGGATAGTGGTCAAAGAGCAGCTGGTTGTAGCCATTGGCGGCGCTGTCTTTGGTCGCTTCCCCTGTACGGCTTGAATCGATGCTCTGGGTTTTGATGCCATCGATGGGATGGGCATGGGTTGATCCCTTAAACCATGTCGGGCTGGTGGCATCAATGGCATCACTATCACTGACGATGCTGTTGTGCTGGGCATCAGGATTGCCTTGGCCGTTATGGGTGCTGCCGATGATGATGGGATGGGTAAGATCGCCACCGATAAAGTCAATGAGTACGTGCTGACCATGACGCAGTGGGTGGGTCTGCCCCATATGATCAGCGACCAGATGACTGGCGATAGGCACCCAGTGCTCGTTATCAGCTCCAGAGGCGTCATTGCCATGTTGCCAGTGATAGCGAATGTGAGCGCGGTGATTGCGGTCGGTGGTGATACGGCTGCTGTCATTGGCCACAATGCTGGCACTCATCAGGCCTGTGAGACTGGGGTGCGCTGCGCCCGTTTGGGCAAGGTCGCTGCCAAAGGGAATGTGATGGTGATAGGGATAAGGCTGATATAGGGCACTGACATGATGTACCTGATCGGCCTGTTTATCCATATTGACCTTGCTATTGGTCGCGCTGGGCTGCAAGGTAATGGGGTCAATGGGGGTTTTACCCAGCCAGTCGATAGGCAGATGGTTGTTGATCTGATGATAAATCGCCACCAAACTGATGGGCTCAGTCACAAAGGGGTTGCCTTCAACCAGATACGCATGCGGCAGCTTTAGATGGCGGATGTTACCTGTCATGACGCCTTGGTGCGCGACTTGTTCTTGGTACTGCTGGTAGCGGGTGGCCAGCGCGGTCAAGGACGCATCATCCATATGGGTGTGACTGTGCATAAACCGATGATGGGTGCTGGGGTGCGCTGGCGACTGATCGCTTTGATGCGCGCCGCTGTGGTGACCGCGCAGACGATTGTCATAGCGATACAGCTGCGCCTCACTTAGGTGATGGCGCGTGCTGGGGGTTAAGGTGATGATACGGTCTTGACGATCGGCGAGGCTTGCTGGGTTTTGGCTGAGTATGCTGTGGATATCAGCGCTACTTGGTCTGAGTATCTCGGCATCGTGCGGCAAGAGCCTCAGGGTATGGTTGTCCTGCTCATGGTGGTAGTATCCTGTAATGCCAAAGCGCGCCAAATGCTGCTGCAAGTAGGCCAAGTCAGTCTGATTGTATTGGACGCTGTGCTGGATATGACAGTCTTTTAACCGATCATCCATGTCGATATTAAGATCAAACGGCGCGGTGATTTCGGTGACCAGATCGGCAAGGCTGAGATGATGATGGCGGCGGTTGTGACTGCTTAGGCGCAACTGATGGAGCGCGGGCTCACAGATGATGCGGTAAGTCGCCATACCGCCGTTACTGCCCAGCGCGGCCACTTCAGTGATGATGCCGTGGCGCGTCTGCTGCGGCTGCGCGTGATCTCCGGTGTGCCAGTACAGGGTCAAGCCCTGTCCAATCCATTCAGCAATGTTCAACCCTGCGCGCTCGTGCACGAGCGTGATACTGTAGCGATAACCACAATATAGCGCCTGCTGACGCGCTTGGTAAGGCTGCGCACGCTGGTCAAGATGATAGGGGCTTGGGTACGCCAAAGGCGTGGGCATTAGTGTGTCATCGTCCCAGACACTGCTCGGTAGATCGGCGCCCAGTAAACTCTCTACCAAGGCGGCCTTACTCACTATGCTGGTGGCAATATCAGGATGATCGCAGCCAAGCTGTATATGACGATGCCCTTGTGTCCAAGCCATATCAGGCTCCTATGGTTTGTTATGATTTATGAGTGTGCCTGTAGCAGCACTGCGCCGCTCCGACTGATACTGGTATGCCTTATAAGAACCATCAGGGATATCAATAGTCACTGTCCTGCTGGGGGGGTGCAGGTTTGATACCAATCATGTCAGAGAGTAGAGACAGTTGGTCTTCACTTTTGATGACTCGCGCAAGCCATTGATCCAGTGGCATATCAGCCCATTCAATAGCACGGCCCAGCAAAAAGGTGACAGGGCTGTGTGGCTCATTGATGGCAAAATAATCTTGAATTTGGGCCATTTGTTTTAAGGCTTGCTGACGGTTTGCCACATGGTCTCGATTCTGTGGATTAAAGCCAGATACCACTGCCGCATTATTTGATGAGGTTGACATGTCTGTACTGCCCGTCTCATCACTATGGGTGGTTGCCGTATCTTCCACCGCTGGCTGCTCTGTATATTGAGGCACTAGCGGGGTCAGATGCTGCTTTAGCGTTCCTAACAGCTCCGTCACTGGGGCGAAAACTGGCGCATCCATACCCATGAGATCGTTAAGTTGGTCAGTTAGCGTTTGCCAGCGTGTACTGGTGGTCTCAAGCGCGCTCAATAATGTCTGCTGCCAGTTAGGCTCACTGTGTCTTATTGCATGGTTATAATCACTCAGTGACAGCGTACTGTCTACTTCATGACTCTGCTGGCGCTGTTTGTCGTGCTCACGCGCGCTCAAAAAATGATTGTAGTTATAGCCACCTTGACTGCTGTCTGCTAATGGCAGCTGCTTAAGATCATCGCTCAGCGTTTTGACGAACCAAGACAGCAGACCTGCTCGGATATCCATACTGTCGTCATCACCATCTAACGGTGGATGCATGGTCAGCCAGTATTCATCATTCAAGGCCTCAAGCATTGCCAAGCCGTGAGCAATGCCTGTCAAATGATCGGTATGACTGAGCGCATCCACATACCACAAAGCTATTTTTAAATCTTTACTGGTTGTGGTGAGCAGCTCAGCGCATTGCGTATTGACAAAATCCCAATCCGCAACTTTGAGATCAGTCACCCAGTCACCTTGCGCGAGTAACGGATCATCTTCAATGCGGGCAGCGACAATGGCATCTAACCGTGGGTCAAAGGTCAGATCCTCACCGACACCTTGGTGTGTATTTTCAATGGGGGCAACCAACTGCTCGATACTGGGTAAGTCATGTGATCTGGTCGTCATTATAGTGACTCCTTCTCTTTAGCGTGCGACTCAGACTTGGCATCCGTGCTATCAGTAGCTGATGATTCATTATCACTATCGCTCGATGAGGCCATATGATTCACAGAAACAATAGGCTCCCCAATCACTTGACAGACAAAAGCATCGTTTTCATCAACGGTAATATTGATATTGGTCAGTACGCTCTTGCTACTATCATGCGCCAGCAGTTCACTTGCCAGCTGTGGCAATAAGGTATGGCTGATAATGGCATCCGCGTTACGCGCGCCCGAATCCACTTCATGGCAGCGCGATAAGATAAGCTCAATCACCTCAGGATCAATGTTGCATGTCACATCATAGTGGCTGCGGATACGTGCCGTTATTTTGTCGAGTTTGAGCTGAATAATGGCCGCGAGTGCATCATCGGTTAATGGATAATAAGGGATCACCGTCAAGCGGCCCAAGAACGCAGGCTTAAACGATTTGTACAAATGCGGGTTTAATAGATGCTTTAGCTGATCACTATCAGGCATCGTAAACTCAGTATTATCAGGATCGGTATTGATACAGTGCTGCATGATGGCAGATGAACCCACGTTACTGGTCAACAGAATAAGCGTGTTTTTAAAGTCAATAAGGCGACCTTCTCCATCCTCCATGACGCCTTTATCAAAGACCTGATAAAACAAATCCAAAACATCAGGATGGGCTTTTTCGATTTCATCAAGCAGCAGTACACTATAAGGACGACGTCTGACGGCCTCAGTCAATACGCCGCCCTCTCCGTAGCCAACATAACCTGGAGGCGAGCCTTTTAAAGACGCCACACTATGAGCCTCTTGGTACTCTGATAAGTTGATCGTGATAAGATTGCGCTCACCACCATAGAGCACCTCAGACAATGCCAGTGCCGTTTCTGTCTTACCAACACCGCTTGGCCCTGCCAGCAAAAATATACCTTGAGGACGGCTTGGGTCATCAAGATGTGCTTTTGCGGTATGTATACGTTTGACAATAGCGTCGATGGCATGGTCTTGACCCACTACACGATGTGCTAACGTACTTGCCAGCTTCAGCAAGTGATTTTTTTCGTCACCAGCCATATCATTGAGCGGAATACCTGTCCAATCGGAGATGATTTGTTTGACCACATCGCGATCAAGCACCGCATGTACTAGGCGATATGAATCTTGCGCATGCTCTAACGCCAGTTCTAAGGCTTGATATTCAGATTGTTTTTCAAGGCGCGCCTGAGCATCCATCTGACCATTTAGCTCGGTACTTAGCGCATCAAGTGCTTGATTCAGTCGTTGCTGCTCTTGCCACGCCTCAGTCATCGCAGCGATGGTCTGCTGGTTGTCTTGACGGCGCGTGTCCAATAGCGCGATTTGCTGCGTGAGTTTTTCTTTTTCATCAACGTTGCCAATGCGCTCGAGCTGTTGTCCTAGATGGTTGATATGCAGCTTGAGCTGCTTATCTGTAGCGTATAGCTTGTCGAGCTGATTGGGCACGGCCGTCTTAGACAAGCTCACCCGTGCAGCAGCAGTATCCAAAACGCTGACCGCTTTATCAGGCAGCTGACGATCACTGATATAGCGCGCCGATAACTCAACGGCGGCTTGCAATGCATCATCTTCAATCATGATGTTAAAGTGATCCTGCATTTTTGCACTCAAACCACGAATCATCGCCACTGCTGTATCAATATCTGGCTCTTCTACTTTGACGACCTGAAAGCGTCTGGATAATGCGGCGTCTTTTTCAAAGAACTTTTTGTATTCAAGCCATGTCGTCGCTGCGATGGTACGCAGCTCACCGCGAGCCAGTGCTGGTTTGAGTAAATTGGCCGCATCGTTTTGTCCTGCCTGACCACCTGCGCCGATCAAGGTATGCGCTTCATCAATAAATAAGATGATCGGCTTTGGTGAAGCTTGTACTTCTTCGATCACTTGTTTGAGTCGGTTTTCAAATTCACCTTTGACGCTAGCACCTGCTTGTAACAGTCCCAGATCCAGACTGCGAAGGCACACGTCTTTGAGCTGATCGGGAACACTGCCTTCAATGATTTTTTGCGCCAGTCCTTCGACGACTGCCGTTTTACCCACACCAGCCTCACCAGTCAAAATCGGATTGTTTTGGCGACGACGGATCAAGATATCGATCAGTTGGTGGATCTCAAACTCGCGCCCAATCACAGGATCGACTTGATCAGCAGCGGCCTTAGCCGTCAGATCATACGTATATTTATCCAGTGCAGGGTGATCGGAGACACTGTCTGTACCCGTACTATCTGCATCAACTTGCTCTGAGCTGGGCTGAGTGTTATTGGCTGTACTCGACACATCAAACTCGATACTGCCCTGACACAGACGCTCGTAATCATCCTTTAAGGTGAAACGATCAATATATGCCAGCTCATCAGGCAATATTTTTAGCAAGGCGTCATAGGCATCAAAAGTCAGCAGCACTAATAGCACATGTCCTGAGCGGACTTGCACATGGCTGGCATCTATGTTTGGCTGACTGGCTGCTACTTGCCACGCATCCTCAAACAAGGTAATCAAACGCTCGCTGAATACTGGCGTTGAACCCGCCGCTTGACTCATGCTCTCTAGATAATCTGTCATGCCTGCCAATAAAGCGCGCTTCTCAATCTTGGTATGGTCTAAGATGAGGTCGACATCGTTACCCCGCGTGCTCACCAATTCATGTAGCAAATGCACCACGCCAACTTCCTTGTGACCCATATTGATACACAACCGCGCCGCCTGCTGCAGGCATTGACGGCAACTTGGACTCAGACGAGTGATAACCGCTTTTAATTGGCTCATAGAGCATATCCTTTTGAATTTGACTGTTTTTTAATCACTATTATGAGTGCTGATGGCAACATCCATCAGCAACGTGTCTACTATGTTTTAACAGTTATGCAGCTGGCTGCATTACCTTTAGGAGTATCAAATAGGCAGCAGATAACGAGTGTCATCATGATGCTGCGTTGCGGGCTGGGACACCAAAAATCCACCACGGCCCAAACCGCCAAACCGCTGCTCGGTTAAAGATAAGGGCTTGATATGTGTTTTATCCAGCTCAAGTTGCATCTCGACCGCCAGTGTCACACCGCACCACTTGCGTACAAAGTCGATGATGACTTGATATAAGTCTCCTGCTGGCAATAACCTCAAGTAACGCTCGGCACTCAGTTGATGACACACGATTCTGATTTTGCTGTCGTATTGCACTGCACGGCTGCCACAAAAAGTAGACATTCCCAGCTTGGCATGCTGCCTACCTAACGCTGTTTGTTCTTCAGCTGGCAGATCAAACCATTCAGCGACGAACTGTTCGACACTCACGCAGATATCCAAAAACTTAGACAACACATGCGAGAGCTGATCGGCTGTCAAACGTCCAGGCGAGATCATGCCAGCATAAGCAATCAGGCTATCTAACTTAGTTACTTTTTTGGGCTGCCGTGCCAACCTGCGCAAGCTGACCAGATATTTGTCATCAGCGGCGCCCACCTCATATTGCAGTGGCAGGTTGTAAAACCAGCTCGCCTCTACATACAAATGCGTTAGCCTATGGTTAAATAAATCTAAAAAGGCAGGGGCGGCGGTATCTTTGCCATGATTGACCCGAGACGCCAGATAATCTGTATATAGCGCCGGCATCGCAGATATCGGGCCTGTCAGTCCAATGATGCTGGGATAAAGTTCGATATCGCAAGCGTCAGGGCTCATGCTGTCTTGAGGGGTCAACGTCATTGACTCAATTTCAGCCAAAGGAAAGGCCAAAGACAGCGATGAGCGATAGCGCACCGAGATTGGCTCATTGGTACTGGTCGCCGCATGACGTATCAAACGAACTGCTTGCAACAGCTCATAAGACTGCGGGTTGGTCGTTAGGCCCGTTAGATAAGAGGACTGAGGCCGCTGCGTGGGTAGCATCGATAAATCTCCTCTTTAGTCGTCGCATCAATCATGGCCACTTCTACAAAACTGTTTAAACTGGCATGATAACCAAAAACGTATGCCATCAAGTGAGCAAACTGACGAATACTAACGCCAGCAAACTGCTTTTGATTGATACTGATATCAATCGCTGTACCCCGTACAAATCCCGGCTGGGGATAGCGATGTATACGGCGGGTTTTGACATGAGTTGAGACTGCAGAAATCCCTTCTATTAGCAGCTTATTGGCGGCTGAACCTGCGATATCGTACAAACTCAAATATTCTTTTAGAAGCTCAGCATCTTGTGACGCGAGCGATAAAAAATTAAGACTGACAAGAGATATCAAGCGCCAGCGCTCATCACCAGTGTAGTCAAATCTTGCCGTTCTGGTCGGCTGCTTGAGTAACGACAAGCCACTAAATCCAGTCATACTGTCACTAAATAAGTCGCCACGGCTTTGACCGAAGCTGACTTGCGATGGCAGGTCTCTATTGGTACATAGTAATGAGGCACTCATACTGACAGTGCCTGATGAAGTATCACGTGCCTTATCGATAAACATGATCTGATATTCAAAACCTTGATGAAAATCAGCCATATCTTTGTCACGTTTGATATGGTAATAACGCCCTTCATCTTGTTGCTCATAATGATTGAGCGCATAAAATGGATAATAACGACGCTGCTGTAAGCGATTGTCTTCTTGTTTGGATTCGATCACCTTTAGCACATCATAGACTTCATGCTGGTATAGCGCATGTGTGTCTGGCACCAGATCGTAATACACCTTTTTGTGGTTGACTTGAATCGGCTTGGCCGCTGATTGAAATAAATTGACCACTGGCGTACAAAATAACTTGATACTGCTGGCACTCAGTTGCTGCAAGTTTTTGAGCTTAATGGTGTTCTTTTTGTCAAATTTAAAAAAACAATGCAGCTCAAATCCCGATGCACCAAGCTTGAGCGCTGGAGCAATCTGTCCGAGGTTCAACCGTAAAAAATTAAACTTTTCTGGAAAGTAAAAATACTCTTTTAACAGCGCTGAAGCAGCATTACTCACATTGTGACTCGGCAGCAACTGCTGCTCAGGCTCAAACCCCAGTATTTCAAAAGGACTGTCCACGAGCTTTTGCGTATTATTGCCATGAATGTGTGTCAACTTGACATCACAGCACAACAAATCCCACAAGCTCGTACCTTGACTGGCATCAGCATCGATATAAATGTCTATGGGGTGCTTGAGTAACGCACTATAATCAAAGCCTGAGTTCAAAGCTGCAAACTTAATCTTGATACAACCATTTAAATAACCACTCGCTGGATCATAGATCTCTTGAGAGGTATCAAAACTGACATCATCTATGCCCAGGGGCAATAAAGTGACCGCTTGGGTTGACTGAAACTGACAGGCCGTTCCTTTTATTTTTTGAGTCACAAAGCCGCCATGGCGCGGAACGGTTACCGCCTCACTCAGCGTATTACCATGTACGCCCAAATTAAATTGGGCAATCGACGTCGATGGAAAAGGTTTTTGATAATCAGGATAAACGACTTGTAACAAAGACTCTGTAAAGTCAGCATAAGAGTCATCAAGCTTTTTATTAATGCGCGCGCTAATCAAAGAAAACGCTTGAATCAAACGCTCAATATGCGGGTCGTCCACCGTATCGTGTGCCATAAGCAAACGATTGGCAATTTTGGGATATTTTTTTGCAAAAGCTTTTGATTGCTTGTTAAATAAACCAAGCTCATGCTCAAAATAGGGTAGCAAACTGTCCATATTACCTCTTACTCATCTAGGAGCGGTGTGATCTGTAAACCAAACTAGTCATCAATCCAACCATGTTAATACCGAATATTGATACTACCGTCAAAGCCATTAACTCAGTCTCATGTAACCTGTTTGACACATCAACTCATGTAATCTGATAGCGCTGTGAGCTTGGCTCAAAATAGGCATCAAAGCTGACCAGCTCTTGTGAGGGATAAACCCTTAGTAATGCTTCAATAGAAAAGCACAACTGATTCACTTCTACTGCACCAATATCTAGACTGACTCGCACATTTTGTAAGCGTGTATCTTGACACTCAATAGTGCTGGCAATTTGGCGGCAGATATAGTCACAATCATTGGGATTGGCACTACTCAACCCCACAAAATCTAATATACCAAAATTTAGTATCGATGAGTTTACATGCTCATACTCTGATAACTTATTTGAAAATACAGAGCGGGTGTTTAGCAAATACTCTAAGTCTCTTGCTACAGAAGACTTGAGCTCTTCAATGTTTAGACGCCTCACCACTATGTCATGACCTGCTTTTTTAGGCTGATCATCAAACAACTGCTCAAACAAATTTGGTCTAAATCCAATGTCTTTTTTCCCAAAATTCATGTTCGTAGCAACCTATATCTGGGTGTTGATATGGCAGTTTTACTGATAAAAACTGTCTGGAGTCATACCTGTATTTTAATACGAAAAAAGAAAGGCCTACTGATAAGCCTTTCTCTTTTTACATTATAGGATACGTCATAATGGCATCTAACCTTACGCCGTGTAGGTCGCTGTGTTGTTAGCCAATGACCATTTCTTAGTAACTGCGCCTTTGGCAGTACCGTTGATATCTTGCTGAGTGTATGTCCACTCAACAGCAGCATATTTGATACCTACTTCTTCAGTTGGCACACCTTCTTGTTGAACTGAAGGATCTACATGAGAAATAAGTGCATGTTTGAGTTTGATTTCAAGATACTTAACACGCTTGTCGCCATTAGCGCGGTAGAAGTCAATTTGAACTTCATCAAAGGTGTAACCAGCAGAACAGGCTTCCCAAAGCTTAGGACTGGTAGAGTCCAAGTCTTTCAAGAACGTCATGTCAGCATGTTCACAGCGCTCTGAGGTATGACCACCAACACTACTAGCAGTGGCTGATTTTGGTTGACGGATCAAATGATCCCAAGTGTTCACCTCAAGCCAGCCTTTATGCTCACTGTCACGAGACTCACCGTCAACTTTGTATTTACCACGGAACTGGATATAAATATCTTTCATTTTAGGACCCTTGAAAAGTCATTAAAGTTAAGTTTAAGGTTAGATAAAGACGATCAGCTGTTGCTAGACTGCGGCAGTTGAGTAACCAGTCGCAGAGAAACAGACAGTTCGTCAAGTTGAAAATGTGGTCTTAAAAAAACCACCGACTTGTAGACACCAGGCTTGCCTGGCACTTCTACAACTTGTACCGAAGCTTCGCGCAGCGGATATTGCGCTTTGGCTTCTTGAGACGCGCCGTCATCGAGCAAGACATAACGTGATATCCAATCGTTCAAAAAAGTCTCGACATTGCCAGCAGACAAAAAGCTACCAACTTTGTCGCGCATCATCGCTTTTAGGTAATGCGCAATACGAGAAACTGCCATGATATATTGCAGCTGTGTGGACAGTACTGCATTGGCGTTAGCATCATCGTTTTGATACGTTTTGGCTTTTTGAACCGATTGCGCACCAAAAAAGGCAGCGTAGTTGGTATTTTTACAATGCACCAATGGGATAAAACCCAAATCACTCAATTCTTTTTCGCGGCGGTCAGTAATCGAAATTTCAGTCGGGCATTTTAAAGCCAGATCTCCTTCATCTGTTTTGAAGGTATGTACAGGCAAGCCTTCAACCAGACCACCACCTTCAACACCGCGAATAGCAGCACACCAGCGGTAGTCAGAAAATGCATCCGTCAAACGCGAGGCAAAAGCATAGGCGGCATTGACCCACAGATAGTCGTCATGGTTAGTACCTGATACGTCTTCTGTGAAATTAAAACCTTCAACCACAGTGCCATCTTTTGGATCATAAGGCAGGCGCCCCAAAAAGCTAGGAACGGTCAACGCCACATAGCGTGAATCTTCAGACTGTCTAAAGGCGCGCCAGCGGATATATTCTGCCGTCTCAAAGATTTTGGACAAATCTCTTGGGCGTCCGATATCTGTAAACGAATCGAGTCCAAACATCTCAGATGACGCAGCCGACACAAACGGCGCATGAGCAGCAGCAGCGACGTGAGACATCTGTTCAAGCAAATACATGTCTGCATTTTGGCGTGTAAATTCAAAATCGCCCACGATGGCGGCATAAGGTTCACCACCAAAGCTACCAAACTCTTCTTCATATATCTTTTTGAACAATGTGCTTTGATCAAAATCAATAGAAGACTGAAAATCTTTAGTCAGCTCACGTTTGTTGGTATTGAGCATACGGATTCTGAGCATCGATTCAGACGGCGTCTGGCTACACAAGTAATGCAAGCCGCGCCAGCTAGATTCAAGCTTTTGAAACTCAGGGGCATGCATAATGGTGCTTAACTGTTTTGAGATCAGTGCATCGATTTCGGCAATACGCGTATCAATAGAGGCTGCCAAATTATCAGACATGATGACCGTACCTTGCATCACCTCAGAGGCCAATTCTGATATCTGATTTTTAGCGCGGGTTTTTTCATCTACAGATTGTGCAATGTTGCTCTGATTGACAATGTCTTCGAGTAGATCGTATTCATCATCCATTACCGCTTGTTGTTGGGCTTGTGCACTCATTGCTTGGTTACTCCCCGTCACTTACATTCTGTTCTGCCATTTTTTTGACTTGTTCGGTGTTTTTGAGCACGTCATCCAGCAGATCTTCAAGTTTCTCATTGGCTGAAATTTTATTTCTAATGTCGGCCAGTCTGTCACGAGCCTCTACCAGCTGACGTAACGGCTCTACTTGATTGGCAACGGCTTCAGGACGAAAATCATCAATGCCGTTAAATGCCAAATCAACTGAAAAATCACCTGCTTTGTCACTCAGCTCGTTTTTAACCCTAAAGGTCGAGCGCGGTGCAAGGCCTGACATGACTTCATCAAAAGTATCCAAGTCAATTTCGACAAACTTTTTGTCTTTAAGCTTTGGTTGCGCTAATGTTGAATCGCCTGAGAACTCTCCCAACACCCCAACGACAAATGGAATCTCTTTGGTTTCCATAGAGTCGCCGATCTCAACATCGTAAGTCAGGTGGACGCGAGGCGCACGAACTTTGGATAGTTTTTTTTGAACGCTATCTTGCTTGGCCATAGTGAATTACCTAAAGTATTGAATGGTTAAATAAAGTTTCTGTAGTCAGTTTTTCTTCGGATCCTATTGATCCAATATACGGAAAGGATATCTTGGCTTGGGTGCTGTCGGCTTGGCTCTCTGAACAGGCGCAGGAGTTGACCTTGTACGTGCGCGCTTTTTAGTCGTCGGTATAGAGACCCTCTGTTTCACACGAGAGTGTCTTCTGACTTTTCTTGATTGACGTTTTGGGCGATAGGTACGGACTTTTTTAGGAAGCGACTCATCATAATTGAAGGTGTGAACCTCACCATAAATACTGCTCAGCGCCGCCTGATAATTTTGTAAAAACAGCTTATCGTCAATGCCTTCTTGATAGCCACTTTGTAGCTGATCTCGCGCCATACTGACACTACTGCTCAGTAACACCCGCTGTAGGGTGTCTGTGCGGTGACCTAGCTTGACTGCCTCACTGGCCGCATAGATTGCATAATCATAATCACCATAGTAATCATAGATTTTTGCTAACATCTCCCAAGCTTTAAAGTCTTCAGGATGCTCATGTACCCTGTAGTTCAGCTCATCGACCAGCTCGTGCAAGGCTTCTGATTCATAGTCAGCGCCCTCAAGTGCATTATACTTCTCAGTCAAGACTGCAGCTTGGTCAGCGCCATCTTTTGCATGTACTGCTGTCAGGGTCAGACCCATCAGCACGGTACTGGCAAAGACTGCTCTGAGCCCAGTTGCTACTTTTTTGACATATTGTTGGGAGTTATATCGACCGTTTGCCATGCTCAATTATCGCCTCTTCCTATTTTGCCGTATTGATCAGTGTGGTGACACGGGCCAGATCTTCTCTAAAATTTTCGCTACCTTCTACAGACATCACATCCGCATCATGATAGGCCTTGCTGTAGTTTTGCGTGATCTTGATCGTTGACAACATGGCGATTTTGCGTGCTTCTTTGAGATCGCCTTGTGTTCTTAGGGCTTCATTCGCAGCGCGCAAAGCTCTTGCATAGTGCTTCTCTGCAAACTCTGTCTGCGCTATGCTCAACCACTGCTCAGCTTTGATGTCATTAGGGTCAGTATCTTGGGCCATATATCGCAGTGAAGGCTCAGGAAAATCGGGCACGACTACCATAGAGGCTTGTTTTGGATTACTTTTGCATCCGGTCAAAACCACCACTGAAGACAAAAAAGTTAATGCCACCAATCTTATAGACTGCTTTGTCATGGGTAAGCTACTCATAAAGTATATTTTGTGGAAGGTAAAACAATAAGTTGGTTTGATCATGTTTACGATGATGCACGGTAGAGCAAAAGTTTACTTGTACCAACAAGCGTTAGATTATACATGTAGTTGACAATTTTTCAATAAAACCAAGCACTTTATAATGAAATTATTTAAAAAATCTTAATATATCTGACCAGTTATGCCTTATCGTAACATCATTAGCATCAATTCGTCTGTATTTTGATAGACCACTTATCTGAATAAACAATCCGTCCATACCAATAAATCACCAAAATATGACCAAATATAATTTTTCGCCATAAGTATTGACTTTTTATCACGATAAGCGTAGAGAATATAAAATACCTAATACCCTTAAATTTATATGAACTTTTGTTTATTTAATTAATCTTCTATAAATACTCACTAAACATAGATAATCGCATGGATATATAAGTGCTTATCAAGAACACACACTTGATGAGATTGAGCGCTCAGCGGCATCCTCCAGACCAAACGATTGTCTCTCATAATAACGTATGATAATCGGTAAGATCAAAAACGCATTTGGTGGTGACTACGATAAAAAAACACCCATCCGCTATCTGGATGGGCGTTTTTTTATCATCGCTCAGGCTATGATGATGATGCTGACTAGAGCATGCCAATGAAATTAGGCTTTGCCAATATAACCAGTAACACTGCCATATTAATCAGTACAGTCAGATAGTAAGTCATCCGAAACTCGGCCTTTTGTGACTTATGGCGCAGATAGGTCTGCGCGATCATGGCCCCTACCCAGCCACCCAGCGCGCTGAGCACATGCAGCGTAGATTCAGACGTGCGCCATTGATTATTTTGCGCGGCAGCTTTGTCTTTGGCATACGTCAGATAGGTGATGATACCAATAAGCACATACCAACCTACCACCAGCCAACTGAGCGCCCCTGTAAATACTAACAGCAGCAAAACCACATAAAACCCAATCCCGATAAACAGCCGCTTTTTTTGTCCAACGGCAAAGTCAGATTGTTGCCGGCGCTGCGCGTTGCGGCGGCGGATTTGCTTATTCTTTTGCGCCATTTGCTGCTGTACAAAGCTCAGTTCTTGTACTTGCGTGGCTTGGCGGCGACCCTGCTTGTCACGACCTAAGCTAAAGACCACTAACTCACCCATTTCAGGATGGCGCGGCGCTTTGAAGGCGCTGATGTGAAAAAACACCTCGTCGCCCGTTTCTGTTTCGATAAAACCAAACCCTTTATCCGCTTTCCACTGCTTGATCCGGCCTTGCTGCCTATCACTCATAACCACCCACCTAATATCCCAAAAAAACAATATTCAAAGCATAAAATCCGCTAACACGACATTGCCCACTACCTGTACCACTCAGCTGATAGTACTGAGTATACGGGGTTGCATACCAGATCACGAACGGCATGATTGATTTTTAGCATTACATAACAGTCGGGAATAAAGTGCATATGCTAAACTGAGCATCCTATCACTTTTGATTTTTCTTTATTTTTGCTAAGACCGCTTATGACTGACTCTCAATTTATCAATCCAAATGAAGACACCCGCATCACTCAAGGCAGCCGCGTACAACTGCATTTTGAAGTATCGCTCGAAAACGGCACGGTGATCGACTCTACCTTTACTCGTCCTGAGCCTGTGGCATTGACCATTGGCGATGAAAGCTTGCTGTCTGGGTTTGAGCAGGTATTGATGAACCTACGCGCAGGCGATACCCGCAGCGCTCATCTTGATCCTGAGCAAGCGTTTGGCGACTGGAACCCAGATAACGTCCAGACCTTTAACCGCACTCAATTTACTCATGCATCGGGTACGCCTGAGATTGGCATGATGATGGAGTTTGAAGACAAGGGTAAAAACACCTTACCCGGTGTCATCAGCGCCATTACTGAAGATGAGGTCGAGGTCGATTTTAACCATCCTTTAGCAGGACAGGCCGTCTTGTTTAAAGTTCAAATTTTTAAAGTCACGCCGCCAGGAGTAACAGGCATACAGCTGATGTAATCGGTCATGCTGTGCGCCCGACAACACCACAAATAGACATTCATAAACAATAAAAAAGGACATGACTATGCAGTATGCAACACTACCGCAGCTTGATGAGCAAGTCTCTAAGATTTGCTTGGGCACGATGACATGGGGTCAACAAAACAGTGAGAGCCAAGCCCATGAGCAAATGAGCTTCGCACTCGATGCAGGGGTCAATTTTTGGGACACCGCAGAGATGTACCCCTCGCCTGCCGACAAAAACAAGCAAGGCTCGACTGAGCAGTTTATCGGTACTTGGTTTCAAAAATACCAGCAGCGAGATAAGGTCGTTTTGGCCAGTAAAATCTCGCCCATGGATTTTTTGCGAGATGGTCAGACACGTTTTAATAGCGAGCACATCAGCGCAGCCATTGATAACAACTTGCAGCGCTTACAGACCGACTATATTGATGTCTATCAGCTGCATTGGCCTGAACGCCAGACCAACTTTTTTGGCAAACGTGGTTATACTGAAGCCATGGCCGCACAATCTGTTGATGACTTGACGCCATTTTTAGAAACCATCAGCGTCCTTAATGATGAAATCAAAAAAGGCCGCATTCGCGCTTATGGGCTATCCAATGATACGCCGTGGGGTATCATGCGTTATTTATGGGAAGCGGACAAAAATGGTCTGATCCCACCCATCACCATTCAAAACCCGTACAGCCTGCTCAACCGTTTATACGAAGTAGGCTTGGCCGAAATTTCGCACCGCGAAAACGTCGGCTTACTGGCCTACTCGCCGCTAGGGTTTGGCGTGTTATCAGGCAAGTACTTGGATGGCAAACGTCCCACAGGCGCACGTTTGACAGAATACGACCAGTATGCGCGCTATACCAGTGACGAGTCCACATGGGCAACGGCGCAATATGCAAAAATCGCCAGCGATGCTGGATTGGATATGGCGCAAATGGCTTTAGCATTCATCAACTCGCGCGCCTTTGTTACCAGTAACATCATCGGTGCCACCTCTATCGAGCAGCTACAAAGCAATATCGACAGTGCCAGTCTAACCTTGAGCCAGGACGTATTGGACGCCATTGACGCCGTTCATGCACACCAGCCCAACCCTGCACCGTAAGGCATCAGGTTACTGACACCACAATAAAAAGGCGTGAACTTTTAAGGTTCACGCCTTTTTTACCTACCATTTTTTGTACTGGGGTATGTCCCTAACAACGGTTTATGGCGCTTTCGTAGTCACGACGCGCGACTGTAGCTCCGCTAAGCCCTCTTGCATTTGTTTTTGGAGCTGGTTGGTCAACTCGCTTTTGCTTTTGCCCGCAGGATCCAGTGGCTCAAGCGGCAACACATAAGCGGTCACATCCTTGCTGTCCAATACCCGCTTGAGACTGTCTTTCATGGTCATTTTGCCATAATACGGCAGCTCTTTACTCAGCGCCCCATCTTTATTGACATAACACAGCACAATCGGCTGTACAGGCACGTTGGCATCAATGGCCGACTGCAATAACATGCCATGAATGCGCTTCACCTTTGTACCATCAGTGGTGGTCGCCTCAGGAAAGAAAATCACAGGAAAACCGTCTTTTAAGAAGCTGGCAATTTGGGTGGCAACGGAACCTGCATCACCAGAGCCCCGCTGAATAAAGAGCGTCCCTGCAGCGTGCACCAGTTTGCCAAACACAGGCCAATCACCGATCTCTGCCTTTGATAAGAAAAAAGCAGGGCTGACTGTGCCTACGACAGGAATATCCATCCATGACACATGGTTTGATACCCATAGGCCATGATACTGCGGCACTGGCTCAACCTCGACCACCTTTACCCCAAAAGAGCCTGCCATTTTGCGACAAAAGGTCTGAATATAACGTGGTAGCTTATCGCGCGGTGGCTGACGAAACGCACCGATACGCTGCGCAGCACGAAATCCGCCTGCGATGGTGGTGGTCATGCCAACGATTTTTTTGCTGCGGTTTAGCTGCCGCTTGACTGAAAAGCCTGAACGATATTGGCTCATCTGTATCCCTCATAATTGAAGTCGTTGTAAATCAAGTCAGGCGCTGCTGACCACTGACAACTGGTGAGTCGATAAAAAACTCAGCAAGTATAACAAACTTCTTTTGTTCAGTGACGATTTGTTCACCAAGCATGATTGCAGGTGGCGATTTTTTTCAATCATGACACCATTAACAGGCAATGCCGTAACATAAAATCTGCGCAAATTGTGTAAATACGCTTTAATATCAGTGAGGCAGACCACATATAAACCACGACCCACGTGCTTTTAAGCACTACTTTTTACTGAATAATAGGTGATAATTTTTGGAATATTTTGATCGATATGAAGGTGGCGAACGCGCCATTTTAGTACATTTGGACATTCGCCAAATTCAAGACCCTGATGACTTAGGAGAGTTTGAGCTGCTGGTGGATTCTGCAGGAGCAGATCGCTTGGCACTGGTGACTGGCTCACGCTTAAAGCCTGATGCCAAGTATTTTGTCGGCTCAGGTAAAGCCGAAGAGATTGCTGAGCTGGTACGCCTGCATGATGCGGACATTGTCATTTTTAACCACAGTCTATCGCCCTCACAAGAGCGTAACCTTGAAGCGCTGGCCAAGTGCCGCGTGCTTGACCGTACAGGGTTGATCTTGGACATCTTTGCTCAGCGCGCCCGTACCTATGAAGGTAAGCTGCAAGTTGAGCTGGCGCAGCTTAATCACTTATCCACGCGTCTGGTGCGCGGTTGGACGCATTTGGAGCGCCAAAAAGGTGGGATCGGCTTGCGTGGTCCGGGTGAGACTCAGCTTGAGACCGATCGCCGTTTGCTACAAACGCGAGTTACTCAGCTCAAAAACAAGCTGGATAAGGTCAAGCAAACCCGCGCACAAGGGCGAGCCAAGCGCCAAAAGTCAGACGTACCGACCATCTCACTGGTCGGTTATACCAACGCGGGTAAATCAACACTCTTTAACCGCTTGGTCGATGAAAACATTTACGCGGCTGACCAGCTGTTTGCCACGCTAGACCCCACGCTACGCCGCCTTGATTGGCAGGGTGTTGGCCGTGTGGTTTTGGTCGATACCGTAGGCTTTGTACGTCACTTGCCGCATGAACTGGTTGAGTCTTTTCATGCTACCCTAGAAGAAACCCTTGAGGCAGATCTGCTATTGCACGTGATTGACTCTTCTAGTGAAGACATGCATGAGCAAATTCAAGCGGTTAAAAGCGTACTGGCTGAGATTAAAAACGATGTGCCTGTGCTCAATGTCTATAATAAAATCGATTTGACTGGCGAGCCTGCTCACATCGGCTATGCCAGTGAAAACAAACCCAACCGTGTCTACGTGTCTTCAAAAGAAAATCTGGGTATCGAAGAGCTGTCACTCGCCGTGCAGCAACTGCTGACTGGAACCTTGACTACTTTTGATCTCACGCTGCCTTATGATGCTGGTCAGCTCAAAAATACGCTGTATGAGCTAAACGTCATTCAAGCAGAAAGCTACGATGAGACAGGGCACGAGCATCTGACCATTCGCCTGCAAAGCGATAAACTCAAACAGTTATTGGGGCAAGCCAATTTGTCGCCTATGGCCGTTTTGCCGCTGGCGCAGGCCACACTGTTGATGCCTACTCTTGAGCCATTTGAGCAAAAAGATGAGCCTACAGATGTTCAGCTGGCAGATGATACAGACAGCGCTTACGACACAGACATGCCTACCGAATAGCACTTTCTGGGTTGTTGGCTAGGGCGTGTTCCTATTGTAAAAATGGTAATAAACGTTTGAACTAGGGACATGTCCTAGTATTGACCTCCGCTAATAGTAGCGGCTCATCAGGCTTAGTAGCAAAAGTGACAGATTCGTCCTTGTGCTACTAAGCCTTTTCTATAAGCATCTTTAGACGCCGCAAGTGACCGAATCTGCGAGATACCATCTTGACCGATAACAGCCCTATCAATATAGCGTTTGCTACTTCCCTGTATCCGATATAATTGCTACTATCATGTTAATAGCCAATGATGGTTAATCGCTAATGATAGTGACGTCATATGACAGCATTCCCCCATAGCAATGCGTTACCATAAATTCCTTTAGTGTCACACCGCTGCTTGCAAACTCTATACTGTCTTCTGAGCCCAAACCCGCAAGGACTGCCTATGAAGCCTGAACCTTCGACCTCACTGCCATTGTGGGCTGCCATCTTGCTGACCTTAGTCTTTGTCATCGCCATACGCGAATCAGCGGTGGTGATTTGTCAATATTTGGGCATTGAAAAAGCAGCCAATATTGTAGGTATGGTTGCCATGTTTTTGATATTGGTGCTGTGGCGCTTGATCAGAGGACTGCCCAGTTGGCTTACTGCTGCCAGCAACACCCTTTTGGTCGATAGTGGCTTTGCTTTCTTACCTGTCTCCGCTGGTGCTGGCATATTACTGTTTGCCTTAGGTCACGCCTTTTGGGGCGTGATGGCCACGATCATCATCAGCACCTTGATACCACTATGGGCACTGGCCTTATTATCCAACCGTTGGCTCAACAAGACATCTACTGACAACACGCCGCGTAAGGGGCATTCATGATTTTTCATAGCGCCGTGTTCGCGACCATCGCTGCCATTACTCTAACCTTAGCCGCCCATATCACTGCCCGTGTTTTGGCACGCAGGTTAACGTGGCTGCCAATGGTCATTACCGCGATCATCTTAGTGGTTGTCTTTTTATTCATCGTGCAGTGGGACTATGAGCATTATTATGCGGTAGCCCAGCCTGTGTTTGATCGCTTATTGGGTCATGTCACGGTGCTGCTGGCCATACCACTTGCTGCAATGAATTTTAAAGGCTTACCCATTAAGCGTCTCAGTATTATTGTGGTGATTGCCAGTGTGGTGGGTGCACTGCTCCCAATGGGACTGGCTTATCTATTTTCGCTCAATTACGATACGATACTTGCCTTTGCTACTCGCTCAGTAACCACACCGATTGGATTGAGTGTGGCAGGCTTAATCCAAGCACCACTGGCAATGGTCAACTTGATTATCATTGTGTCAGGATTACTTGGCGGCACCTTAGCGCGGTTCTTATTTCGAAGTGTCGAGGATGATCGTGCCAAAGGCTTAGCACTCGGTCTGGTCGCGCATGCTTTTGGTACCGTTGAAGCATGGCAAATCAGTCCTACTGCTGGCCGCTATGCCGCATTTGGTCTAGCGGTCAACGGACTATTAACCGCCGTCTGGGTACCTATTTTTATCAGCACCTTTTTGGCCTAACGGTTTTATGACCATAAGGGTGAATATTAACTGCTTGTTTACGTGCCCACTTATCTACTCTCATAGGTTTTAAGCTCAACATTTGCACTGGTACTACAGTGCTAATATTCTCGCCACTTGGTAAAAAGTGGCGCTCTCCTGTCTGTGATTGATACGCTCTTCAACAACACCTATCGATAAATAAGATATTGGTTTATTTATCAATTTTCCAAATTTACAATTTAACGCCCATTCCATTGAAGTTTTTGCCATTCATATGTGTCCATTTTTTATTTTATGCTATAGTAATAAACTATTATCTTTTGTATCTGTTCCAAGTATCTTTTGTGATTCCCATGTGACTGCCACGTGATTTTTGTTGATTATTGATATCGCTGCACATACTCACAGTAACTGCTGAGCCAGTCTTACTCATAATGACCGCGCAGGCAAAGCAATTTGCTACTTTCCAATGAAAAGTGACACCTCCATGATGAATGCTATGACTTTATTTAGCCGCTATATCTCGCCCTTCTTATTAACTGCTGCCACTGTATCTGCGCTTATGACGACGGCTCATGCGGGCAATATGTATGTCTATAAAGACAAAGGTGGGCAAGTACTGCTCACTAATGTCAGCCCCAGTGGTAACTTTGATAAATTCACTAAAAAAGTCAAAGTGACGTATTATCGCGATTCACAGTCTTATGATAATGCCGCGCCGAGTAATGGCCAATATGGACGTAGTGCGGCCAGCAATAGCGGTAACCGCAACGCATACGATAGCTATATTCGCGCCTCAGCTGTACGGCATGGCATTGATCCAGCGTTGATGAAAGCCATGATGCATACCGAATCTGCTTTCAATCCAAATGCTCGTTCGCCTGTGGGCGCGCAAGGACTGATGCAGTTAATGCCCGCCACAGCCCGCCGTTTTTCTGTTAGCAATCCTTGGAATCCTGCAGAAAATATTGAGGGTTCTGCAAAATATATCGCGTGGCTACTGCGTCGCTTTAATGGCAATGTCGAGTATGCTGTCGCAGGTTACAATGCAGGTGAAGGCAATGTGGATAAGTACAAGGGTATTCCACCTTTCAAAGAAACTCGCAATTATGTGCAGCGAGTGATGAGTCGCTATCACACACTTTATAAAAATGATGCCAGCTTAACAGGCAGTAGTATCACAGCCAGCAACACAGTACCCAATGCCAATATCCGTACTGTCAGCTACGGCACCAGTAACAACACCGCTGGCTCAAGCTATGCCAACTCAGCTTACGCCGCCCTGCGCTAACTCTATTGCCATGTAAGAAGTAAACTAGCAAACACAAAAAAGCCCGTTACTCACATAACGGGCTTTCTTTAAACCTTAGTGTTAAGGACAACACTAAGATTCACAATCAACTTCGGACTTATTTGCCTGCAGATGCTGCTTGAGCGGCCGCAACTTCAGCTGCGAAGTCTTCTTGTTTTTTCTCAATGCCTTCACCAACTTCTAGACGCTTGAAGCTAACAACCGTTACGCCTTCAGCTTTTAGAACGTCACCAACTTTCTTTTCGTTATCCATAACGTATGGCTGACGTAGCAAGGTAACTTCGTCTAGGTACTTACGCAAGCCACCTTCGATCATTTTTTCAACGATGTTGTCAGGCTTGCCAGACTCTTTCGCTTTGGCTTCGATGATGTCTTTTTCGCGAGCAAGTACATCAGCAGAAACGTCGCTATCGCTAACCGCTACTGGGTTAAAGGCAGCGATATGCATGGCAAGGTTTTTACCAGTTTCTGGCGTGCCGCCTTCGTAAGATACCACAACCGCGATACGGATACCGTGACGGTATGATGCTAGGTTGTCACCTTCGATGGTTTCGGCACGGCGTACTTGAATGTTTTCGCCGATTTTTTGTACCAATGAAACACGTGCTTCTTCAACGGTTTGGCCGTTGCCGTACGACAACTCAGAAAGTGCCGCTACGTCAGTAGTGTTATTTTCTAGAGCGATGCTGGCTACTTTTTCTGCAAACGCAGTGAAGTTGTCATCTTTAGCAACGAAGTCAGTTTGGCAGTTGACTTCTAATAGCAAGGCTTTGTTGCCTTCTTGAGCGATGATGATCGCGCCATCAGCTGCGATATTACCTGCTTTTTTAGCTGCTTTTGCTTGACCTGATTTACGTAGGTTGTCGATGGCAACTTCAACATCACCATTTGACTCTTCTAGTGCTTTTTTACATTCCATCATGCCAAGACCAGTACGGTCGCGCAATTCTTTTACCATTTTGGCGGTTACTTGTGCCATGGGAAGTACCTCAATATTGTTATGTATGGGAGTGATTAAGTATCATCGTAAAGCTGGATAAACCATCATGTCATAACCGTACAGTCAGTTAGGCTGTAACTGATAGATGATGATAACCCAACAAAAACAAGGCATGACGAGGAAGCCACATCATGCCTGTTATATGCTTTTTCTGTTCTTACAATAGCTTATAAGTGCCGATAACAGTATAGCAAAGCACTTATATCACCAATATTACAGATCAGTTTGTGCTTCGGCTGGATTTTCTACAGCAGGTGCTTCTTCAGCTTGCTCTACAGCGTCAGTTTGATCAACATTTTGCTCAGCGTTTGCGTTACCACTTGCTTGAGTTTGTGCGTACTCTTTACCAGCGATGATCGCATCAGCAACCGCTGTCACATACAAAGTCACAGCCCGGATAGCGTCATCGTTAGCTGGAATGATGTATTCAACATTGTCTGGGTTAGAGTTGGTATCAACGATACCGATAACTGGGATACCTAGGTTTTTGGCTTCTTTAATTGCGATCGCTTCATGATCAACGTCAACCACAAAGATAGCATCAGGTAAGCCGCCCATATCTTTGATACCGCCTAGTGAACGCTCAAGTTTTTCCATATCACGAGTGCGCTCTAACGCTTCACGCTTAGTCAACTTAGCAAACGTACCGTCTTCTGCTTGTTTTTCAAGCTCTTTTAGACGGTTGATTGACTGGCGTAGTGTTTTCCAGTTGGTCAACATACCGCCCAACCAGCGATGGTCAACATATGGCATACCAGCGCGAGCTGCTTGTTCACGGATGATGCCGCTTGCTGCACGCTTAGTACCAACAAACAATACTTTGTTTTTCTTGCTGGCCAAGTTGTTGACGTAGTTTAGCGCTTCGTTGAAGGCTTTTACGGTGTGCTCTAGGTTGATGATATGAATCTTGTTACGCGCGCCAAAGATATAAGGACCCATTTTTGGATTCCAAAAACGAGTTTGGTGACCAAAGTGAGCGCCTGCTTGTAGTAGGTCACGCATTGAAACTTGTGTTGGGTTTTGATTTGCCATGTAAAACGTCCTTCGTGTTGGGTTATGCCTCCACATCACAAAAACTGCCTATTTGGTGACACGCATTTGCCAGCGAGTGATCTCGCTTGGCGGCAAATTAATCAAGTCACCAAACACCCAGCAATTTTTTGCCATGATGTGTGTGTCATTGGTTGTTTAAAAAGTGCGCTTATTACTAAAATAAAGCTGCGGCGTATTTTACCACATAACCAATAGTAAGCTCCAGCAGTTTGTCATTATCCCGAGCGTACTATTCAGTTGAAAATACTGCCTTATGACCCACTCAAGTGAACTTTTTACTCATTTTGGCATAAAAAAAGCGGCATATAATTGCCGCTTTTTTATCTGCCGTCTTTTAGTTAGTTGATACAAATACCAATAACAGCACTGTAACCGCGCCAACTAAATGGTGTCACGTAGCTGTTCATACCTTTTGGTAAATAAGACTGTGGCGCACCGTCAACAATCTTGGGCGGTGAAATAACAAAGTCAGGCCCAAACTCAGTACGAGCGTTGCCTGAGATGGTATTGGCCATTTCACCGAGCAAATCCTTCATCATGGCGATGGATGAATCTGGCTCACCCATGATGTTGAGGACTTCACGCAGCATAATACTGGGGGCACTAACATATACGCAGCCCTCGAGCGGCCCTGAAATCTTGATCACACCGCTATAATCATGCCCAATAGCACTTTTATTATTGTTGAGATAAGGAGTATCAAGCGCCACTGGACTCTCGTCAATTTGCGAAAAAAACGCATTGATGGAGCTTAAAAACACCCCTAATTTTTCTACTTTAACCATAATATATTATCGCCAATGCTTATCGTATGCTTGCCAATCAATCTTGCAAACATACCACAATTTCCCCGACTTTGTCTTGCCATGTGACGGGAATGATAAAAGAACGCTCATTTTTAGGTAAAATGATACTTTGTGGTGAGCCTTTAAACACGACTGGCACAGAAATATGGAAGGTAGCACCAAACTCATTACGGGCATTACCCGCAATGGTATTGGCCACCTCACCTGCCAAGTCGACTAAGTTGTCTTCACCTTTGTCCTGCTCACCCATGCTGTCTAAGATACAATCAAGTAGCTGACGGCTGGCTGAAAAATATACCACCCCTTTTTGTGCCCCAGAAATCCCAATCACGCCAGTATAGTCGTGAACTTTGGGATGTTCATTTTCTAACAAATAAGGGGTATCGACGACAAGCTCGGCACCACCAAATTGCTGAAAATAACGGCTAACAATATCTAAAAAAATCTGTAATTTCTGTGCTTTCATAGTCGCATTTACTCAAGTCATTGTATGATATTAGTCTTGCATCAGCTCTTCTAATGCTTCGACCAGCTCTTCTTCTGAAAATGGCTTACATAGAAATCCACTTGCTCCAAGTGACAGTGCTTCAATACCTGTGGCTTTATCTGATAGTGCTGAAACCACTAAGATACGTACTTCTGGATCAATCGCGATGATCTTTTCGATACATTCTAGACCATCCATCTGCGGCATGGTCAAATCCATGGTAATCACATCAGGGCGGTGAATATTGAATTTCTCGATAGCTGCCACACCGCTGGTTGCCGTGGCAACCAATGTGAACTGGCCTGAGTCATAAGCGCGCTGAATACGGTTTCGAATGATATTAGAATCATCAACAATCATTAATTTATACATAACTTATCCATCGTCCTTAATTAAGCATTTGGCAAAGTGATCACAAAACGGGTCATCTTACCAAGTTCACTATTTACATTGAGCGTGCCGTCGTATTCTTTAACTTGTGCTTTGATGATATCTAGACCAACACCGCGTCCACCATCTTCGTCAGCAGATTCTTTGGTTGAAAATCCTGATGAGAACAGCTCTTTGAGCAACTGTCCACGTTCAAGATTACGTGCTTCGTCACTGCTATAACGTCCGAGGGTAACCAAACGCTCACGGATGCTATCGTAGTTGATACCTTGGCCATCATCTTCAATGGTGATGACAAAGTCTTTTTCATTATTTTGCATTTCTAGATCAATCGTACCAACTGACGGCTTACCAAGTCCCATTCGTACAGATGGTGACTCAACACCATGTACTACTGCATTACGTACCAGCTGAATACTGATCTCTTTTACTGCTTTGTTTAGATGCTCTGGTATTTTAACCGTTGCAACGCTATCGCTATTGAGCTGTACTTGCTTGCCTTGTCTTGCGGCGATTTCGCGCACAAAGTCTTGATAGTAAGCAAATAGATGGTTTTCTGTCTCAGTAGGCTCATCCAAATCAATGTTATTACCAAGATCTGAGCTTGCTGTCACATCTGGTGTCGCGGCAGCGGCAGCAGCTGGCGTGGCAGCAGGTATGCTACTGGCTGGTGACTGGTTAATACGTTCACCCAAAGTTTCAATAGTATTTGAAAGGCTGAGCAAATCATCCAAGTTTACCGCTAGTGGTAAGAAATCATTACCTGACAGCTTACCTTGGTTTTGTAGCGCATAGAGCTTATCTTCAGCATCGGATGCGATTTTGGTAAAGCTGTGCAGTTTCAGTGCAGATGCCTCACCTTTTAGGCTGTGCATTTCACGATAAATGGCCTTTAGCTTACTTTCAAGCTCATACTGCGAGCTACCTGGGTTTTTCAAAATATTGTTAATCTTATCGATATTCGATTTGGTATTGCTGATGAACTCATTAATAATTTTTGGATTTACGTTCAAGATGGTCGTCAGCATCTCAATCTGCATGTCGTTCTGCGCGCGTTCTTTTTCAAGGCGCTGTTCTAGATAAACGGCATCAGATACATCATTCACGTTGACCAAGATACGTTCAATGTTCTTGTCTTCATAAACTCGTGAGAATTTGAAGTCAAGGAAGCGGCTATCAGTACTTTGCTCACCTGATGTATTGTGCAGCATCACTCTGTGTAGTGGATTGAGCGAGTCAACCAGTTTTTCTTTAACACGTGGATTATATAGCTGCTCAATAAACTGGCGCGTGGTTGCCAAGTCTTTATCTGAGATACGACCACGTAGCACCTGTGCAAAGTTCTCCCCTGCCAACTGCTCAGAACCAATAATATTGGTCAGTGCGCGAGAATGCTGCTGACCGATGTTCAGATCTTTGTCCAATAGGAACAGACCTGTGTTTACGGTTTGTAGAATCTCTTGAGTTTCGCGGCGAGCGGCGAGCGCTTCAGCATCCGTTTCACGCAAGCGGCGTACAAAGAAGAATACGAAGATCAAGAAGTATGCAAAGATTGCCACAACCCCAAGAAGCTGGATCAAACGAATGGTATTTGCTTGACTCTCTGCATCATCAAATACCTCATTGGTCAAATCTTCTAGCGATTCGTTCATCAAGAGACTTGAGGTTTTGGCCTGTTCAACGGCTTGAGTCAATTCATCGGCAGAACTGATCATGACGTTATCGGCATTTTCAAGATACGCTTGAATACGCGGCTCTAGGAGTTGCCACTGGTTATTGGCTTCTTGTACGCTATCTTGTGCCACACCACTAATGTTAGGCAGCTTATAAGTTTTACCGTCTGCTTGCTCAGTGATGGTACCGCCCTGACCAATCGCGGTAAGCGATTCATTGATTAGCGCGGTATTTTCTTCTAGACGCTCTAGTACACGTTGAATATGCGGCGAGTTGGTATCTTCACCATAGCTGCTATCTAAATCGAACAGATCTTTAATTACTGCCTGAGCACTGTTCGCCACTTGGTTAGTTTGATCAATCAATACCGTATTACGTTCAAGTAGACTTGAGGTATAGAAAGTGAACGCAAGCAACGCCCCAATCAAAGATAAAAATAGCGCAATTGAGATAATCAAACCGCGATAGCGTTTGTTATCTACATTATTTATTGTAGCCATATTAAGCGTCCCTTAGTTTGATTGCTCAGTAGTAGGCGAAGCAGAAGTGTCGTCAGATACCGCTGCGGTCTGACCCAACCAATTTTGCTCAATTTCCTTAAACTTACCTTCCGCTTTCAGTTTGGTAATACCTGAATTGATCTTTGCAATAAGATCTTTGTTCTCTTTGGCCATAAGAATGACTTGCTGCGCGGCTGGTGTATCTTCTCCTTCATAAGCCACAATGTTTACTTTTTGCTCAGGGTGGTTTTTCGCCGTGTATTGAAGAATAGGTAGGTCGTGCAAAATGGCATCCGCTTTACCCTGTATTAAGTCTTCATACAACAAAAAGGCTGTTTTTTGGGGTGTCAAACTATCAGACTTACCCATTGCCGCTGCTTGCTCGAACTGCTTAGAGCCCTCCATTGCAGCAACTTTCTTACCTGCCAAATCATTTAAGCTCTTAACGTTCATTTCAGGTTCAATATACATAATAGCAGCAGGGTTGAAGAAGTAAGGCTGTGATAACCCATACTTAGCATCGCGCTCATCCTTGTAAGAGATACCCGAGATTGCCAAATCACGATTGCCTGACTCTACCGTATCAAACATGTTTTGCCATGTTTCTTTATAAAACTCGACTTTAAACCCTTCTTCCTCGCCAATAGCGCGTATTGAGTCAATGTCAATCCCTTGCAGCTTGCCATAGTCGTCCTGAAACGAAAATGGGGGCATCGTACCCGTGGTTGATACCTTGAGGACTGGTGCCGAATCTGGAAGACTGCTCACAAACTCTACTTGCTCTTCTTGCTCTGCTTTAGGGGCGGGTGCCTCGGTTGCCGCGGCATTTTCTGGCGCACTAGAGTTGCTGCATCCAAAGATACCTACGCTCAAAGCAACTGGTAGCATGCGATATAACTGCTTCATATTCTGTCCTTGGGAACTAACGGTTTGTACAGTTTGTTTAATGATGATTTAGCAATATGAGGTAATATTTTTACAATATATAGTTACACAAAATTACGACAAATGATACTGGTCAAATTTTACTATTACAATAGATCTCTTGTGTAAGTTGCTCTTAGCCTTTGATATTTCGTTAAATAAATCAACAAAATAGTGTTATTACGAGAAAGTTGATACCTGTACTCATATATAAGTATAGTAAAGCCAAAAAATTATGGTTTGTAACTCTGTCACTTTGATTAATAAAAGGCGCTTTTTTTAAACAAGCGTCAGGAATAAAAATTGAATGCAAAGAAAGACGCTATTAAAGACAGGGATAATGCAGTGGAAGTGGTCGAGTCGTGCTACATTTTACTATCGACATATATTAAAACTGCCATCACTATACCCTGCCTTTATTGGCTGTTATCTCCTCAATCGTTTATACGCTACCTTACTTATCCAACCAGCGTGAATCAATCTCTTCAATGGCACCTTTCTGTTTTAGATTAGCAATACCTTGGTTGATAGTATCAATCAGTTGATCATTGCCTTTAGCCATCAATATCACTGATTGAGATGCTGGGTCAGATTCTTTTTCATATGGCACCACAGTCAAATCATATTCTGGGTGGTTCTTAGCAGTATATTGTAAAATCGGTGCATCAAGCAGTGCGACATCAATATTGTCTTGTACTAGATTTTCATATAATAAAAATCCTGTCGGGAGTCCAGTAAGGCTTTCTTGACCACCGACCGCTTCCATCTGATCCGCTTGCTTAGCTCCTTCTAAAACACCGACACGCAAGCCTTTTAGATCATTTAAGGTACTGAGTTGATGTTCACCTGTTTTGTACATAATCGCGGAAGGATTGAAGTAGTAAGGCATAGATAAGCCATACTTTTCATTACGCTGGTCATTGTAAGAGATACCTGAGATGGCCAAATCTCGATCACCCGAAACAACGCTATCAAACAGCTCTTGCCATGTTTCTTTATAAAACTCGACTTTAAAACCCTGATCTTCTCCAATAGCACGAATAATATCAATATCGATACCCTGCATATTGCCGTAGTCGTCTTGCATTGAGTAAGGGGCTAGGTTACCAGTTGTGGCTACTTTTAATACAGGTGCTGAGTCTGGCAGGCTACTGACAAAGTCGTCTTGTCCTTCTTTAGCAGTAGGTGGGGGCGTATTGGTTTCAGCTGTGCTGCTCTCTGGGGTGCTGGAGTTGCTGCAGCCAAAGATACCGGCACTCAGAATGATTGGTAAAACTCGGTACAATTGCTTCATGATCCATCCTTGGAAATTAACGTTAGTGGACAGTGCGATAAATAATGATTTAGTAAGGTAAAGCAATATTTCCACAATACTTATTTATATAAAGTTATAGTAAATAATACGTGTCAAATTTTATTATTGCAATAACTATGTTCGCATGTGATGCGATAAGCATCTGTATACAAAAGGTTTTTATGTTTTTTAGTCAACATAGTTTCATATTAATAAAATAAATGATGTCATGCTAAGGTATGATAATTCGTAACCATGTAACGTCATAAGCTCATGCTAAAAAGACGGAGTGAATCAAGGACGAAAAAATGCCGCCTAATCAATGCGGCGGGGATAACATTTGTTGTCTCCCCCATTAATGGTAACCGTATAGAGCACATTTAATTTTAGGGCACCTTTAATTTGCTTGTCCCGCGATGACAGCCGTGCTGAC
Organism: Psychrobacter sp. PSi21; assembly: GCF_054960615.1. NCBI lineage: Bacteria > Pseudomonadati > Pseudomonadota > Gammaproteobacteria > Moraxellales > Moraxellaceae > Psychrobacter > Psychrobacter sp. PSi21. Next base: position 70,117 of record NZ_JBHNYR010000001.1, read on the forward strand.
CGCAGGAGGTGCGTCCCCAAGCCATTTTTCTTCAATCTTTTTAAACTTTCCTTCTTCTTTGAGTTTTGCAATACCTTCGTTCACAGTACCAATCAGCTGGGTATTGTCTTTTGCCATGAGCACGACCTGATAAGCAGATGGTTCATTCTCATCTTCATAGGGCACAATCGTCACATTGCTGTCTAGGTAGCTTTTGGCGATATAGCGCCAAACAACAGAGCTATTCGTTATCACATCGTATTCGCCTTGCTTGAGTTTTTCAAACAACAAAAACACTATTTTTTCAGATTCCAAATCTGAATAGCCACCCACTTCTCTGGCTTGAGCAATAGACTTTCCTCCGCCCTATCCTCCAACTTTTAGTCCTTTAATGTTTTCTAATTTTTCAATCTTTAAATCAGGGTTTTTCTATATTAATGCAGAAGGGCTGAAAAAATAAGGATCGGATAAGCCATATTTACTGACTCTATCAGGCGTATAGGCCATACCTGCCAACGCCATATCTCTAGTACCCGCCTCGACCGTATTAAACATCTGAACCCATGGCTCCTGATAAAACTCTACCTTAAAGCCTTGCGTTTCTCCAACTACTCGAATAGCGTCAATATCAATACCTTGCAGGTTGCCATAATCATCCTGAGATGAATACGGAGGCGTGACACCAGTGGTGGCTACTTTGTATACTGGCGCTGAGTTAGGAATACTACTGACAAATTCCTCTTGCGACTCTTGAGATGTGTTGTAGTGCCCGCATTTTCTGGCGTACTAGCGTTATTACACCCAAAGATGCCAACACTTAATAGAATGGGTAAGACTTGATATAACTGCTTCATAATCATTTCTTGAAAATTAGCGTTATCATGCGGTTTAATGAATAGTTTTTAGCAAAATGGGATAATATTTTTCTCCTAGTTTTTAACACAAGCTTACTTTCCTTGTTTTTCAACATAAGCTTACTTTAGATACTACCCATTGAATCCTATCATTAGACCTCTTGCAAAAGTACCAGTTTATTGACTTTAACTAACGAAGTCACAAGGGCTAGCGATGACTTATGCAAGAGATCTATTGCAATATCTATATCTACACATTATTGATAACTGAAGACATACAAAAGGTATTGATGCTATTTGGTTTTCGTTATAAACGTAAATATAAAAAAGCATCGTTCATGACTGAGTTTTACTGATAAATTGGTACAATACTTTTCAGTTAATTGCTAACTAAAAAATAATGCAATAGGCATAATGAAGCCGCAGTAACCAATGTTATCGCGGCTTCATTATTGTTAATAAAATAATCAGTTGCTCAATTATCGCTCATTGCTGGTAGATGTTACACATGACCAGCCATCATTGCGCCATAGGCATATCTTCTTGTGATAAGACGTCAGCAGTCAAGTCCTCACCGAACCATTTTTCAGTCAATGCAGCATAAGTACCATCTTGCTTGAGGTTTTTAAGGCCAGCATTTACTTTTTCTAGCAGCTCAGGCTGATCTTTGTCGACAACCAGCACTTTAAAAGCAGATTCTGAACGGATATCTTCATAATCAAAGTATTTGGGGGTTAATTGTGGTATGCCCCTCATAAGATATCGTAACGCCCCTGCATCTTCCGCAACCGCGTCAATTTTACCTTGGGCCATGGCTTGCACAGCAGCAAAGGTAGTCGCATAGGAGGTCACCTCTTTTACTGGAACCTGACCACTTGTGAAGTAGTCAAGTTGCACCGTGTTAATCAGCACGCCAAGACTGACATCATCTAAATCATCTAACGAATTAATGGTGATGTCTTCGTCAACATAGAGAATGGTGGATGGTAGCGGGGCATAGGGATCTGAGAGTAAATATTTGCTAGCACGCTCCGCACTATAAGGAACAGCAGCAGCAATCATATCTCGCTTCTTAGCATCCAAGTTATCAAAAATCACTTCCCAGTCATCATTGAACTTCTCAAGCTTAAAACCCTGATCTGCTGCAATCTTTTCCATTAATTCTATGTCAAAGCCGGTCGTATTGCCGTATTCATCTTTGAAATCATAAGGTGCAAAGTTGAAATCATTGGCCATTTTTACGATAGGTGCTGAGTCAGGTAACGTGTTTTGAGCGGTTGCTGTTTCGGTGGTCTTGGTTTCGGTGGTTGGCGTCTCTGAGGTAGAGTTACTACACCCGAAAATACCGACGCTCAATACCATGGGTAATATGCGATATAGCGCTGTCATAGCGTGTCCTTGCTGCGTTAAATAAGAATTGAAAGCGGACTGTTTTGGTCAGTCGAGACTTGGTACTACTCAATATATAAGTAAAACTTATATTACTTACAATTAATATTAATAGTATTGCAACTGTTTTGTAAAGGCAATACATTTCGCTACCTTTTGTGGACTTATTCAATGTCAACAAAAATCATTTACTCAGCGAACAACAGGCATAAAAAAGTCCTTTATAAAAAAGGGCTTTTAAAAACTGGGGTTAAGCTACTCTGCATCATCAAGGCTTAGGTTGCTGTCTATTTGCCAAATCAAAAAGGTGCCAATACTCATGAGTGCAAACATCGCAATACCGATTTTGAGCACGGGATTGACGGGGAATAGATTTAATAATAGACCGCCAAATATACCGACAGAAAACATCAATGAACCTTGTAGGGCGCTTGCCATGCCTGCACGGCGTTTTTGAAAAGCCAATGCAATTGCCGAAGCATTAGGCTGGGTCAAACCCAATCCGGCAATACAGAAGAAAATACACGCTAGTACCAGTGGCAGCCACGCATCCGTACCCAACATCAAACCAATGACAAACAGCACGCCAGCCGACACTACTTGCATCATCGCCCCGAATCGTAAAATACTTAAAATACGAAAACGATTGGTCAGCCATTGGTTAAGCTGCGTCAGAGCCACAAAACCTGCCGCATTGGCACCAAATACCCAGCTAAAGTGTGTTGCTGACATACCATACATATCCATCAACAGCTCGGAGGCGGCACTGATATAAACAAACATCGCGCCCATTAACAGGCCACCGCCAATGGCCGGATAATTAAAAGTTGGGTCTTTTAATAAATCCCAGTACTGACTGAGCACCTCTTTTGCTGGACGCACATTTCGATTCTCTTCGGCCAAGGTTTCAAAGAAAAAGAACTTGGTCAACAGCAAGTTGAGGGCACCAAAAGCGGCCAAAAACCAAAAAATCGAATGCCAATTGAAGAACTGTAGGAACAGCGCACCAAGTGAGGGTGCCAAGATAGGTGCTAGTCCCATTACCAATATCATGATAGAAAAGGCTTTTGCCGTTTGCCGCGCGGTTAGACGGTCACGGATTGCAGCGCGCGTCACCACAGCGCCAACGCAAGCACCGAGCGCTTGCACGGTGCGTCCTACAAAAAGCACATACTCATTTTCTGTCGTTGCACACACGACCGAGGCAATCACATAGAGCGTCATGCCAATATACAGCGGTTTGACGCGCCCTACTCGGTCGCTAAAAGGACCATAAAACAGCTGGCCAAATACCAAACCCACAAAATAGGCAGGCACGGAGTTGGCAATAAAGGCGGTGGGCACACCAAAGCTATCTGCCATCGACGGCAGCGCGGGCAGATACATATCAATGGATAACGGCCCAACCGCCACCATAAGCCCAAGCATCATAATCCAAGCAACAGGCAGCTCAGCTGATCGAACGGGGGTAGAAGCAGCCGCGCTAGGCGGCGTAGATTTTGGAGCAGACATAACACAGACCGTTTTGTAGAATGAGGGAGGAATTATTTTTAGTGGTTATTTTATCAATGAGTGGTTTGATCATTCAGTTGTTCTATAGATAATGCTATATCGTGACATAAACTGCCATTTCAACAGACAGCAGACAGCCATATAAAAACGCGCCTTAAAGACGCGATTTTTTATATTGGACAATACTGTTGCTGCCAAGGCCATAGAAATGGCGCTCAGCACCGATTCACCAATGAGACAGCTTAGCGAAACTGACGCTGAGTAAAACGAATACTGGCTTGCTTGGCTTTTTTTAGCGCCAGCTTACGATTGCGGCCAAGTATTAATTTTATTTGCCACAATTTTTCTTGGTATAGTGTACCGACTGACTGTTGATACATGGCATTGATGACGCGCTTACTGGCCAACACCGCATCAGGGGAGCGCTGGATAAGCTCGTCAGCCAAGTCTTGGGCCTGCATCAGCGGACTGCTGCTACAGTAACTGACCAAACCATATTGCTCCGCTTGCATACCATCAACAACACGGGCGCTCATGGCCAACTCTTTGAGTACATCAGCACGCACCAGTCCCAATGCCGATTGGGTAAGTCCCATATCTGGCACAAGCCCCCATTTGGCTTCCATGATTGACAGCTGGCAGTCAGGGTGGCTGATACGCACATCACACGCCAGTGCCAGTTGCAAGCCCGCACCTATACAATGCCCTTCTAGTACCGCGATCACTGGGATTGGCACGTCGCGCCAGACCAAACAGACGCGCTGAAACAAGCTTTGCCATGGTTTTAACAATTCCCATAAGGCATATGCTTGGTTTTTGGGTTGGTTCAAGTCTGCCAGATCAATCCCTGAACAAAACGTTCCCTCTGACCCTTTGATGATGACCGCTCGCAGGTTTTTATCTGCTTGTATCCGCGTCGCCACAGCAATCAGCTCACGCATCATCTCAAAGCTCATGGCATTTTTTTTCTGCGGCCGATGTAAGCTGATATTTAAAACCTCGTCGCAAACACTCACTTGCAGGGTACGGTATTGGTACGTGGTGATAGGGTGCATGATCGTCCTTGGTAACATGAATAACAGGGCTTGAGAGAACCATAACTGGCTACAAGCGGTAATTCGCGCTGATGCAGGAGCTGCATCATGATATCGATGCCGTTGCCATTATTTGTTGAGATGTTTAACTATAATTTTTAATGAAAATGCGTATCAAAATCATATCTAAACAAGCTATATTAACAAGCCTTTGTCTATTATGCTGCCACCATTCTTGACTGCCAAGGTCGTCTCTGTGCCATAACCATATGCTACCAAAGCTCTCCGTCATTCATCCTGATCACTCAAGGTGGTATGTCAGCAGATAGACGTTATATCATTTTCCATGTCATGTCATTTTCACTCAAGCGGTGATAGGCAAGCTGCGGATAAGGAGACAAGTCCAGTGCCTGTAGCTGGGTCAATGCTTGTAGTAGCGTATGATAATAAGGCTCTAACATCGCAAACTGTACAGGGGTGTTGTGTTGCACATTGAGTAAGCACTTATCTTCCAAGTCCTGACTGGCCGCTCTCAGCTGTGGTACACCCGTGTAACGACTGGCACCCAATATACGGTGCGCCACTTGTGCCAACTGCGCGCGGTCACGTGCCTGCCATGCTTGCGTCAGATCGTTTTTTTCAGTTTCGACACTATCTATCATCATCATAATCAGCTTGGCGGCCAAATCTGGCTTATTTGCTGAGCGGGTGAGCGCATCGTTCCAATCAAAGATGGCTAGTGCTTCTGCATCGCTTATATGAGTAACTGCGTTCGGCGATAGGTCATGGTGGGCTTCTGCGTCACTGTTTACCTCTTGAGGCTGGTTTTGGTACTGCAAGCTTTGATAACGCGGCTGAGTAGCGCGTTGCGGCTCACGCAAATGATCATCACGCGGCTGACTGTCGCGCATATAGTCATCGCGAATTTTCTTTAATGACAATGGGCGAGGAATCTTTTGAACCGTGTCCAACTGTAAGGTGGCATCACCAAGATGCTCATCGTTCATGACATTTGCTATGGATAGTGCAGACGGCATCATATCGTTGTCATGTTGCGGCTCGTCTGAGACAACAGATGGTGATATATCATTGTGTAAGGCGACTGCTGAATGACTGGCAGGCACATCGCTTGGTAGGACACTTGTGGTTTCGCCCTGAGTGCGTCCCAGCCATTTTTGTAATATCTGCAACAACTGCGGTTGGCTAATGGGCTTGCCCACATAATCGTCAATACCACTGGCCATCAGCTTGTCACGCTCATCAGAGAGGCCGTGTGCCGTCAGTGCGATAATGGGAATGCGTTTGTCAGGATTTTCAATATTGCGAATTTGCTCTGCTGCTTCTCGGCCCGACATACGGGGCATTTGAATGTCCATAAAGATCAGGTCGATATGCTCGGCACTGTCTGACTCAGTATCATTGTCAGATGCTGTATCTTGACTTGCGGCTGACTGTGCGCTATTGGTATGCGCGCGCAATTCTGCTTTAGACAGTTGGGTTTTGTGTGACAATACTTTTCGATCTGCTTTAGCTGTTTTGCTATCTTTAACCTGCTGCTTGCTGATCAGTTCAATAGCATCAAAGCCGCTATTAGCGGTAATCACATGAATACCCAACTCGCTAAGTAAAGCATCGAGTACCAGCAGATTGGGCAGATGATCGTCCACAGCCAGTACGGTGACGCCATGCCAGCGCGGTGTCGACACTTGCGCGCTATCTTCACGTTTTTGGGTATCGAGCATGGCATATAATTGGCGCTTGTCTAACGGCTCGTACAAAATATTGGCATGGTAGCGATTGAGCAAGGTCTGATCAGCAGCCACTTGATAACCAAAGACGGCAAGCTTGCCCTGATAGTGCAGGCGAATTTGTTTTAACAGCGCCATCATGTCATCTTGCGTATCGTTATCAACAATCACCCAATCCCAATAATTACCGCGCTCTTTTAACGACTCAAGGACACCGGGCAAAGAGTTGGCTTCAGTTAAAGTAATGGGTAGGTTTTGAAGACTGGCTTTGAGCACCTGCTTAGATGCAGTGTGGTTGATCCATACCAACACGTTGAAAGTATCGGTAGCGCTAGCCAAAGGTGCCAAGACTGGGGGCAAAATGCTTTGACCAGTGGCGGCCTCTAACACATCGACATGGGTTAGCATGCGAAACCAAAACGTTGCACCTTGGTTGGCAATGTTTTCTTGTGCATTGTCATAAAAACCAATATCGCCGCCCATCAACCGAGTCAGCTGTTTTGAGATGACCAGCCCCAGTCCTGTACCGCCATATTGACGTGTGATAGACGGATCGCCTTGGCTGAAGCTTTGGAACAACATTTTTTGATCAGTAGGTGAGATGCCTTTACCGCTATCTTGCACACTAATCATCAAGCAGTTGTCCTGATGATCATCCAAGCTGACACGTACCACCACATCGCCGCTATCGGTAAACTTAATCGCATTACCCACGATATTGGTCAATACTTGCTTGAGGCGCAGCGCATCGCCATTGATGCGCATCGGCACATCATTATAAAACAGCACTGCCATACGCAGTCCCTTTTCCGCTGCCACTGGCGAGAGCATGTCCACCACGTCATAAATGGTGTCATACAAATCAAACTCATGTCGATCCAGTACCAACTTGCCAGCCTCGATTTTGGAGAAGTCCAAAACGTCATTAACCAGTGCCAATAAATGCGCAGAAGATTTGCGAATGGTTTGCACATAGAGGTCTTGCTCAGGGTTTAATTCACCGTGACGCGCCAGCAGGTTAATAAAGCCATCGATACTGTTTAAGGGCGTACGCAGCTCGTGGCTGATATTGGCTAAAAATGCAGACTTGGCCTGACTGGTCGAAATCGCGGCATCACGGGCGTTACGGATGGAAATGTTCTGCATTTCCATCTCATCAAACGCCAAACGCAAGTCATCTTCGGTCTGCTCGGCGTGGCTTTTTAGCTCTTGAAAACTGCTGTGCAATCGGCGCAGGGTTTTTACCAAGTCTTGCTGCAATAGGTTGAGTTCGCCATCAGACTCTACAGGGATGGGCTTATACAAGTTGTCCACGTGGGTGCGCTGCAAACGTAAGCGCAGCTCATAAATAGGCGCAATCCAGCGTTTGGCATAGATATTGAGGCTCAGCAGTAAAATCAAGATGGTAAACAACCCCGTAATCACCAACGCCATCGCAATGCGGTAGCGTGAGATATACAGCGGCTCATTGTCCATATCGACCAATAGCCATAAACGATCGCCTTCAAAACTGCCCAAAAACGTACCATAGGCCGTTCCGATTGGCGTGGTTTGCCGCGACAAAAAACGCTTGCTGGTATCAATCAGTGGCCATGTGTAATTCACCCCATAACCCACGGTTGCCAATACTTGATTGTTATCTCGGATAATGGCAATACGCTGCACATGCTGCTCTGATTGCATACGGCTGAGCTTATCGCGAATGGTCACCAGTGTGGCAATCGCGCCTTGTGGTTTATTATCCGCATCCAGCAAACTCTCATCAACGCTCATGGTATTTGATTGTAGCGGCGTGGTTACGCGACCGATGGTTTCTTCTGACAGTACTGCACTGCTTAAACGATCCCCACCTGAGGCCATATAGTTATCAGAATGTACTTGTGACAGCGCCACCTGAGTGTCTTTTAAGCTGCTCTCAAGGGATGGCTGGTTACTAGGCGCTGTGCTTTGCTCGACAATTTTTTGAACAGTCTTTTCATTATCTGCAATTTGCTGACGCTCCTGCGCCAATAAGTCAGGAATCAACTCTACCGCCATTGGCTTGTAGCGAATTAATACCGCTTCAGCCAATGCTTCTTGCTCGGACTCGCTGGCACGCATGGTTTCATGAAATACCAAAATCCCGCCAACCGTAGCCAGTACACAAATGGGTAAAAACACCAATAAGATCAGCTGACCATAGGCGGTACTGGTATCAAAGCGTTTTTTATATGCCATGCGTTTTTCAAACTCCGTTGTTGCTTTTGTGACACGCGCACCGTTATTCTGTGAGCAAACGCGCTGATCATCAGTGTCGCATTGGGCTTATTTTATCAGTATTCTGACAGCGAACCTATCGTATCATTCACATGGTACACCCCCAGCAACTCTGTAAACTTGTTGCAAAAGTTGGGGCATGATCTACGCAAATAGGCACAAACTGATATAATAACGCCATTTTTATTGCTCTATTGTTTGCCGTAATGTGCTTGCGGTCGCTATTATTTATCGCTGATATTCCCTTTTATTTAGAGGCAGATATTCGCCAATACCACTCAAGGAAGCCTTATGTCGTCTACGGCTATGTCAAACTCGAACTTCATCACTCAAGTCACCACTCTTGCCGATTGCGTGGGTCAGACGCCGCTCGTTCAACTGCAGCGTTTGCCTGAACAAGCATGTATCAATAACGGCGCGCAGCTTTTGGCCAAACTAGAAGGCAACAATCCTGCAGGCTCAGTCAAAGACCGCCCCGCGTTTAATATGATTTATCAAGCTGAGCAGCGTGGTGACATCAAGCCGGGTGATACATTAATAGAAGCCACCAGCGGTAATACCGGTATTGCTTTGGCCATGGTGGCAGCGATGCGCGGCTACCCCATCATCTTATTGATGCCTACCAACTCTACCCAAGAGCGTAAAGATGCCATGGCCGCCTACGGTGCAACCTTGATAGAAGTCGATGAGGGCATGGAAGCGGCGCGTGATATGGCACTACAAATGCAAGCAGAAGGGCTGGGCGTGGTACTGGATCAGTTCAACAATCCTGATAACAAACAAGCCCACTATCTGACCACAGGCCCTGAGCTTTGGCAGCAGACTGAAGGCAAAATTACCCATTTTATCAGCTCTATGGGTACCACAGGCACCATCACTGGTGTGGCCAAATACCTCAAAGAGCAAAATCCTGATGTCAAGATTATTGGACTTCAGCCTGACGAAACTGCCTCTATCGCGGGTATCCGCCGCTGGCCTGCCGCTTATAAGCCCGGCATTTTTGAAGCCGATTTGATCGATGACGTGATGGACGTTGATCAGCAAGTCGCAGAAATCCATATGCGCAAACTGGCCAAAACCGAAGGCATTTTTGCAGGCGTGTCCTCAGGCGCAGCAGCATGGGCCGCGTTAGAAGTCGCGCGCACCAACCCTGATGCTGTGATTGCCTTTATCGTCTGTGATCGCGGTGACCGCTATTTATCCACAGGGCTTTACAGTATTGATGACAGCAGCGATAGTGATTTCTCTAACCCATAAGCGGCACCTTGCCCATTCGTGCCTATGAGCACTTAGGACCTTCTGATGACCCATGACTTACCTTACAATCCGGTGCTCATCTTCGATATCGAGACCATCGCTGATATTGAAGCGGCGCGGCGCATTTACCCCAAGCTGGCTGAGCTAAACGATGATGACACATTAAGTGCTCTGCAGTCGATTCGCGTACAAGAAACGGGGCGTGATTTTATGCGTCTGCCGCTCCAGCGTATCGTCTGTATTTCCGCACTATACATTAAAAATGGTGAAACCAAGCTGTTTTCCTTAAGTGCCGAAAACCTATCGGAAAAAGAAATCTTACGTAAATTCTTTCGCGCGTTTAGTGACTTTCAGGATTTACCGCAGCTGGTCAGTTGGAATGGCTCAGGCTTTGACATCCCTGTGCTCATCTATCGCGCCATGCTCTACGATTTGAGCGTGCCACTCTTATTTGAGGAAGGTGACCGCGTGCGTGAGATGCGTTATGACAACTATATCAATCGCTATCACAGTCGTCATCTGGATCTGATGGATAGATTCAGTCAGTTTGGCGCCAGCGCACGCCAGTCTATGGATGTTGTCGCCAGCCTTTACGGCCTACCTGGTAAGACTCATGTGGATGGCAGTATGGTCGGTGACTTGGTCAGCGACCAGCAGTGGCAAACGCTGACCGTGTACTGCGAAAGTGATGTGTTAAACACATGGCTGATTTATTTACGCTGGCTGCGATTGACCGATAAATTGTCATCAGATCGGTTTACATTTTGGCAGCAACATACTAAAGACTACCTCGCAACCTTGACTCAAGAAGACGGCAATTTACGACATCAGGATTTTGTAACCGATTGGATTTCGATATAAACATATCAAAACATATGTATGTTTAGACAATAATTTGTATAGATACGCTTGTGTTATTTTTCATTTTACTACATAATCCTGCAAGGAATGTTTACTTAGTCGTGGTGAATAAACAACCCAGCAATGATTATTTCGATTTTTTTGCCATGCCACATTCCCCTTTAGCGCAAAATGCTTCTCATCTTTTGCGCTAGATTCAAAGAAAATATACCCCTCAAGTCTCGTTATCGCTGCGATATCTGATTGGCTATAGCACGTCAATATGGCGCACTTGGTTCAGCATGGTTGATACCCTATAAAAAACCACGCTGACTAAAGATGGCTATCTAGCATTTGGGTGCATTACCCAATATGTCTGGTGATAATGGCTTAATTTTTAGTGACCTCAACACACAAGGAGTGTCGTGTGAAAAAACTATCCTATTTGGCTCTAGGCCTCTCTGTCCTCTCTCTTACTGCTTGTAACAATGCTAGCGATACTGCTGATACCGCTGCTGCTGATCAAAGCGCTTTTGAAGGTCCTTCACGTCCAGAATGTATCGCTCCTGCAAAGCCAGGTGGCGGTTTTGACTTGACGTGTAAGCTTGCTCAAGCCGGCTTAAAAGATACTGGTATCTTAGAAGATCCCATGCGCGTCACTTACATGCCTGGCGGCGTTGGTGCAGTTGCGTATAACAAAATCGTCGCCAATGATCGTGCTAACGAAGACGCCATTATCGCGTTCTCAACAGGTTCTATCCTAAACTTATCACAAGGTAAGTTCGGTAAATTCACTGAAGAAGATGTGAAATGGCTCGCAGCCGTAGGTACCGATTACGGTGCTATTGCCGTTAATACTGACTCGCCCATCCAAAATCTGGATGACTTGGTTGCTGAGCTTAAATCAGATCCAAAAGCGGTGAGCTTCGCCGCTGGTGGTAGTGTTGGCGGTCAGGATTGGATGCAAACCGCTATTTTGGCCAAAGCCGTTGGCGTTAACCCTAGCGATATGACTTATGTCGCTATGGAAGGTGGCGGCGAAGCCATTACTGCGGTGATGGGTAACCATGTGACTGTCGTAAGCTCTGGCATTGCCGAGCTGATGCCACAAGCCAGTGCTGGCAAATTGCGTGTACTAGCTGTGTTTGCAGACAAAAGACTGGGCGGCTCAATGGAGAATATTCCTACGGCTATCGAGCAAGGCTATGATGTGTCTTGGCCTGTCGTTCGTGGTTACTACATGGGTCCAGATGTGAGCCCTGCGGCATACGATTGGTGGAAAGCGTCATTTGATAAAATGCTTGCTGATCCAAAATTCGCAGAATTACGTGAACAGCAAGAGCTCCTACCATTCTCTATGACTGGCGAAGAGCTTGAGCAGTATGTTTATAAGCGTACTGGTGAGCTACGTGAATTGTCTGCTGAGTACGGTCTTGTTGATGCTGCCAAATAGTATTACTAAGATCATATCCCCTTAATGAGTGAATACTACACTGCTTAGTATTTATCGAAGGTTGACAGATGAGATATCTATCAACCTTTTATTTTGAAATTTAAGGAATACTTATATGACGATGGAACGTGCGTTCTCTGGATTGATGGCACTGGTTAGCTTATTTTTCGTTTATTTAGCTATCGGTTACGTCGCTCCCATTGCCTATGACCCTATCGGTCCTCGCCCCTATCCTATCTTAATTTTCTCCTTAATGGCACTTTTGACCTCAGTTATTGCCTTTCGTCCAGCGCGCTTTACCAAAGCGATTGATTTAGGTTACAACAAGGTCGTCATTAGAAACCTAGTCCTATGTGTCAGCGCATTGCTGATCTACAGCTTAATTTTTGAGCCACTCGGTTTTATTATTGCAACCACGCTGATGTGTTTTGCAGTTGGTCTCTTGTTCGCCGGCAATCCTGTTAAAAGTATTATCTTTTCAGTTGTGATCAGTATCGCCCTCTATGTCTTATTTGACATGGCACTGGACGTCATTCTGCCACTTGGAATATTATCAGGAATAATGGGATAGCTATTATGGAAACTTTTGACTTTTTAATGCACGGTTTCGGCGTAGCAATGTTGCCCAAAAACTTACTGATTGCCCTCATTGGCGCGTTTATCGGTACAGTTGTGGGTATGCTGCCGGGTCTTGGCCCTATTAACGGGGTGGCAATTTTATTACCTTTTGCCTTTGCCCTTGGTCTGCCACCAGAGAGTGCGCTTATCTTGTTGGCAGCAGTTTATCTTGGTTGTGAATATGGTGGACGTATTTCTGCCATTCTACTGAACGTCCCTGGATCTGCAGCGGCGGTGATGACCTCATTGGACGGTAATCCCCTAGCAACACAGGGCAAAGCCGGTATTGCCTTGTCCATATCTGCGGTCGCCTCGTTTATTGGTTCGACGATTGCCACCATCGGTGTGGTGTTGTTCGCGCCGTTACTGGCGAAATGGGCAGTGTCTTTTGGGCCTGCGGAATACTTCGTCTTGATGGTATTCGCCATTTGCTGTTTGAGTGGTTTGGTCGGTGATCAGCCGATTAAAACGGCCGTTTCAGCCTTGATCGGTCTGGGTCTTGCGACTGTCGGTGTCGATGCCGTTACCGGTATTTATCGCTACACTTTTGACTCCGTCAATTTGTCTGACGGCATTCAGTTTACCACCATCGTTATTGGCTTCTTCAGTGTTAGTGAAATCTTGATTTTGCTCGAAAGAACCAGTACAGGTGGCAAAGTAATCGCACAAGGTAAACGCAGCTTATTCAACCTAAAAGAATTCCTCTTTACGATTGGTGCCATGATACGTAGTGGCGCAATGGGCTTCTTCGTTGGTATCTTGCCTGGTGCTGGCGCAACAATCGCCAGTGCGATGACCTATGCCAGTGAACGTAAAATCGCGGGCGATGATGGTAAATTCGGTGAAGGCGACCTTCGTGGTCTTGCATCTCCAGAAGCGGCCAACAACGCCTCAGCGTGTGGTTCATTCGTACCGATGTTGACGCTGGGTGTACCGGGTTCTGGTACGACAGCGGTTATGATGGGTGCGTTGACGTTGTACAACATCACGCCAGGGCCACAGCTATTTACAGAACAGCCTGATGTGGTTTGGGGCCTTATCGCTTCATTGTTTATCTGTAACGTCATTTTGTTGGTCATGAACATTCCGTTGGTTGGCTTCTTCTCTAAGCTACTTAACGTACCAAACTATATCTTGATCCCATCAATCGCTGCTATCAGTTTCGTTGGTGTTTACTCTATCAACAGCACCACTTTTGATATGGTGTTTATGGTAGGACTGGGTATCTTTGGTTATTTCTTACGTAAACTGCAATTCCCATTATCAGCGCTGATCTTAGGTTATGTATTGGGTGAGCTGATGGAGTCTAACCTCAGACGTGCTCTGTCTATCTCTCAAGGTGAGATGGCTATTCTATGGAGTAGCCCAATCACAGTAGCGCTATGGGGTCTGGTCGTGGTCATGATCTTCATGCCAATCATCCGTAAAATGTATCGTAAGCGTTTTAAAAAGACGGCGTAAGCTATCATGTTTTGACCGATTAATACGATAAAGCGATGGCGACCCTAGCATTGGGGTCGCCATTTTTATTGGCACCATAAAAATGGTGATTTCATAACATCAATTCTTTTACTATGACTTATCGCTTATTATTCATTGTTGCTGCTGCGCAATCATCCATACAGCTGCATCTGTCATCAATATTATATGCTAAAATTACGCTCATTAATTCCGCACTCATCTTACTGTCTGCTATCGACAGTCGACTATATAGGCAGGTTTATGCAGCCCACCGATTCTAAAACTTCTGTAACCACTAGCGATGAGCACAATGCTCATGATCAAACGACCATCATCACACCGCCCAACAAGAAAAAGTCTAAACCGTCTACACGTACTCGTCGACGCTTAAAAGATGCTGAGCCGTTGCCTTTTGCTATTGATGGTTTATCGCATGATGGCCGCGGTGTAGCCATTTATGGTAGTGCGTTTGGCGAAGACGATGGTCATGCCACTGACAAGCACGGTAAAAAGGTATTTGTCAGTTTTGCACTACCAGGCGAGCAGGTAGAGGTAAAACTGACCAACAGCCGTAGTAGCTTTGAGGAAGGCGACGCCACTCGCGTTCTGGCCAATCCAAACGATGAACGCGCTGTACCACCCTGCCCGCATTTTGGCGTGTGCGGTGGCTGTAACTTGCAGCACTGGCAACCAGAAGGCCAAATCCAATTTAAGCAGTCGGTGCTTGCAGAGCTGCTGGCACACCAAGCTGATGTACAGCCTGATACATGGCTTGCTCCTGTCGTTGGTGATCGGTTGGGTTATCGCACCAAAGCACGATTGGGCGTGCGCTATGTGGCCAAAAAAGAGACCGCACTGGTTGGCTTTCGTGAGCGTGCCAGTAACTTTTTGGCTGAATTAAACGAGTGTCACATTTTAGACCCTCGTATTGGCTTTGACATCGAAAACCTAAAAGCCCTGATCAGCTCGCTTGATGGGCGCAGTACGATTGCTCAGCTTGAGCTGGCCATGGGCGAGCATATTGCTGATCTGCCCGATGGTAAGCAGCCTGTGGCGCTGATTGTCCGTAACCTAGAGCCACTATCTGATAATGATATCGAGAAGCTCAAAGCCTTTTTTGCTGCGCGTCACTGGCAACTATATCTACAGCCAAAGGGCGTAGACAGTATTCAACGAGTACAGCTTACTGCAGATGATGACATGACGCAGCAGTTTGGCCGACTGTATTATCAGCTGCCCGAATATGACCTGACTTTTGAGTTTATTCCAACAGACTTTACTCAGGTTAACCTGTCGGTCAATCGGCAGATGACCAAACTCGCTTGTGACTTGTTAGACCTTAAACCAGGTGAGCGCGTACTGGACTTGTTCAGTGGTCTGGGTAACTTTAGTCTACCATTAGCACGTTTGGTTGGTGAATCAGGATCTGTCGTGGGTGTAGAAGGCAGTGAGGCCATGACCTTGCGTGCCGCAGACAATGCACGCCGCAACGGTATCAGTAATACAGCCTTTTATAGTCAAGATTTGACCAAAGATTGTTCAGGTGAAGCATGGGCCAATCAAGGCTTTGACGCCCTACTAATCGATCCGCCGCGCTCTGGTGCATGGGAGATTATGCAATACCTACCCAAATTTAATGCAGAACGCATCGTCTATGTTTCGTGTAACCCAGCAACCCTATCTCGTGATACCAAAGCCTTAATCGAACAAGGTTATCGCTTGACGCATGCTGGCGTGATGGATATGTTCTGCCACACCGGTCACGTAGAATCAATTGCCCGTTTTGAGAAAATCTCAGCATAAATAAAAACGATATCTACAGACTTATCTTTCAATTTGGCCTGATATTTATTATCATACCCACACCAATTTTATCGATTAAAGTCTGTAGATTATCGCTACTATGTTACGCCCAAGTGTCAGATTATTACAGTTTCCCGCTTGAATTGTGAGCGTGAGATGACATACTTAATAGATAAGTACTATAGCGAGTAACCACGGACTGGTCGCTGTTTAATAGAACGTGTTGTTTACGATTTAACATGTTTTATTTCTGTTCATTTCTTCAGGACATGTTTTTATTCGCTTAATACGTTCAGCCCAATACTGGACATATTAAGCGATTGAATATTTTTCATTGAGCACATTATTTTGATACCCCGCGAATTTGCATTGCCAAGCGACTACTTTGGTGATGGTGCTGGTTTGTATCTGGTATTTTGATATTTTTGTCTGGCTATTTTTGTCTCTTCTGATCTCACAGCTTGCGATCGGTATTGTCAAATCATAAATAGCAGACCATATAATAACGAGACGATGCATCGTCTCATAATAGCTAAGAGGAGTCGGCTATGGTAAAGATTCGTGAAGGGCTACCACTGGTAGATGGACAAACCACTGAGGCGGATAGTGCGACGTTAGCCGCACAACTGGTCGCCAACCAGCGCTCTCATCAGTCTGCTAATAGCTATGCTCAAGTCCCCTTCGATATCAAAAAACAACTGGCCACGCATAAACTCCACACCACTTTTGATCGCTCTGAACGTTTTGGTTATCTCGATAATAAAGAGTTAGAAGAGCCTCCCCTCTCTCAAGAACATCTGGCCGCCATTGATGTTGACCAAGCCAATATCGACGTACCTGCTTGGCTCGATAACGTGGCCAAACGCATTGGACAAGATACCGTACCGAATTTAGCTTTGGCTTGCGAGTTTATACGTAGCCGCATGAATACCAGTAAATCCGAGCGCTCTGGTGCTTATGTGACTGGTATTGGTATGACCGACATCTTGACCTATCTTTACCAAGATGAAGATGCGCTGGTCGCCGCTATGTTGTATCGCAGTGCGCGAAAGTCTCTGGTGAGCTTGCCCGATATCGAAAAACGCTTTGGCAGCCAAATTCATACCTTGGTCAAAGATACGCTCGCTATGGGTAAACTGTCAGCGATCATTGAAAGCAATAAACGTCTAGAAGACCATTTTGCCAATAACCACCGTGATCAGTTATCCAACATCTACAGTATGCTCATTTCAGTCACCAACGATGTGCGGGTGGTTCTGATCAAGCTGGCAGAACGTACCTTCGCCATGCGTGAGCTTTCATTTTCTAGACCTGAACGTCAGCGCCGCGTTGCCCGTGAGGTAATGACCATTTATGCACCATTGGCGCATCGCCTTGGCATCGCGCAGCTGAAATGGGAGCTAGAAGATTTGGCATTTCGCTACTTAGCGCCCGATCGTTATAAGGAAATCGCCAAACTGCTCTCTGAAAAGCGTAGTGAACGTGAAGCCTATATCCAGCGTGTTGAAGACCAGCTTAACAACGCATTGAAAAGCGCTGGCATTACCGGTGAAGTATCTGGCCGCGTCAAACACATTTATTCAATCTATCGTAAAATGAAGCTTAAAGGCTTATCATTCGATCAGCTCTATGACATTCGCGCGCTCCGTGTTTTGGTCGATACACCCTCTGACTGCTATCATGTGCTGGGCTTAGTACATGGACTGTGGCGGTATATTCCAGAGCAATTTGACGACTATATTACCAACCCAAAACCCAACGGTTACCGCTCACTCCATACGGCGGTTATTGCCGAAAGTAAATCACTTGAAGTACAAATTCGCACTCAAGAGATGCATTTTGAAGCCGAACTTGGCATGTGTGCACATGTAAATTATAAGGAAGGGCTAAAAAACAAAAGAGACATTTACCTTAATCAAAAGATTAGCTCACTGCGCCAGTTGCTATCCATCAATAATCAAACGCATAAAGCCAATAGCACTGGCACAGCGGCTGAAGACTCTGACGCGATTGAGCTTGATGATGAAGAGCAAACAGTCGATTTTGATGGCCTTGAGCGGATCTATATCTTTAGCCGCGATGGTGACATCACAGAGTTACCAAAAGGCGCGACGGTATTGGATTTTGCCTATTATGTGCATACCCAAGTCGGTAACCGAGCGCAAGCAGCGCGAGTCAATCAACGCTATGTGCCGCTCACCTATTTACTCAAAACTGGTGAGCAAGTTGAGATCATCACCAAATCCTCACGTGAGCCAAATCGTGATTGGCTGGTAGCCTCTCTGGGCTATATCCATACCAATCGTGCCCGTTCCAAACTGCGCCAATGGTTTAACAAACAAGATAGAGACAAGAACATCGAGATTGGACGGCAGATGCTCAGCAAAGAGCTCGAGCGCTTGTCAGTGCATCCAAACAGCATCGATTTAAACGATTATTTGCAGTTTTTTAATGTCAACACGACTGATGACATCATTGTTGGCTTGGTAACTGGTGACATTGGTATTCATCAACTGACAGGACACATCTCACGGCAACTACACCTTGAACCTGAAAAAGAAGAAGAAGATTTCACTCCAAGTGTTGATCCCAAATCAACGGGTAAAATAGATGCTTATAAGATTTCTATTGACGGTTTAGATAATATTGAAGTCAATCTGGCTGGCTGCTGTCATCCTGTACATGGTGAGCCTATCTCTGGTTATATTACTTTATCGCGCGGCGTCAGTGTTCACAATCGCGGCTGTCCTGAGTATTTGCGTCTGATTGAACGTGATCCTGAGCGTGAAATTAGCGCGGCGTGGAAGTCTAAATCAGGACGTTATCAACCTGTCGACATCCATATCGAAGCTTACGATCGGCGCGGGTTACTCCGAGATTTGACTCAAGTGATTGATAAAGAGAACGTCAATATTCGAAAGGTCGATACGGTTAGTAATGACGAAAATATCGCCTTTTTGAAGTTCCATGTTGAAGTATCAGGGCTGGCGCATTTGTCCAAATTATTGGCCAAACTTGAGCAGCAACCTGGTGTTTTGCATGCACGCCGCGCAGTGATATAACCGCCAAACGATCACATCGCTATTTTTTATTTTTGTACCATATAAGGCCACGATATTACTCATGCCTGAACTACCTGAAGTCGAAACCACCAAAGCCAGTCTTGAGCCACTACTAGGTCAACATATCAGTGCGGTACAGGTGTTTCAGCCAAAACTACGCTGGCCAATACCAGCGGATCTGACACTGCTTGATGGTCATACATTACACGGCACTGAGCGCCGTGCCAAATATTTAATATTAACCTTTTTGGCAGACAACAAGGCAGCAGAACCGAAACGGCTTATCGTTCATTTGGGAATGTCAGGCAGCTTACAGCAGCACCCTGATGGCACGCAAAAGCGCAAGCATGACCATGTAATTTTCACCCTAACAGATACAAGCGGTACACGTACGCAGCTGCATTACCATGACCCTCGGCGTTTTGGCGCCGTGCTATGGCATGATGACTATCAGCAAAAACTGCTGCAACATTTAGGTCCTGAACCTTTATCGCAAGCGTTTAATGCAGAATACCTGTATCATCTTATTCAGCGTACAGATAATAGTACAACATCAAAACGTAAGCCCATTAGCCGCCCAATAAAAGCGGTCATCATGGAGCAGCAAGTGGTTGTCGGCGTGGGTAATATCTACGCCACAGAAAGCCTTTTTTTGACTGGTATTCACCCTGCAGCGCCCGCCAACCAATTGACAATGGCCCAAATTGAAGACCTAGTAGCGCAGATCAAGCAAATACTGGCACGCGCGATTACCCTTGGTGGCTCTACCCTGCGCGACTTTACTGTGGCGAGCGGTCAAACAGGATATTTTCAGCAAACATTGCATGTATATGGCAAAAAAGGTGAACCCTGTCCTACCTGCGGCACTGTGCTTGAAAATATCAAAATTACGGGACGCGCCAGTATTTACTGTCCCAACTGTCAGCCACTACCAACGATCTTGTGAATAATCTCCACAATGGTCTAAAAATTAAAACATTTTTGTGATATATCACAGATAATATCTAACAGCTGTGCATTTTTATTGCTTATCTGCGCACATCTTGCTTTAATAGTGTTTATTGCTGCCGTGTTACTTTGTTCCTTGCAGCACCATTTCATACATCACCTATGAGCTTTAGGACACCATCATGACCATGAATACCCACTCATTACGCCCCACCAAGCAAAAGCTGATCACTGCTATTGCAGGACTGAGCATCATGTGCGCTGTCATGCAGCCTGCTACAGCCGCTATAGAGATAGATGAAGGTGAATTTGGTCCTTCTTATGAAACGATGGCAGTGGATACAGTCATCGGTAAGCCGCTACAACTACTCACGGCCGTTACTGGAACTGCTACTTACTTCGTAAGCTTGCCATTCTCATTGATTGGCGGCAATGCTGACCAAGCACAGCAAAAGTTGGTCGTTGAGCCTTGGAATGCAATGGGTCGCTGCTTAGGATGTTCGGTTGCTGAAGATAATTATTATAAATCACAAGTAGTAGATGATAACGTTGTGCGTATCGTGGTTGACCGTCCCTCAGAGATTTTAATCAATACCGATGATTATGTGGTCGTTACTCCATAAGATATCTGGCACATGGTAGGTACAACATCAAAGTGCTGGCGCTATATTGATTGATTTTTGAAGTACCATCAATAATGACACCCTTTTATAGTCAAGCAAAATCATAAAGACATAAAAAAAGGCTAACGTTGCGTTAGCCTTTTTTATTGCTGCTCATATCACATATTATTTTTTACGGCCGTGGCGTTTACGCTCACTTTCGGTCAAATAACGCTTACGTATGCGAACAGATTTTGGTGTTACTTCAACCAGCTCATCATCTTCGATGTACTCAAGCGCTTGCTCTAGCGTAAACTTAACCGCTGGAGTCAAGGTCAGCGCTTCATCTGTACCACTTGCACGAACGTTGGTCAATTGCTTACCAGTCGTTGGGTTAACCACCATGTCATCACCGCGTGAGTTCTGACCAACAATCATACCTTCGTACACTTCAAGCTGCGGCTCAGCAAATAACTTACCACGTTTTTGTAGGTTAAATAGTGCAAAACCTAAACAAGTACCATTAGTCATAGAAACCAATACGCCGTTGGTACGACCACCTACATCACCAATTTTCTGTGGACCGTAATGTGAGAAGCTTGAGGTCAAAATGCCAGAACCTGAGGTTAAGGTTAGGAACTCTGAACGGAAGCCAATCAAACCACGAGCTGGCATGGTTGCTTCGATACGCATGCGACCTTTGCTATCAAGCTCCATATTGGTCATCTCGCCTTTACGCAGACCCACTTGCTCCATGATACTGCCTTGATGCTCTTCTTCAATATCGAAGACAACATTTTCATACGGCTCTTGGAGCTTACCATCGATTTCTTTAACAATAACCTCTGGACGTGATACACCAAGCTCAAAACCTTCGCGGCGCATATTTTCGATCAATACAGAAAGATGCAATTCACCACGGCCTGAAACTTTAAATTTCTCTGCAGAATCCGTATCTTCTACGCGCAGTGCCACGTTATGAATCAATTCACGCTCAAGACGCTCACGGATATTACGCGACGTGACGAACTTACCTTCACGACCAGCAAATGGTGAATTGTTTACCTGAAAAGTCATCGATACCGTTGGTTGATCAACCGTCAATGCTGGTAACGCTTCTACGTTGTTCGGATCACAGATGGTATCTGAAATATTAAGCGCATCAATACCTGTGATACACACGATGTCACCAGCTTGGGCATCGGTCACATCAATACGATCAAGACCATGATAGCCCATGATTTTTAAGATACGACCGTTACGCGTATTGCCTTCTTTATCAATAACCGTAACTGGTGTGTTGGTGCTGATTTTACCGCGCTGGATACGACCAATACCAATGACGCCAACAAAGCTGTTGTAGTCAAGACTTGAAATCTGCATACGAAACGGTGCGTCAGCATCAACTTGTGGCGGCTCTACCACATTAACAATGGTTTCAAACAATGGCGTCATGTCGTCAGCCAAATCGTCAGCATCAAGACCTGCTATACCATTTAGGGCAGACGCATAGACCACTGGAAAATCTAACTGCTCATCGGTTGCACCCAAGTTGTCAAACAAATCAAAAATTTGATCCATGACCCAATCAGGACGTGAGCCTGGGCGGTCAATTTTGTTGATAACAACGATTGGCTTCAGGCCTTGCTCGAACGCTTTTTGAGTTACAAAGCGGGTCTGCGGCATTGGGCCATCAACCGCGTCAACAACCAAAAGGACGCAGTCAACCATAGACATGACGCGTTCAACTTCACCACCAAAGTCGGCGTGACCTGGGGTGTCTACAATATTAATACGATATTCGATATCTTGCTTAGGATGTTGCCACTTAATCGCAGTATTCTTGGCAAGAATGGTAATGCCACGCTCTTGCTCAATATCGCCTGAATCCATTGCGCGTTCCGCGATATTTGCACGGTCACCAAAAGTACCAGATTGATGTAATAACTTATCAACCAAAGTAGTTTTACCGTGGTCAACGTGGGCAATGATTGCAATATTACGCAGGTATTTAATGTCGTTCGCCATATAAAATGCTCGTTTTGTCTTAATAAAATGCAGTAGCAGGAAGCGCCGCTGGATAAGCTTTCATGATCAATCAGCCAGATAATCTACCATGTCTGTACCCATATGAGGATAAATTGCCACAGTAAAAGCAAACATCTATACCGATACATCCATCGCACAGTTAGCCATGCTGGTATACACTTTGCCAATCGACAAGGTGTTTGGGCGGCTAGTATAACATTATTGCATCATAAGTTTATGCAATAACTGATTTTTATGCTGACATAACAAAAAAAAGCTACCGCGTGGGTAGCTTTTTTTGTAACGCTATAGAGATGCTGACTTGGCAGCAATCACTATTTACTGAATAACCATATCTTTAGTTTGGTCAACAGTCATGGTTTTGTCACCAGTGATGATGGCATAAACACGACGGTTCATAGCACGACCTTCTTCAGTATCGTTTGAAGCGATTGGGCGATCATAGCCGTAACCAACCGTTGATAGGCGGTTTGGTGCAACACCAAATTCGTTAGTCAACATAGATTTCACAGCGATAGCACGGGCTTCAGACAAACGTTGGTTATAACGTGCTGATGGGCCAGTTTTAGAAGCGTGACCTTCAATACGCGCCATAGAGTTTGGATACTCGCGCATCTTCTCTGCTACTTTAGCGATTTCAGGCGTATACTGGTTTTTGATGTTTGATTTGTCGTTATCAAAGAATACGCGCAATTCCATCTTCAACTCATCAGTAACGTCTACTGATACGGTACAGCCACGCTCGTCAACCACTTTGTTCATCGGAGTATTTGGACACTGATCCATGCTGTCGTATACGCCGTCACCGTCAGAGTCCATGTCTTCTTCTACTGGATCAACAATGATTACTGGGGTTTCAACAACTTCTGGTTCTTCCATTGGTGGTACAGCAACAGTAGGTGCTAAGTGACCACCAAGTACCACTTCTAAACCGGCCAAAGCCATGCCTTCCCACCAATCTTGATCAAAGTTATGGATGGCGCGAGCTTCACCGCGTAAGCTTAGTGCATCATTGATACGGTACATAGCACCTAGACCTAGGTTACCGATAGTATCAGTTGTTTCCAATACTTCAGTACCTGCTGGGATGCCATTATAAGTTTCTTGGTTTTCGATCTCAATTTTAGATTGGCCTGCACCAATAAGAACATATGGCTTCAATGCGCTGTCAGTGTAACCTGTAAACTCTTCAGTACCAATCAAGAAGTTACCAGAGATCATTTCTTGTTCAACGTCGTACTCACTACCAGCAACATTTGAGCTTGCGTTATCGTTAACACCATCAGTGTTTGATACACCGTACTCTACTTGAAACTGAGTTGATGGCGTCAATTCAATACCAAGAGCAGCACCGGTGTACAAGCCGTTTTCTTTGTAAATACCAGAGTTTTCTGGGTTATTGCTTGGTGCACCAGTAGCTAGATCTCTACCAGTATTGAACAATTCACGTTGCTCATCATCAGCGCCTTCGCTGTAATGGTAACCCAGTAATAGTGGGCTGATAGTCACACCAGCATTAGCAGCCAATGGCGCAGCAGTTACAGCCAATAGGGCGATAGCAATTTTATTCAATTTCATGGACTTCCTCCAAAGGATGATTTGAGTGATGCGTTAAGCAACACCGCTTCCTAGATGATATGACAATTAGACATTCATTTTAATGCGTAATCATACAACAAAACCAATTACGAAGTAGCTTAGCGACTATCAATTCAGTTTACAACTTTTTTCGTAAGGCAGCTACACATTATTACACGACGTTGTTATAACCCAAACACAAAAAGGGACTCAAGTTAATGAGAAATAACACAATTTACATTTCATTGCTTTTTGTACACTGGCGAGTAACGTATAGCCTATACGTCTTTATATTGTTTGAAACAGTTTAATACAATTTATTTTTTTTCTCTATCCATAAAAGAATTTGTTCACCAATTAAAACATTTTTTGACATTTCGTTTATAATTCGCTTATATTTACGAAGTGAACATTATTTCACTAATATAGTTTTGTATGGCAGGCTACTC
Organism: Psychrobacter sp. PSi21; assembly: GCF_054960615.1. Lineage (NCBI taxonomy): Bacteria > Pseudomonadati > Pseudomonadota > Gammaproteobacteria > Moraxellales > Moraxellaceae > Psychrobacter > Psychrobacter sp. PSi21. The sequence goes on from NZ_JBHNYR010000001.1 coordinate 95,009, forward strand.
CAGCAATCATACAAAGACGCTAACAAAAGGCAGGTATTGCTAATAATGTAGCAATGCGTCAAATTAAATCACTGATAAGTAACGACTATCTATGACTATGTTATGTAGGATATCTACTTTCTTTAAACCTAAGAGAGACTCTTTTTATCGCTATCAGGCTCTACCTCTTAACTCTGCTTCTACTCCAGCAGTGTCAAATAGAGAATACATGGCAGCCTCATCTGTTAGTAGCGGCTTTACTCTGATTGAACTGATGGTCACAGTAACTATTTTAGCAATCATCGCTACCATTGCCGCACCATCTATTTTTGAGATGCTGGCAAATATGGAGGCAAAAAGAGTCAGACAAGATATTATGAGTACGCTCAGTACTGGCAAAGTGGAGAGTCTTATGCGGCGCCAAGATGTCACTGCTTGCTTAGCAAACGACCAAGATCAATGTGATAAAGACAGTCAGGAAAGCTTGTTATTGTTTATCGATAAAGATGGGAATCGAAAACTCGATGATATTCAGGACACATTATTGGTAAAATACGCCCTAAATGCTAAATACGGTCGCCTACATCTGCGTGCAGGTAATCGTCACTATATTAGATTTTCAGGCGATAGTGGAACACCACGTGGCTTTTTTGGTCATATTAAGTATTGCCCAACCTCAAGCTACAGTAAAGCCATGTATCAGGTGTCGTTTAGTCAAACAGGTATCATACGGCATAAGCCAAATAGCCTGCATCCAACAGGCTGCCCATGATACCTCGTTTAAATGCGTTATCGATACATTGCAGACTTCATCATGCCGACCGCCTCAGTAAGCCCTACAAACACGGCATCAGCAATCAAGGCATGACCGATATTCAGCTCGTAAATACCTTCAATACTGGCAATAGCATTAACGTTGTCACGAGTTAAACCGTGACCTGCATTGATGAGCATTGTTTCATTTACTTGCTGCGCCAGACCAACAGCAGCCTTGATGCGTTGTAACTCTAATGCCTGCCCTTCTCTATCTGCTGCCAGTCCTTTTTCGGCGTAAGCGCCTGTGTGCAGTTCGATAGCATCTGCGCGGCACGCTGTAGCAGCATTAATTTGCGCTTCGTCAGGATCAATAAACAAAGATACTTTAATACCCGCATCGTGCAATTTGCGGATGTAACCTATGAGCCACTCCTGCTGGCCTTTCACGTCCAAACCACCTTCGGTAGTCAACTCTGCGCGTTTTTCGGGAACCAAGCAGACCCAAAATGGCTGAACGTCACAAGCAATGCTCAGCATCTCTTCAGTCGCGGCCATTTCTAAATTCAAGCGGGTAGTAAGCTGAGCCGCAATCCCATACACATCAGCATCTTGAATATGACGACGGTCTTCACGCAAATGAATGGTAATACCATCAGCACCCGCTTGTTCACACAATAAAGCTGCATCGAGCGGACTGGGATAATTGACACCGCGAGCTTGACGCAACGTCGCCACGTGGTCAATATTGACTCCTAGCAGTGGCTTTTTTTGATTATCAGAGACTAAAGATGAGCGGTTCATAAACATCCTTTTAGCAGTTATTGCTTGTGTTATTTATATCAAAACGTTACTTAGCGTGGCTCTTATAACCATATCAGCATGAGTTTATTGGTAACGCTGCTGCTGCTGCCATAAGAGGCGACTTTGTAGAGGCTGATAATCAAGCAAATGATCAATCAACTGGCGATGCAGCCGCGACCATAATGTAATCGTGTCCATACTGATGCCTTCATCAATCATCAAAATAAGATCTTGACCACTGAATACATTTTGCGCAGCCAGTGGCTTCAACTGCTCATGCCTCCCAACTGTCACAAGTCCCATATCAGGTAAAAAGCGGTAATGACACGTAGCATTAATAGAGGTCTGGGCGTGGTCCGCAGTCAATGCAATCGCAAACCCCAGCTCAACAAATAACTGCTGCTCAAACCGGCGCAGACAAAGACGCAACTCATCAGTAGTAAGCGACTGTTTAAGCTCACTTAAGCTGTCTTGGTAATGCTGCCACAGTGCAGGCATGGCATCGCCAGTTGGTAACAGGCGCCATAGTATCTCGTTGATATATAGCGCAGCATACTGACGCTGACCTGTAATTTGCTCATAGCGCTCAGGCCCATTCTCTGTAGTAGAAGACAATAAAGCAATCTGACTGAATGTCTTAAGGTTATTTTTACCCGTTGCAAACAGCTGTAAGGGTTCAAATAGTGGCGCCCCTTTTTTGCCCACACCATGAATCACGCCTTGCTCGTAAGAAAACAGATAGTACAATGCTCGCTTTTCTTGGTAAGGACGATGGTGTAGCAAGTACCCTGTGAGCGCCTCATTACGCATCATGATTGTCCTTTATCTGCCCAAAACTCACAGCTATTGAAAAGGTAGTACACTTTAACCAGTTAATAACCCAAGCTGGTTAACGCGCGCTCATCATCTGACCAGCCACGTTTGACTTTAACCCATAGGGTCAGCATCACTTTTTTATCAAAAAGTTGCTCCATGTCTTTACGGGCATCGATACCCACTTGTTTGATACGTTGACCTTTTTCGCCAATAACAATGGCTTTTTGACCACTGCGCTCGACATAAATGGTCGCATCAATAAAAGTGCACGCTTTGCGCGGTCGGCCTGTTTTTGGGTCTTTGTGAGCAGGCTCATTTTTAAACGCATCAATCTGTACTGTCAAATCGTAAGGTACTTCATCGCCAGCACTGCGCATGATTTTTTCGCGAATGATTTCACTGGCCAAAAAGCGCTCTGAACGATCGGTGATTTGCTCTGTATCGTAAATTGGGTTGGCAACAGGCAGATGCGAGGCAATCACTTCTTCTAAGCGATCCAAGTTTTGGTTCTTTAGCGCTGAGACAGGGACGATATCGGCAAAATCAAAACTGTCATTAAAGGTTTCAATCAATGGCAATAGCGTACCTTTATCCTTTAGGGTATCGGCTTTATTAATGACCAATACCACGGTTAGATCGGTCTCGCCAAGCTTTTGCAAAGTAAGTAAATCATCTTCACGCCACTGATCAGAATCAACCACAAACAAGACTAAGTCAACATCAACCAAGGCAGAAACTGCTGCTTTGTTCATGCGCTCGTTGATCGCGCGTACTTCATTGTGATGAATACCTGGCGTATCTACAAAAACGGCCTGCATCTCGTTGGTCGAAAAGATACCATGAATACGGTGGCGCGTGGTTTGTGGCTTACGTGAAGTAATGGACAGCTTTTGACCCAGTAAGTGGTTCATCAACGTTGATTTACCAACATTGGGACGACCCACAATCGCTACATAACCAGCCTTAAAATCATCAGCTAACTTTGCCTGACCACTAGGGGCAAAAAATTCAGCAATAGCATCATCATTATGATGCTGGGTGTGACTGTCTTGCTCTGATGTAATAGTGCTGCTCTGGGTAGGCATATTGGTAGATTCTGTCATGGTCTGTGTGTGGTCTTTTTGGTTGGGTGGCAAGTCATTTGAGTTGCTCATGGATAATTCCTGTGGCTTAACGCAAGCAGCGCTACGGTCTATGTATCAAACCGCAGCGCACTTGTCAGTATAAAATAAAGCGTCATCTATATAGGATAGAATAAGGCATCCGCTGCGTATCATACGCAGGCTATGGACGTTTCTTATATGATTTTGGCAATTTGTGCAGCTGATTGATCATCAGCTCTGCCGCTTTTTGCTCAGCAATACGGCGACTTTCACCCGATTCAATAATGGCGGGACATTCGATAATATCAACCTGACAGCGCACCACAAATATCTGATGCGGTGCATTGCCTTTGGTTTCAATCAATTCATAATTCGGCAAATCAAACTGCTTCGATTGCAACCATTCTTGCAAACGGCTTTTAGCATCTTTGAGCACTTTTTGATCATTCACATTGTCAATCAGATCACCATACCATGCCAGCACACAAGTACGAGTGACCTCCATGTCTTGACTGTCCAAATAAATGGCGCCCAGTAGCGACTCTACTGCATCAGCCAATATCGAGGCACGGTTGCGTCCGCCGCCTTTACGCTCACCAATACCCAAAATTAAATGGTTAGACAGATCCAAGTTTTGAGCAATCGTAACCAATGACTCTTGACGCACTAATGTGGCGCGCATACGGGTCAGGCGACCTTCTTTTTGAGTCGGATAGCGATGATAAAGCGCTTCGCCAACGATCATCCCTAACAGAGCATCGCCCAAGAACTCCAAACGCTCATAGTTTTTTTTACTGTCAAACGAGCGATGTGTCAGTGCCAATCTTGGTAGGCTGGGATTTTTAAACGTATACCCCAATTTACGCGTCAGCACCTCTAGGCGCTGCATAAAGTCAGGGGTGACTGGCAGCGCATCTACAGTGACACTAGAGTTTTTGGTAGCGGACACCGCTTGGTATTGGGGTGAAGTTGGTTTCATGCTTGGTTTTTGGCTATCCTATTTGATTCGCGGCTCGAAGAAGCTGTGTTTGCATCATACTGCAAATGCAAACACTTGTTAATTATAATTTATGTAGTTATGAGTGTTACTCATATAATTGACAGCATAGTCAGTATGACAGTCATAAAAAGGGATTTCAAGAAAGTCTGGTTATCAAGTAGGCTTAATCCAGATAAGATTTTTTTAAATCACTTGGCAGGTGCAGGCTCAATATCACCTTCAAAACGATTAACAATATCGACATTCCCAAAAAAATTGTTGGTTACTGCATACTCTTTACGGATGGCCAGCTGGCCTGGTTTACTATTGGTAAAGGTCACTATTTCTTCAGCTTTAGTATTGTAATCAGCATTGATAGACAGTTGCTGATCCACTTTGGCGACAAACTGTTTTGCAGTCAAGTTCTCAGCATTAGCCTTACTCAGCTCTTCAGACAAAAGAGACGTCAACTGATAGTCACCTACCTGAGCGGGTAAAATAGCTACCAAGAGCTTCCCTAAAACTACAATCACAATCAGTAATAGAATCACACCAGTAACACTCGCACCGCGCTGAGCAGACAGACTATTTGACGGATACATGATGACGACTCCTAATGAAAAGATAACCATACAGTATAAACGCATCTGAAGTAAGGACTTGTGTCCACTATTGATTGCCAATACTTCAGTGCTGACTGTGTATATATGTACATTGTTTCACGCGCGTATAGTGCGATTTAAGGAATAGCACCATTGCGTACAAAGGTGGGCAAACTCACACCAGGCGGCTTATGCATCCAGATATAGACTGCTTTGCCGGCTAAGTTGTCATCGGGCACAAAACCCCAAAAACGGCCATCCGCACTGCGATCGCGATTATCCCCCATCACAAAATACTCACCTTCAGGCACTGTGATTTGCCACTTTGTTCCTTCTGAGCTTATCACTTCTGGCGATTGTTGCTGCAAGAATGGGGCATATTGTGAGCTATTCATACCAGTTAAGTAGCGCACCAGATGCTGGTGCTCACCTTGGGTTTCTTGTAGGTATTGCGCACGCACTTCTTCTTCTTGACCCAGCTGTGCGGCTTCAGATTCACTCAGCATTTGACCGGGTGCAATCTCTCCTGCGCCATATAGCTGTGAGGTCAACTCAGGATTGGCATCAAAACTGACAGGCTGCGTATCTACTGGTACACCATTGATGGCAATCTGCCCTTGATCATAACTGACAGTATCACCTGGCAAACCAATCACCCGTTTAATATAATAAATGCTGGGGTTTTCAGGATAGCGAAAAACCATCACATCACCATGCTCAGGCGAACCCGTATCCAAGACTTTATTATAAGTCAGTGGCAATCGCACCCCATAGGCATACTTATTAACCGCGATAAAGTCACCAGTATAGAGCGTCGGCACCATAGAGGACGATGGAATATTAAATGGCTCAAGCAAAAACGAGCGCACAATGAGCACCGCCGCCAGTACCGGAAAAAAATCATAGGCCCAGCGAATCAGGAAATTTTCATGTTTTCTGACAGCTTTGGTACCCGTAATATTAGCAAAGCTTTTTGCCTCAAGACATCGGTTATATTGGCTAGATACTTCTGCTGGTAGTTTGTCTTTATCTAGATTGTGGATATCGGCATATTCAATATTGTGTGACTTCAGTAAGGCTATTAAAGTTTGCTCTTCTCTTTGCAAACCTGCGGTAGCTAAGTCCATCTCTTTGATATGTTTATGATAACCACCATGTTGCTTGAACCATATTTTATCCAACAACCAGACAATACCTAGAACAATGGTCAACGGTACTAAAATTAAATTAAAATCAAAATCCATACCAAATTGCCTATTAATAAGCCGCTTGTCTAGCTGCTTGAACGGTGAGACGGACTACAGTCAACTGTAATGTACCAAAACGATCTGCTATAAAGCGACGACTTAGCTATCCACTTGTAAAACAGCCAAGAACGCTTCTTGTGGAATCTCCACATTACCGACTTGCTTCATACGTTTTTTACCTTCTTTTTGCTTAGACAGCAATTTTTTCTTACGAGAGACGTCACCACCATAACACTTGGCTAATACGTCTTTACGCATGGCTTTGACCGTACTACGACCAATAATCTGACTGCCAATCGCGGCTTGGATGGCCACATCAAACATCTGACGGGGGATCAATTCTTTCATCTTAGTCACGAGTTGATTACCGCGATAGCGGGCTTGATCTTGATGGCAAATCATGGCTAAAGCATCAACTTTGTCGCTGTTAATCAGTACGTCAACTTTGACCAGTTTGTCCGACTGATAACGCTCAAAGTTATAGTCGAGAGAAGCAAAGCCGCGTGATACTGATTTTAGGCGGTCAAAGAAATCCATCACCACCTCACCCATCGGAATATCGAAGATGAGCTGGACTTGTTTGCCCATAAAGCGCATGTCTACCTGCACGCCGCGGCGCTCGATACACAAGGTCATGACATTGCCCAAATAATCTTGCGGCACTAAAATCTGACAACGCGCTATCGGCTCACGAAATTCTTCAATATTGTTCGGTTCGGGCAAATGTGACGGGTTATCAACATAAATCACATCGCCATTTTTCTTTTCGATCTCATAGATCACTGACGGTGCGGTGGTGATCAAATCCAAGTTATATTCGCGCTCTAGTCGCTCTTGGATGATCTCCATATGCAGCATGCCTAAGAAGCCGCAGCGAAAGCCAAAGCCCAAGGCATCTGAGGTATCTGGCTCAAAGAATAACGCTGCATCATTGATTTGCAGTTTTTGCAGCGCTTCACGGAATTTTTCAAAATCGTTAGAATCAACAGGGAACAGCCCAGCATACACCTGCGGCGTAATTTGTTTAAACCCAGGAATACGATCCACATCAGGCGTTTTAGCATGGGTGATGGTATCACCCACTGGTGCACCAGCAATGTCTTTAATACCCGCAATCACGAAGCCAACTTCACCCGCCTCTAGGATACCCGTATCGACAGGCTTAGGCGTGAATACACCGATAGAGCTGACAGGGTGGGCATCGCCCGTCGATTTGATATAAATCTTATCGCCCTTTTGCACCGTTCCTTGACGCACACGTACCAGTGAGACCACACCCAAATAGTTGTCAAACCATGAATCAATAATCAAAGCTTGTAGCGGCGCATCGCGATCGCCCGTTGGTGCAGGGATAAACTCAACCAAGGCCTCTAACAGATGATCAACCCCAAGGCCTGATTTAGCAGAAACACGCGGCGCATCGACAGCGTCAATTCCGATAATGTCTTCAATCTCTTGAATCACGCGCTCAGGCTCAACTTGCGGCAGGTCAATTTTGTTCAATACCGCCATGACTTCAAGGCCTTCATCCACTGCCGTGTAGCAGTTGGCTACCGACTGCGCTTCTACGCCTTGTGCTGCATCAACCACCAATAGCGCACCTTCACAAGCCGCGAGCGAACGCGATACTTCATAGGAGAAGTCAACGTGGCCGGGGGTATCAATAAAATTTAACTGATAACGCTCACCATTTGGGTGGTCATAATACAAGGTCACGGACTGCGCTTTGATGGTGATGCCACGCTCGCGCTCAATGTCCATTGAGTCGAGTACTTGTGCTTGCATCTCTCGATCTTGCAGCGCACCGCACATCTGAATAAAGCGATCAGCAAGCGTCGACTTGCCATGATCAATGTGGGCAATGATAGAAAAATTACGAATATTGGCTAATGCAGTCACAAAGCGCCTACTAAATAAGGGTGATTAAATAATCATCGTGAAAAAATAAAAAATCAGCCACGCCCGTCGCTGCTGATGACATCATGATCTATCTGGGTAAGACTGATAGATTTGGCCAACGTCCACACATGGGCGGTGACAAAAGATTAAGGCAGTATCTGGACATGTCACCGTATTCTAGCAGTTTTCCGCTACAAAGTAAGGCGATTTTGTCAGTGGCGATTTGATTGATGAATCAGCGGATACACAAGGCCTGCATTTGCAGTATACTTACGGGTGGCAGCTGCTGATAACGATATCATGGGTAAGGAAGATAGACAGCAATGCTTTTTTTGAGCAAAAAAAAGCCAATCTCAAGGAGACTGGCTTTTTTGGTATTGCAGATCTTGCTATATATGGTGGCGATGGAGAGACTTGAACTCTCGACCTCACGATTATGAGTCGTGCGCTCTAACCAGCTGAGCTACATCGCCTTTTTAGGCTGCACATTATGCCCAAGCTGCTGACTGCCGTCAACCCCTAATTGGCATTTTTTGCAAGAAAATGAATATCATTCAGATTAATTGCAATAAGTACTACAACAAACGATAAAAAAGGGTTGGTAAACCGATAAGCCGGGTTCTGTCGTGGACGATCATTCCTCTAGGCGTATCATCGCTAATACGCTCAAGCAACCTACCCGCATCGAACGCGGGCCGCGCCATGCCGATGCCTATTTGGTCTTGCTACGCGTGGAGTTTACCATGCCGTGAAATGTTGCCATCCACGCGGTGCGCTCTTACCGCACCCTTTCACCCTTACCGATGATGTCCTAAGATACCAAAGGCGGTCTACTCTCTGCTGCACTGGTCGTCAAGTTACCCTGCCCAGCCGTTAGCTGGCACGCTGCCCTATGTAGCCCGGACTTTCCTCCCCTGCTCATCTGTTGCCAGTGTGCAGCGGCGATCGCCTAGTCTACCAAGCGCGCTAGTATAGCAAAACTAACACCTATATGGGAATGTCTTTTCTGCTTATTTTAAGAATGGCTGTGACTACCTCAAAAATACGTTAAAAATACCTTAGAAAGTTAGATAAACCCTGTTGGTAATGTTATGTCGGTGTTGTCTGTCGCATTTACTTGCTTGGCTAATACGAGCCAATGCGCTTTGGGATAATAACGCGCCAAATACGCTTGCAAAAAATCCATGGTGCTACTGGCAATCTCAGCATCGGTTTGCTCAGCATTATCATTAATATGGTTATAGATCACGCTATGTACAGACAAGCCGCGCTGAGTGATGGCTTCTAAGCTCAGCAAGGTATGATTGATGCTGCCCAAACGGCCAGAGGTGACCAAAACGATAGGATAGCCTTGCTCCGCAATATAATCTAAGGTTAATAACTCGGTGGTAATGGGCACCAGCAGCCCGCCCGCGCCCTCTAACAACACCATATCGTAGTCAGCTTGCAATGATGTAGTAGCATCGGCAATCGCCTTGATATCAAGAGGACGGTTTGCCAAGGCAGCAGACAAGTGCGGGGACGCAGGCTTCTCATAACGATAAGGACAGGTGGTAAAATCAAGATCACAGGGCTGCAGAGGCATCTGCATCAATTGACGATGAGTAACGATGTCATCCGCGATATTTAAGGTGCCATCATTTTCATTGATACAAACGCCTGTTTGTACCAGTTTTTGCGTGATGACATTCACGCCTTGCTGCATTAATGCTTTGGCAAGTAGGCCTGTGGCGTAAGTTTTGCCAATATCGGTATCGATGCCAGAAACAAATAACACGCTCATGATTGAGCTCGACTTTCTAGATACGTGCGTACCACTTTCAGTAGCGCTTGGCATAAGGTAGTCAGCTCGTCATTAGTAATCACATACGGCGGCATGATGTATACCAATTTACCAAAGGGTCTGACCCAAATGCCATGATCGATCAATAAAGACTGAAAAATGGGCATATCAACGGCGTCATCTAATTCAATCACCGCCACGGCGCCCAAACAACGTACCTCAGCAACACCATCAAGTGATGCAGCTGGCATAAGCGCTTGCTCCATCGTGCGTTGCATAGTGGCAGTGCATGCTTCGATATCATAAGACAGGATCAAATCAATCGACGCACAGGCGACAGCACAAGCTAAGGGATTGCCCATAAAGGTCGGGCCATGCATCAGCGCTGGATACGCACTATTGTGAATGGTATCGGCAATATGGCGGGTACACAACGTCGCGGCAAAGGTCATATAGCCACCCGTCAGCGCTTTACCGATGGTCATAATATCAGGACTGATATCCGCGTGCTCACAGGCAAACAGCTTACCACTACGACCAAACCCAGTGGCAATTTCATCGGCAATCAATAGCACATCGTGCTCATCACAAAGTGCGCGTAATAGCTGCAAATACTCAGGACTATAAAAACGCATGCCGCCTGCGCCTTGAATAATCGGCTCGATAATAAAACCTGCCAGCTGCGCGCCATGCACTGCAAAAAACTCAGACAGCGTGTCACGCTCAGCTGTGGTCAATGTACGATCAAACCCAAGCGGCGGTGCGGGGACAAAATGCTGCAGCGGTAACTGCTTGCCATATAAACTGTGCATCCCATTGACAGGATCGCAGACACTCATGGCATGCCACGTGTCACCGTAATAGCCTGAATGGGTTGAGGCAAACTGCTGCTTGGTTGGGCGCTTGCCAGCGACTTGGTATTGCAATGCCATTTTCAGTGCCACTTCCACCGCGATACTGCCACTGTCAGCATAAAAAATAGCATCAAGACCAGTAGGGACAATATCAAGCAGCTTTTTGCCCAAGTCTATCGCTGGCTGATGCGTTAAACCACCAAACATCACATGCGCCATTTTACCCAACTGCTGAGTCAGCGCCTCGTTTAGCTTAGGATGGTTGTAGCCGTGAACGCTTGCCCACCATGATGACATGCCATCAATCAGACGCGTACCGTCTTTAGTGATAATATAAATACCATCAGCGCGATCAATGACCATATTAGAATAGGTGGGCGGTAGGCTGGCATACGGATGCCAGAGGTGCTGCTGGTCAAACTCACTTACTGCTGGCATAGATTTGGTAGTCATTGTTTTTGTGGTCATTGCATTGTTCCTAAAACGTTAAAAACCCAAACGTCATCAGTCTTGTATCAATATTTACTGACCAGTGATGCGCTTGTATTTGGCCAGTAAATCGCTTTCGGTTTCGACATGGTTAGGATCTTTTGGGATACAGTCAATCGGACAAATCACCACACATTGCGGCTCATCAAAATGCCCCACACATTCGGTACATAGGTCAGGGTCAATGACGTAGATATCCTCACCTTCTGAGATGGCCTCATTGGGGCAGGCAGGCTCACACACATCACAGTTAATGCACTCATCAGTGATCAATAGCGCCATGAACAGCTCCTTAGCAGATAGGGTCAATCAATAGAAAAGGGACATCACCTGCGCTGCATCAGCGGCTTGGTAGCGTCAGCTTTTGCGCAAAAGCCTCTGAGACGCAGGTGGGCACAAACTTGGTAACATCGCCGCCAAGCTTGGCAATCTCGCGGATCATGGTGGATGAGATAAAAGAGAAGTTTTGTGACGGGGTCAGAAATACCGCTTCAAAGTTTTCATCCAGCTCACGGTTCATATTGGCCAGTTGAAACTCGTACTCAAAATCGGACATCGCGCGCAAGCCGCGCAGAACGGCAGTAGCTTGCTTTTCACGCATAAAGTCAACCAGCAAGCCTTCAAACCCAACCACTGATACCTGCGGTAAATCAGCAAAAACCGTCTCCACCAGCGCCACCCGCTCTTCAAAATCAAACAGTGGCTTTTTATGATGACCTGAAGCGACCGCGATCACCACCTCATCGAACAGCTTAACCGCACGTGTGACCAGATCCACATGACCATTGGTAATGGGGTCAAACGTACCGGGGTACAAGATTTTAGTATGCAAGCGTGAAGAAGTGGCAGGGAGACTCATAGCGGACTAATCTGATCGGTAAGGTTACTGCGTATGCTAGCAAATTTTGCCGAAATTTAACACTCATGCGCTACATTTGTCATAAGCAGCCGCATACCTTTGTACAAGCAGCTTTGCTACAATAGGCAGTTCGACTCATACAGCGTTATCCGCATCAAGAAGGCCATGTGGTGCTGATGATATGAGGAATCAGTTAGACGAGGACATTATGTCAAAAAAAGCAAAAAAACCTGATAACCAAATTTGTGCCAACAAAAAAGCGCGGCACGAGTACTTTATCGAAGAGACCTTTGAAGCGGGGGTGTCGCTACAAGGCTGGGAAGTCAAAGCCATTCGCGCAGGAAAAATGAGCATCACCGAGGCCTACGTCATCTTACGTGATGGTGAGGCGTTTTTGTTCGGCTCACATATTCAGCCGCTACTCTCAAGCTCAACCCACGTCAACCCTGACAATATCCGTACCCGCAAGTTGCTGCTCAATCGCCGCGAGATTGACAAGCTTTACGGCGCAATCAACCAAAAAGGCTTTGCCTGCGTGCCACTGTCTTGCTACTGGAAGCGCTCATTGGTCAAATGCCAAATCGCGCTGGCTCAAGGTAAAAAGCTACACGACAAACGCAAAACCTCTAAAGATCGCGATTGGGAACGTACCAAAGAGCGCGGCTTTAAACAGCATATGGATTAAATCTTAAAGACGATATCAGACCCGTGTCTCAACAGACCAAAAAAGCAGCGGTACTCACAATGAATACCGCTGCTTTTTAGCAAAATGAGTGTGCTTAAGCAGAGACATGGATCGTACGCCGTGACAGACGCAGTTGGCGTATACCATGCGTGACGAGGCAGGCTATTCCTAACCAAATCAGCCCATAGCTATACAGCATTGCCGACTCAAAAGGATTGCCCAGCACCGTGATGGCTAAGACAAACAGCAGCGCAGGCTCCAAATAGCTCATCATGCCATAGACGTTCACAGGCAGCATTTGACTGGCATCGATATTGGTTTTCATGGCCAGCACGCTTAATATCCCAAGCCCTGCCAGCATAAAAATGATAAACCCTGAACCTGCCACCTGCCCCAAGCTGCTAGGGCTAATCAGTAGCAAATAGGCCAGCGCAAACGGCGCAAACAAAGTCAAATCAATGAGTAGTCCCGTGACTGCACCAATCCCTTGCAAGCGGCGCAAAATATAATACACCGGATACGTGCCGCATACCCACAGCGTCGCCCAAGAGATACTGTGCGTGCGTATGATCTCACTACCAACGCCTACCGCCGCAAACGCCACTGCCAACCACTGCAAACGGCTAAGCTTCTCCCCAAAACACAGGCAACCGAATACCACCATCATCAAAGGAAACAAAAAATAGCCCATCGCTGTTTGTACGCCTTGTCCGTTGACAGGTGCCCACACAAACAACCACAGCTGGCTTAAAAAAATGGGCGTGGGTAGCAGCAGCCAAACCCGCTGCTTAAGTGTCCGTAAAGCGCGTAGTTTGTTAATATGCAGTCCCAAACGGCCACTGATGAGCAAATACCCAAGCAGCGCAGCCCACATGGACAGCATACGCCAGATGAATACCTGCGTGCCAGACAGCGGAGCCAAAAAGCTGCTATAGGCATACAAAATGCCAAACAATAGATTGGACAATATTGCCAGCGCCACGCCCATCAGCATCGTGCGCTGCTGCGGGTTGCTGTCTATCCAAATTGCAGCCAGTGGCAAACGCGGCAACGTTGCCATCACTATTTTTGATAACACAGAAGCAGACATATCAATCACCATAATACCGAAAAGATAAAGATTATCGGCCCTTTTAATTAATTGCCGATTCATGGGGTTTATTCTACCGTAAGACCATGAAATATAATTTCAGTTTTTAAATAATTATGATTTTTATTCTCTAAAAACATTTAAAAAAACTATTTATTTTTCAATACAAAACTTCTATCTAATGACTGATCATTTTCTCTATTCCCTCCTTTTTATTACGCGTATGATAGTAACTATAGAGACAGTAATAAGAGAGAGATTATGAATCATCCCCTAGATAAAATAGATAAAGCCATTTTAGACATGCTACAAGATGACGCCACTTTACCTCTAAAGGCAGTCGCAGAACATGCCCATGTATCGATTGCAACCGCGCAGCGCCGCGTACAGGCACTGATTGACAGTGGCATCATTGATCGGCAAGTGGCGATTATCAATCCAAATAAGGTAGGCTATGGCCTTAGCATCATTGTGATGATTGAAATGGTACGTTCTAATACCGCATTACAACATCGATTTGAGCGCCTAATGGATGCACAGCCGCAGGTTATGGGTTGTTATGAAGTATCAGGTGATGTGGATTTTTTATTAATGGTTAATGCCAAAGATATGAGTGATTATCATCAATTTGCCCGCAGTACTTTTACTTATGAAAACAATGTACGGCATTTTAAAAGTCAGTTTGTGATGAATGTCACTAAAAATGTCACCAAAATTGAGCTGGATTAATAACAACATGGTTATCGTAATGATGGCGCGTCATTACGATAATTGAAATTTAAAATAAACATTCAACAGTGGCACTGGAATGCTGCGCTTTGGCATCTTCTGATACTTGATAAAAAATACGGTCGGCTTCAACAGGCCCTTCGACATCACACAAACACACATAAGCCAACTGAACCAAATTGTTCAATAAATCAACATCATCAGGCACCAAGGGCAAATGATCTGCTAAAAAAGCCATGATATTTATGTTTTGCCCCTTAAAGGTGCGCTCTTTTGCCACCATATGGTGCAGCATGGCAAATACCTGCTGACGCTCTGCTGGTCGCAGTTGGGCTTTCAAGCCCAGCATAACCTCATAAAACGCATCAACCAAAACACTGTCTGAGCTGGGCGCATCTGCTGCAGATGGTGGATTGGCATCTTCATCGGATATCGGCTTATTCATTTGCAGCGCCGTGCGCCAAAAAGCCTTACGAATATCAGACCTATGCTTTCTAAGTCTGGGGTATTGTGTGGTGGCATCCAAGACGCACGCTTGTATCATTTTGACTGACACCTCAGAGTGCTGTCGCCACGACGCTGTCAGCCGTACGATCTCTTGATGGTTTAAGTAGTCTGCAAGTACAGCTGCCATTGAAGATACCGTCTTGTCTACTGACTGTACACTATCATTCATCAGTACTCTCCTATAGATGACGTTCTGTTAGTCCTTTGGCATCAAATATCTGCTTTTGAAACTCAGGATAGCCAAGCTCTGCATGTTCGGTGTAATCAAGGCCGCGCTGCTCGTGCAAGCGGCTGGCTTTTAATCCTAAGCTTACATCAATTAGCTTATACATCGCTAGGCCAAGGCCCAGTCCCCACACGAGCGCTACGCCTACGCCTAGGGCTTGCACACCAAGCCGTGATAGGTTAAACAAATCTTCTGAATAAAAAAGTCCTGCCGCTAAAGTACCCCAAACACCGCCAAACCCGTGCACAGCAACTGCTGAAACCACATCATCAATCTTTAGTTTGAGCAGTGCTTGTTTTGCTACGATATAAACACCAGAGGCCACAATACCAATGATAATAGCAAAAAAAGGCGTGGTGGTGGCGCAGCCTGCGGTTATGGATACCAGACCGATCAAACTGGCATTGATGCTATCACTCAGTAAAACGGCTTTTTTCATACCCACGGAGATGACCATATAACAAACCACCGCACTGATCGCAGCCACAAAGGTATTAACCGCAATCAGCCCAATATTGCCAGTGATCGACAACGTCGAGCCTGCATTAAAGCCAAACCACCCAAACCACAAAATAAAGCCGCCCAGTGCCAACAAGGTCATGTTATGTCCTGCAATCAGCCTTGGTGTACCATCTGGCGCAAAACGGCCCAAGCGTGGCCCAATCACAAGAATACCCGCCAGCGCCAACCAGCCGCCGACTGAGTGCACCACTGTTGAACCAGCGAAATCAATAAAGCCGCGCTCAGCGAGCCAGCCTGTGCCACCAAAATAGCCGCCCCATGCCCAGCTGGCAAACACCGGATAAATAAACAAGCAAATCATACAGGCCGCAATGGCATAGCCCACAAAGGATACCCGCTCAGCCATAGCGCCACTGGCAATGGTCACTGCAGTCGCCGCAAACATCATCTGAAAGAACAAAATCGCCCATTCGAGGTTGGACAAATTGGTCGGTATAAAGTGATCGCTACCAAAAAACCCCGTGTCATTACTGCCCATCAGCAGGCCAAAGCCCAGCACATAAAAACTCAGGCCACCGATACACATGTCGGTGTAGTTTTTCATCATCACATTGACCGCGTTCTTGGCACGCACTGAGCCGCTCTCTAACAGTGCAAAACCTGCTTGCATAAAAAATACCAACACCCCAGCCCAAATAATCCATGCAATATTTTGATATTCTAGTAACTGGGCCACCGTTAGCGTAGCGGCTCCTGCCGCCTGTGCTGGCAGCATACTCGCTGCCCATAAGCCGCTGGCAAATAGTATCTTTTGACCGCTACTCCTAGGCGTTGCCACCCATGTATGCAGGCGCATAGGCCGCATGGATGGTGAACGGACATGACGATGCTCACGCCCAAAAAAAGTTTGTTTCATTCCATTTACTCCAAACAATGATTGAATTATCAAATACCCATAATGGTGCGATACTCGGTGGCAAACCACCGCAATCGACCGCTATAGTGCTGGAGCAAAACGTATGCCAATAGGGTTGGCTGCGGCAGCCTTACTATGATAATCCCCCATGGCAAGTTGGGTAATGGTCACGGTTTTGATGGCATATCATCCGTAAAACAAGGTAATATACAGACGGAAGTTTGCTCTACTATTTTTGATGCACACTACTTGATATCACTGATATTTTTTACTTATTTGATGGATACCACTATGTATAAATTACCTACCACCTTGACTACAAAAGCCCTATTAACCACAGGGGCACTTGCGGTCATGCTGGTCAGTACAGGCTGCGCTACCAGTAGCGTACTAGACGAAAAATCTTCTTATACTTCAACACAGAAAAAGGTGCTCTCTACTGACCAAATTGTGGCCTTTGGCAAACCTGCCGAAGCACTACCGAGAACACCCAATGCGTCGATGGTCATCGTCGGTGAAAGAAACAGCTACGTGTTGACCCAAGGTGGCAATGAGATGATTAGCATATTGAGCAACCTTGACCCCAAAAACATACGGGTCAAAAATGCTATGGAATTTGAAGTGCCCAACAATAATGGACATTTTGAAGGGGTCATGAGTTTTTCTTATGCCAAGCTCAAAGACGAGTTTAACAAAAGTGATTATCAATACTTTTTACAAAATAATGGCGAAGACTGCACCTCATCCAGCGATACGCGTATCAATGCCCAACGCTTTTGTTTTAATGTGCCTGTACGCGGCGCAATTTATCCTGCTGTCAGTAATCTGCAAGTGATTCGCTCCAATTATCGCCCGCTAAGTAAGCCATACACTGTCTCATTCTATACCAATAAAGAAGAAACCAGAAAACGCGGCAAGAGCACTGCGGACAAGCTAATTTTGCTGCCCTTTGCCCTCGCCTTTGACGTGGCGACCTTACCACTACAAATCCTTGGTCAATTGGACTGAACAAAAATGGCGTAAAAGCGTGAGCTGATCATCATATTATCTCACGCTATCAATAACTTATGTCTTAGTCTTTTATGACTCACATTGTGATCTGGACAATACCGCTATAGTAATACCTTCCTTAATATTTTTAACTCATCAATATTACTAAGCACATCTTACCTAATACTTGCTCATCAATTGGATTCTGTTGTGTCACTTTTCAAATTGAAATACATATTAACTTCTATTTTTTTACTTATTCTAGTGTTATCACCGATAATTTTTAAAGGCTATGAGTACATTGATACGATTTCAAAAAGGAAATTTGAAATTATAGATGTTGTCGATGAACCACTGAATCCTACACTTAAAATAGTTGATGACTCCAAACAAATTGCCATAGATATTTCCTCTGTAGCTGCTATCAAAGATGATGGGACCTTATGGACTTGGGGCTTCAATGAAGGTTATCTTAGGAGTGATGAAAACAAGAAGAGTCGAATAGACGATACCATACCTTATAAGATCGAAGGGATTGATGATGCTGTTGCAGTTGTCACAGGAGGTTTAGGTGTTTTCGCACTGCTTAAAGCAGATGGCACAGTATGGGCATGGGGGCGAGTAGGAAGTACTGACGTCATAGTAGATCCTGATGATGATTCATATATTATTAAAGATTTGCGCCAGATTAAGGGAATAAATAATGTCATGGATATTGCCATTGACGATGACAACTTAGTGTTTCTAACGCAACAGGGTGGTGTGTATATTATAGGCAATAACACTTCTGGTTGGGTCAATGGTGATTTAACTCAAGAGATTCTAAAGACACCCATCAAAGTACCTAACTTAACGGATATTATTCGTATAGAAATAAGTGGTAAGCTGCTATTAGCACTTAATAAAAAGGGTGAGTTATACTCTACTGGTGTCTCAACATATAGGTTAGGTAGAATAACAAATGCTCTGAAGAACCCCAATAACGACTTTCATATCGCTAATAAAGTCATATTGCCAAAAAAAGTCGTGGACTTTGTTGCTTCAGTTAGAACACCTATGGCATTGCTAGAGGATGGAAGTGTTTGGATATGGGGTAAGCAGAAAAACTTAACGATGAGAGACACAACCTTAAAAGGTCTCTATATTGACCTTAATAATGAGTTCACTGAAGGAAACGTATCTAATGGTTTGGTCGATGAGGCTTTATTACCAGTGAAACATGAGCTGCTACACAAGGTTATTAATATTGGTGAGAATCAAGCCGTCACTGAAAATGGTAACTTATATGTATGGGGAACCTACAAGAATACGACTGAAACAAAAAGCGAGTACGAGTCTGATACCACACAGTTTAGAAAACCCCGTCTAATCAAGAAAAAAGTTAATCCACAGCAACTATATTATAGTCGTTACGTATCAGCTGCAATTATGAAAAACGGTAGCGTTTACTTTTGGCATTCGAACATGTCAGGGGCAAGAGGTACCGGTGAAATAGTGCAAGGAGATATGACCGATGATTATATGTTTACACCTGAAAAATCTCTATTTACTACTAATTAAGTTCTCAGTATCAGTGTTCTACCTGAATTGAATGCGAGTTAAAGAAAAAGAGCACTTTTAAAGTAGCCTTTGCTATCCATTGTTCATAGACGCTTCTCTGAGTCTTTTTCTTACACCTTAATTGTTGATAGATTATCTTACGCTATCAATAACTTATCGCTACCTGAGGGGCATTCATGTTAAGATGAGCGGTTTTTAAATTGTCTCCTTCTTAGTCTATAGGTTTGCCCATGTCAGCTGATACCATCGCCCGCACCGCCTTTAAACAAGGCACCAAGCCGCTTTATGATTACGACAAACATTGGGCGAGCTGCTATGAGCCTGCGCCTTATCTGCCCATGAGTCGCAAAGAGATGGATGACTTGGGCTGGGATGCTTGCGATGTCATCATCATCTCAGGCGATGCTTATGTCGATCATCCAAGTTTTGGTATGGCCATCATCGGCCGCTTGCTAGAGTCGCAAGGCTTTCGCGTGGGTATCATTGCCCAGCCTGACTGGAAGAGCAAAGACGCCTTTATGGAACTGGGCAAGCCCGTCTATGCGTATGGCGTGACTGCAGGCAATATGGACAGTATGATCAACCGCTACACCGCCGATCGCAAAATCCGCAGTGATGACGCTTACTCACCCGGCAATGTCGCGGACAAGCGCCCTGACCGCGCCGCCATCGTCTACAGCCAGCGCTGCCGCGAAGCCTATCCTGATGTGCCGATTATCCTAGGCGGCATCGAAGGCAGCTTGCGCCGCATCGCACATTATGACTACTGGTCAGACAAGGTGCGCCGCAGTATCTTGCTGGACGCGCGCGCCGATGTCTTACTATACGGCAATGCCGAGCGCGCCATCGTCGATGTGGTACATGGGTTGTCAAAAGGCTATAGCTTTGAGCAAATGAGCAAGCTGCGCGGTACTGCCTATTTGCTATCCCCCTCGCGTAAACACTGGCAAGCGGACATGACCGAAGTCGCCAGTAACGACGTCGATACCGTTGGCCGCGTCGATCCCATCATCAACCCTTACGTGATGACCGAAGACGTCGACAGCTGCAAAATTGAGCAAGAAAAAACCAGCGACTCCCCTGTTGGTCAAGCCATGTCATCGATGGAAGCACAGTACAAAGGCTTTGTCGCAGAGCCTGTGACCAATAAAATCATCAATGAGCGTGATGTCGATACCGACACCCAAGTGGTACAACTGCGCGGCATGACCAATCCCACAACCAACAAGCCAATGACCGCTCGCAAACACAAACTTAAATTGCCACCGCGCGACAAGACCGTCATTCGCCTACCTGACTACGAAGCGGTCAAATCTGACTCCGTACTCTACGCCCACGCCAGCCGCATCCTGCATATGGAAACCAACCCTGGCAACGCGCGCGCACTGGTACAGCGTCACGGCAGCGGCGGTGGCAACTCACATACCGCGATCGACGTGTGGCTCAACCCGCCACCGATTCCATTATCAATGGCGGAGATGGACTACGTCTTTGACTTGCCTTATCAGCGCCTACCGCACCCAAGCTATGGTAATGCGCGCATTCCTGCTTTTGATATGATTAAGTTTTCGGTCAATATCATGCGTGGCTGTTTTGGCGGCTGTACCTTTTGCTCCATCACCGAGCACGAAGGCCGCATCATTCAAAACCGCTCAGAAGAATCGATCTTGCGTGAAGTCGAAGCCATTCGCGATACTGCGCCCAGCTTTACGGGCGTCATCTCAGACCTTGGTGGCCCCACTGCCAACATGTACCGTTTGAGCTGTAAAGACGAAACGATCGAGAAAAACTGCCGCAAACCCTCATGCGTCTATCCTGACGTGTGCGAAAACCTCTTGACCGACCACAGCAACTTAACCCAGCTGTACCGCAAAGCACGTGACATCAAAGGCGTGAAAAAAATCCTGATCGCCTCAGGCCTACGCTATGATCTTGCGGTCAAAGACCCTGAATACGTCAAAGAATTGGTCACGCATCATGTCGGCGGCTACCTAAAAATCGCCCCTGAGCACTCAGAAGAAAACGTGCTGTCAAAAATGATGAAGCCAGGCATGGGCAGCTATGATGCGTTTAAAGCCATGTTTGAGCAGTTCAGCTTTGAAGCAGGCAAAGAGCAATACCTGATCCCTTACTTTATCGCTGCCCACCCTGGCACGACCGACGAAGACATGATGAACCTCGCCCTATGGCTCAAGCGCAATGACTACCGCGCCGACCAAGTACAGGCGTTTTACCCAAGCCCGATGGCCACTGCCACCACCATGTACCATACTCATAAAGATCCGTTGCACAAAGTCAGCCGCGCCGAAGGCGATGTGGATATCGTCAAATCTGGCAAGCAGCGCAAACTGCACAAAGCATTCCTCCGTTATCATGACCCAAAAAACTGGGTCATGCTGCGTGATGCCCTCAAACGCATGGGACGCAGTGACCTGATTGGTAAAAATCGCGGCTGCTTGATACCACCTTTCAACGCGCACCTAGAAGGGCGTGATGCGGCGCAGGACAGCTATCAGTCGGCGCGCAAAAAGAACAGTCGCCTTGGCAATGACTCAGTCAAACGCCACAATCCGAAAAACGCAGCGGGTCAAGCAACCAGCAAGAATGGCAGCAAAAACCCCAAGCGGCCGCATAAAAAGGTGAGTAAAGGCAATTTCCAAACCCAACATACTGGCTTACCACCACGCAAAACCAAGTAATACCGCCTGATTGGCAAAATCAATAACGCACAAAAAAGCGCCGTATCACCAATGATGCGGCGCTTTTTTGATGTCTTTGGAGACACCATCACAGCAAGCAAAAAACGCCTGCGTCGATCGTTTTCATAACTCATGCATTGTGTTTTAAGCTGACCATCAATGTGCTGACCATCAGGACGATGTGATTACATTAAGCAGCAATTTTGTCATACCATAAAGAGGTTATGAACAATTCCTAACATAATCGTATGAGGGTTATCGCTACCATGGGCGCTGCTGCATCCGCAGTTCGTAAAATCGGCTGATACTTGGCCTAAATTTGTGCCGTGACACAGCCACCATGCTTGGAGATACCCATGACCCCATTACTAAAAATTGCTGCTGCCTTACCACCACTCGCCCTATTGAGTGCCTGCGCGGCAACGATGCCAAACAGTGCAGACAATAGCGTCACCAATGCCAGCGCCAATAGCGCCACCGAAATTCCACTCGCTGCCTATGATCGCATGGCGTCAAACCGCTACAGCTGCACCGACAACAGCCAAATCACTGCCAAGCAGTCTATCGACAAAAAACAAGTGATGATCAATGTCACTTTGCCCAGCATCAACTGGCAGCAGCAGCCCATCATCCTAAATGGCGGCGTCAATGGCGCAACCGCCAGCTATATGAATGACACCAACCCCGATATCGTCTATGCGTGGCACATGAAGCAAGGCGCGGGACTGTTGGCGCTAAAATGGCGCAACGGCAAAGACTATCACGTGACCTGTGAACAGCTGTAAGTTAGCCGCTGTCAAACGCAGTCGCCGCACCTGATCATGCAGTCATCAAATGATGGCTGTTTTTTTTGTGCTCAAAACAGGGCAGTGCTTTAACCACACGCATTAATCGAGTAGCATGTGCCATCAGATCCCCGTTAGCTGTGCGACCGAGTGGAGAAGCGGCGCAAAAACTGGCAAAATAGCGGCAGTCATCTATCATTTGCTATCTATTGCCAATCATCGCCATCTGTTCGCGCCGACATATACCGACCGCCGCGTCTCATGAGCACTTATAAAAGGATCTCTCCATGGTACAGCGCCTCCCCCTATTCATCATGAGCGCTACCCTACTATGCGCGCTGACTGGCTGTAATAACCAAGAGGCAACCAGCAGCGACGTACAGCAAAGTGAGCAAGCGACCCAAAAGACGGACAACGCCGACACAATTGCCACAGATAGCGCAGACACCGCGCAGACAGAAGCCGCAAGTGACCAAACAAACCGTATCGACTGGTCGCAAATCAAAAGCGGAGAAAAAGCCGCGCCGCTCGCAGACTATGAGTATCCATTTGCCCTTGATAGCCAATCGGTCAGCGCCTATGCCGATTATTTCAATGTCGATGCCAAGACCGCCCAGCACAACCTCACCATCGGTATGGCGAGTAACGAAGCGCTGTCAAAAGTCCTCGACCAGTTAAGCGGCCGCTACGTCTCACATGAGCTGAGCGATGGCGACAACGTCGCGTTAATCATCCACACCAGCTCCGATATGGCAGCCGATCGCTATGACTATGTGCTGGCCGATGACTTCGCTAAAGGCTTGGTATTGCCTATCGTCATACAACCTGATGGCAAAAAAGTGGACATGGATAATGAGATAGAAGCGCACGGCGACATGCCGCAGTAAGCAAGAAAAAACTGACTGTTACGTAAGCGGTTTTATAGCAGTGTTGGTTTGATGGAGGCTGAGCGATAGCGCCACCTTATCGTAGCATCGACCATCGCATAAGCGTTATGATATCAACGCCCGAATCAGCATGTAGCTGCCCATACCAAACATCATGACGTTTTCGGTTAATGAAATCGCGCCCAGTGGCACATTGCTATCGCCGCCCACGCAGGCACATTTTAGCTCACGCTTATCAATATAAACGGCTTTAATAACTGATACTCCGCCAATTAAGCCAATGACAAAGGCGATCAGACCTGCAATCGGATTGAGCCAAGGCTGATCCGCCAGCATGGCAATACCTGCAAAGGCTTCTAAAAACGGATAAACATAGGCGTAGCGTACCACGCGGCGCGCCAGTAAATCATACCCCAAAAACCCTGTGCTAAACCCTTCTAAATCCTCAAGCTTTTTAATCGCCAATACACACATGGAGAGCGCGACAAACCACATAAGCGCTTGCATCGATAAGACGCTGACGGCAAATGCCCAGCATAACGCCAACGTCATCAGCGCGGTGACAGAAAATATCGCAATAATGGGCGCGTAAGTGGTGTCGTCGCCTGTCTCGGGTTCATGATTGCCCAAAAATACTTGCAGATCGTCATTACCACCCACGCGCTTACCATCAATGAAAGTCTGCGGCGTGGTCTTGACCCCAAGCGTGTCTTTGACCAATGTATTCTCATCTTGGGTGGTGATATGGCGATCAATGATGTCGTAGCCTGCGTGCTTGAGCGCGTCGATTGACTTGAGGCCAAACGGGCATAGGTGGTCTGGCATCACCATCCGAAAGATAATGGCAGACTGACCGCCTGCTTTGCCGATATGCTCGCCTTGTAAGGTGTCGATGAGGTGCTGCACTTGCTGGCTGTGGCTATTGTCTATGGTGTCGGACTGAGACTGGTTGTTATTATTGTCTGCCATGACGCGCTCCTTACGTTTTGCTTATTCGCTGCTTAATCATAGGTTTTCTTATAACTGTGACTATTATCTTATAAGCGTCGGTAAGGGCGATCTGAATCAGTCTTGTTAACTTTGTTAGGTTTAATGATAAGTGGTAGCGTGTGTTTTGTAGGGATGGCGTGTTGCTGTGTGCCTACTCATCGCCCCTATAGGAGGCGGCAACTACGCGGCCAGCTTCGGTATAGTCGATAAAGCATGTCGACTTAGCCATTGTCTTGGTGTCATAAATAAACAGTTTTCCATCTTTATTTATATCACTGACACGAAAGTTTTTAGCCTCAGCTTGATCCGTAATATCAGTCACCGAGCTACCCACTGCCACAGAATCACAAAACTCTTGCATCTTCTTAGGATAATAAGCGAAAACGCAAGCCATATATACAATCGAACCCGCCATGATTAAGACGATGATGCTGGCTAGAGACATGAGTAGGTCTTTGATTTTGGCAAAAATCACGTGACTCCTTAAATAATTAGTTAAAACAAGCAACAATGTAATATAAACTCACTATATGTTCATTATTATTTTGCACACCGTTTCCATAACTGATAATAGACTCATTTAGACCCATGATTTAAGAACATATGACACGCTATTTCTTATAGTCAGATACGATTTTGTCTATTTATCGAAAAAAGGGTAAACATGATATTTGGAAATCCAGGAATCACATGTGATGGTAAATATAGCAATTTTGCTATTGTCATTGAGCATCTAACAGCAGACTTTTATAGTCTTAATCTATGTGTCGATATACAGATGATTCCACCACATCTGGCTTATAACATGAAAAGCATGTTCATAGCGCCGCTTACTGACAGAGATATTTTTAAGACTCAGTCACCTGAATTATTTCATCTAAGCGATAAAGCGTTGATGATTGCCTTGGCAAAAAAATATTTCTCTGAGTGGAAAGTGGAAGAGCGTATAAGGTTAGGTCTGCAACCAACGCTGTACACACCAGACAAAATCGAAGAATACGAAGAGAGCCTATACGATGATGACTTTTTTGATTGTGAAAATTTTGTAGATTATCTTTGGGACATAGAGCCACATGAATATGGGGACAAAGGGTGGTATCCGTTTATCATCAACTATAAAGACGAAACCAAACTGGTCATTATTCACATACATCGCAACCCTAAAAATTTAGACGATTATCCTGAAGATTTAAAAGAGTATGAAAGGTTTTTTAATGCCGATCAGTCACCTAAACGACCCAAATATTTCGACGAGCATTACTGGTCAGTAAAAGTGATCAAGATGAAAACGGCAGAGATGCTGGCGGTTGTGGATGAGGCTTATGCTTATTTGTTTGGTACAATTAAAAAAATATAATTTGGCTTAACTATTTATAAGCAGACAATCAAAATTAGCTTCGATAATATTTTAGCGAATTTTAATTGTGCAAGAACAATAACCCTAGTATTTTTTACTGACTTTATTTATTAAAATAGGAATTCATATGGAAATCAATAATGAAAAAATAGCTCTTATATCTGAATTCAAAGAAGATTCGTTAGAATTATTAGACATGAGATTTCTACCTCCTAAAATATTGGTTCCTAGCGATATAGATAACTACAAATTCCTTTCAAGAGATGTAGAAGAAGTAAATATTAGAGATTCAAAAATACAATTCTTAACACCCAGTATGGTTGCTATTCAGGTTAATATCGCTAACGACTCAATAAGAAACATTAAAAAACTTAAGGATAGAATAAAAAAATCCCTTCCGAACAGAAAAAAGAAGATAGAGATCTTGGTGAGAAAATTATAGGTCACACTTTAGAAGTATACGAATTTATCGAGCAAGCTCAAAAGTCTATTATATTCAGCTTTACCGCTTTAGAGACTTTCATAAACTTATCTATACCAAAAGATTTTATTTGGGAAAAAACCACCACAAGAAAAAAGGAAATTTATAATAAAGAACAAATTGAAAGATATATCTCTTGGAAGGAAAAAATAAATCTAGTTGTTAATGACATATACAAACTGCCAGAAATTAAGCAAACGAAATTCTGGTCAAGCTTGATGGAGCTATTCGAAATAAGAAACAGGTTGATTCATATCAAAAGTTCAGATGATACTGAAGTTTTGAGTGATATTTTAAATAAAGACATAGTTAGAATATGTTTTTCCAGTCAAGAATATATAAACTATATATCTGAAAATGTCACTGAGAATGAACATATAAAAGCTGTGGATATCGAAAAATTTCCTATTATTTCAGGTAGCATAAAAGTTCGTTTAATTCAAAGGACAGGCGATGTACAGCCCATCTACACTCCAGAAGAGTTTAGGTAGTAGACTTAAAAAAGGTAGTTATGACTATCAAAATCTATAACTACCTCAAAAGAAACTCATTTAAAACTTATATTTCTATATTACAACCAAGATGTTTTCTTAAAACCCTACTCCCCAACCATCGCCAAAAACTCATCTTCACTCACTACTTTTACACCCAACTTTTCCGCTTTGGTTAGCTTAGAGCCTGCTTTTTCGCCTGCCAGTAGCGCCGTGGTTTTTGCAGAGATGCTGCCTGAGACCTTTGCGCCCAGCGCTTGCAGTTTGGCTTTGGCTTCATCGCGTGCCATCTGGCTGAGCGTGCCTGTGATGACCCACGTTTGCCCATCGAGTGGCAGCCCTTCTGATGCGATTTGCTCGACTTTATCCCAATGCACACCTGCTTCTCGTAGTGCTGTGATGACTTCGATATTGTGCGGCGCGTGGAAAAACTCATAGGTCAGCTCAGCGGTGATTTCGCCGACATCTGGGGTTTTAACTAAAGTTTCAATATCAGCTGCCATCAGACTATCTAAGTCACCAAACTGCTGGGCATAGTTCTGCGCTGTCCCCTCGCCAACGCCACGAATACCGAGCGCGTAGATAAAGCGTGCCAGCGTGGTGTGTTTGCTTGCCTCAATGGCGCTGATAATGTTTTGGACCGATTTTTCCCCCAGTTTTTCAAAGGTGATCATCTCCTCTGCATGGTTATGCAACTGATAGATGTCAGCGACGGTTTTGACCAGACCATGCTCAAAGAAGCTAATGAGCCAGCGCTCGCCAAGCCCATCGATATCCATGGCACGGCGCGAGACGAAGTGAATCAGTGCCTCAGTCTGCTGCGCGGGGCAAAACAGACCGCCTGTGCAGCGCGCCAATGCTTCGTCTTCTGGTAGGACGACAGGCGAGTCGCAGACAGGACAAGTTGATGGTAATGCAACAGGTTCAGAATCCGCTGGGCGCTGATCTGTCCAGACGCGGGTGACTTTGGGTATCACATCGCCTGCGCGGTGCACACTGACCACATCACCTGCGCGCACATCCAAACGCTGTATCTCGCCAAAGTTATGCAAGGTGACATTGCTGACGGTGACGCCGCCGACTTTGACGGGTTCGAGCTTACCGACTGGGGTGATTTGCCCTGTTCGTCCGACTTGCCATTCGATATCGTTGAGACGGGTCATGACGGTTTCGGCAGGGAATTTATAGGCGGTCGCCCAACGCGGCTCGCGGGATAAAAAGCCGAGCTGCTGCTGCAAGGCCAGACTGTTGACCTTGATGACCATACCATCAATCTCAAATGGCAGATCGCCACGTCCCTCTATCACGGATTCATAATAGGTCTGTGCAGCGCGTGGATTGGCGACCACTTCTACAGCGCTGACAGTAAAGCCAATGTTTTTGAGCCACGCCAGCGCTCCTGATTGGGAGTCGATGGTATCAGGCATTCCTTGATTGATCGAATAGGCATAAAAGGCCAGCGGACGACTGGCGGCTATGGCGGGATCAAGCTGGCGCAGACTGCCTGCAGCGGCATTACGCGGGTTGGCAAAGACTTTTTCATCCTTTTCACGGGCAATACGGTTCAAGCGTTCAAAGCCTGCTTTGGGCATCAACACTTCACCGCGCACTTCTAATAGTGCAATATCCGCCGCTTCGGGCAGCCACTGCGGCAGGTTGCGGATGGTTTTGGCATTTTGGGTGATGTCCTCCCCTGTCTGCCCATCACCGCGCGTAACCGCTTGCACGAACTTACCCTGTTCGTATTTTAGCGAGACCGCCAGACCGTCAAGCTTTAGCTCCATCTCGTATTCAGGGTTTTGCTGCGCGTCACTTAGGCGGTCGTTAACGCGGCGCATAAAGGTTTGCAGATCGCCCATTTCAAAGACGTTGCCCAAGGACAACATTGGCACGTCATGGGTGACTTGGGTAAAGGCCGATAGTGGCTGATCGCCCACGCTATTGATGGGACTATCAAGCTGTACCAACGCTGGATGCTGGTCTTCTAGTGCCATCAATGACTGACGCAGCTGATCGTATTCGCTGTCTTCTAAAATAGGATTGTCGAGCACATAATAGGCATAATTATGCGTCTTTAGCGTGTCAATCAAGGTACGCATTTGGGTGATGATGGTAGCGTCGGTTTGAGCGGTGTCTTTAGAAGATAAAATAGAGTCAGTCATAGTCGGCGGCTTTATGGTTCAAGATGCCGATATCATAACAAATTTTGTGGGGTATTTTGATGAGGCGCACACATATCACGACAAAGGTTGACGCGACATGTACTTTTTTAAAGGTAACGCGGCAGCTGAACGAATGGTAAAACATACATCATGGGTCTTAGCGGTTTAACCTTGACCGCTTGATCTTGACTAACTAACTCTGACGACCTAACCCTGATAATCACGGACTTGGTTACGCAGCTGCTGCTTGTATTCTGGGGTGATTGGTTCGTTGTTTTCATCAAGGAGCATGGCATTTAAGTCATTGGCCATCATGTACGCGATGCTCATCATACCATCAAAACTCATCAGCGCGTGCGGATGCGGCAAGGATAAGAACACCACCACGCCATTATACGTGTTGGTGGCGACGCTGTGCGGATCAAAGGGAGCGATACCGTTATCGGTGATGCCCATCATGCTAAACCACAGCATGCCTGTGCCGTCTTTGTTTTCGTAACGGTGAAACATATTCATCGCGCCAAAGCGCAAACCGTATTTGTCAATCAACGCCAGCAGGTCACGGCCTCGTACCATAGACGCTGGGCGGTCGCGGTACTGGTTGGGCAAGATGGTGATATTGATGTTGTCTTTAGCGTGGATCAAGGGGCCGTTTTGTGCCTCATCCTCCGACTCGATCAAATGCTGATCTAAGATCGGGCTATTATCAGTAAAGCTTGGCTCTTCAGCGATGTCGACCGCGGGCATAATGTTATCAGTAGCAGACATGAGGCTTGAGAAAGCGTCGTCGTCATCGCCTGATGTACCTTGCGGTTGCTGTGTGGCAGAGTCGCTATGACTGCTGGGCTGGGCGGTACTGTCCTCAGATGGCTGGGTGGTCTTTTGGGCTTTGAGTAGCGGTTTGGTTTCGACCACCGCATTGAGATATTTGCGATTGGGTGCGATGGTGGTCTCACCTGCGACGGTGTCATCAAAGTCTTTTTGATCGACGATGTTGCGCTCATGACGCGGAATAATCGGGATGCCATTTTTGTCATAATTGACCACTGGTACATCGGTATCTTGACGGCGCTTAAAGCTGCGAATCAAGATAAACAGCCCTACCAAGATAACTAATGCGAGAATGACAATCAATATAAACTGAATAGCAGTCATGAGAAACACATCCTGATGTAAAAGACAAGTAGAGGAAAAAGTGTAGGTAAACGGCAACAGTCTAGCATGGCTTGCTGACATCGTCACCACATTGTACTGCTTTCAGCGTACGCGTTGATGACACCGCCGTTTGATGCTGGGCGGTGTTAGATGTGTCGGGCACATGGCAGTGGTAATGGGTGACCGTTGCTAACGCCATCATCAGCTGTCGATATACTGCGCGGCATCTTCTAGTGAGACACTGACCAGTGTTGAGATGCCGGCACTTGGCATGGTGATGCCTTTTAGCTCATCAGCGATTTGCATGGCCAGCTTGTTATGACTGATAAAAATAAACTGCAAATCACCCGCCAGCTCATGAATCAAGCTGGTAAAGCGAGACACGTTGGCATCATCAAGCGGCGCGTCCACTTCATCAAGCACACAAAAGGGCGCAGGGTGCTGCTTGAATATCGCAAAAATCAGGCTCAGCGCGGTCAAGGTTTTCTCTCCGCCTGAAAGCACAGCCAAGCGGCTGTTGCGTTTGCCTTTTGGCTGTGCCATTAAGGTGAGGCCTGCGCGCCATTGTTCTGATTTTGGCGTACCCACAAGCATATCATCAGTGTTTAAGGTTAAGCTGGCATGACCGCCGCCAAATACTTTGGCAAATAAATTGGCCAGTTCGGTATTGACCGCCTCCAAGGTCTCCATAAACAAGGTTTTGGTGGTTTCATCAATGGCGGCGATGGCATCGGTTAAGGTACGCATACTGGCGGCAATGTCTTCGGTCTGCTGGGCAAGCGGCTCTAAGCGCTCATTGACCTCGGCCAGCTCAGCGGCGGCAGCGAGGTTGACCGCGCCGATTTTGCTCAGTTGTTTTTCCAGCGCTTTTTGCTCCGTTTGTAAACTGCTGACTTTGTCAGGGCGCAGTCGGCGCTCGTGGGTGATAAAGTCAGTCAATAGACTGGAGATACTCGCGTGCGGCGCAGGCATGTCTTTCGTTTTGCCAGCGCTCAATTGCTGATAGGCGCTGAGGGCTTGCTCGGCGTGGCGACGGGCATCAGCCAGACGCTGCTCGCTCAGTGCCAGCGCGGTACGATGGTCGGCTTGGATTTGCTGCGCGTCTTGTAGCACGGTTTGCTGGGTATCAAGTGCGGCTTGCTGCTGGCTGTAGTCAGCTTTGAGCGCACTAAGGGCAGCCTCACGCTCGCTCAAGACCTGCTGGTGCTGGTCGCGGATGGTTTGTGCCTGCACAAGGTCAGCTTGTAGCTTGGGCAACTGCTGCTGATAACGCTCTAGCCGCGTGGTGAGCGCGCGCACTTTGCGCACCAACTGATAGTGGGTTTCTTTTGCCCGTACCAAGCTGCTGACGGTGTGCTCAAGACGGATTTCGCTTTGCTGAATGACGAGCTGCAATGCCTGCCATGACTCGTCATCAGCTTGGCGGGCGCGGTTCATCTCGTTGTATTCAGCTTGATAATGCTCACACTGGCGGCGTGCCGCCTCAAGCTTGGGTAGCAACTCAGCCATGCGCTGCTCAATGTCTGCTTGACCTTCGTTCAGCACCTGCTGCTCAGTTTCAATCTCGTGCCATTCTTCAGTGAGGGTGGCTTTGTCAGCGTGTAAGCGCTGGGTGGTTGCTTGCAAACGCTCGTTCACCGCTTGCGCAGCCAGTAGCGATTGCTGCTTTTGGTGATTCTCTTGGGTCAGTACAGCGGCTTGCGCACGTGTCTCTTCGAGGCTGACTTGCAAGGCATCATAGTCGCGCTGCTGCTGTGCGGTGGTACTCTGCTGCGTCTCAATCTGGGTTTCAATGTCGGTCAGCTGCGCCTCAAGCGCTTCTAGGCGGGCGCGCTGGGTCTGGCGCTGGCTTAAAAAATGACTGTCGCCGCGACTTTGTGCCCCTGCGAACTGCTGCAAATGGATCGTCCCTTGGCGACTGATCACCCAACCATCACGCGTCAGTAGCAGTGCCGACGCAGGCAGTAACGGCAAGATATCGTTCAGTACCGCCTGCATGTCGGTAGCCGTACTGGCGTTATCGGGCGGCAGGTACAGGTAGCACTGCTGCCAAAGTGCCAGCGCAGGCTTGGCAATCAAGGTTGCCACAGGCAGCACATAGCCTTGCAAATGCTCAGAGAGCGCGTTAAGTGCTTGGGCGTTTGTGCTGGTAGTCGCTGTGCGGTCGTCAGCAGGTAGCCACAAACTGTGCGCTGCTTGATGCGGGTGTTTAGACGCGTTTTTTTGGCTGGTGCTGGCTGGCTGGTACGCTTGATAGCGCAATAAGTCTGCCAAATAGGGCGCAAGCGGTGACCACAAACTGTCTGTACTGGGATCAGTAGTAGACCTGTGCGGCGCGGCAGACGTTGCATCTTGATTCAGTAGCACATGGCTGTCGAGCCATAAAGCCAACCATTTATCCAGCAGCTGGGCATGTGCCTGCCCTGCTTGGCTAAGCTCAATCTGCTCACGTAAGGTGCTGATCGCTAGCGGCGGCGCTGGGTTCGTGATTGCTTCGCTAGCGGCATTTGTTGCTGCGCTTTTTTTATCCGCATTGCACGCGAGCGGGTTCTGTTTGGCTGGTGCAGGATGCAAGATACGATGCAAGGTATCGTATTCACCTGCCAGCTGGGCGTGGCGCTTTTCATTATCTGCCACAGTACGGCGCTGCTCGGTCAACTGCTGATATAGCTGACGCGTTTGCGGCTGCATGGTCTCTAAGCGCTCCGTTACGCTCTCATGTTGACGCGTCAACTGCGTGATGTCTTGCTGCAAACGCTCAATGGTACTTGGCGCAGTCTGTTCTGGGTCGCTACTTTGCTGAGACTGTTGCAACTGTGTCCATTGCGTCTGCCAGTGTGCCTCGCGCCGCTGCCATTTTTGCTGTGACAATTGTAGCCGCTGCTGCGATTGTTGATTGAGCGCTTGCTGCTGCTTTAGGGTGCGCATCTGGTCTTGCAGGCGCGTCTGCTCGGCTTGGGCGGTATGCCAGGCGTCTTGTAGCGGCTGCTTGTCACGCTGATGACCTTCTCGCTTGGTGCTCAGTACAGCCAACTTGGGGCGTTCAGTCTGTAGCTTGTCTTTTTGCGTTTGTTTTTCGGCTTTGAGTGCGTCGATCTCATCGCCAGTCTGCTGGCGTTGCTGGCTCAGTCCTGACAGCTGTGCTTGGGTTTGTTTGAGCTGCGCTTGTAGCTCATTTGTCTTATGCTCGGCTTGTTGATAGCCAAGCTGCTGTTCATAATGCGCCGCTTGTGCATCATCCTTGAGCCATTGCTCTTCGTTAATGCGCGCAGCGAGTTTGTCTTGCTTGAGCTTGAGCTGGCCGTAACTGGCTTGCACATTATTGACCGCGCTACTACTATCAGTTAGGTTTTTTTGCTGTTGCTGCTCATCATGTTTGGCTTGATACAACTGCTGAATCGCCAGCTGCTGCTTGATGTCGGCTAGCGTTAGGCTGAGCTGCTCATGCTGCTGGGCGCTGGCGGCTTGTTTAGACAGCATTTTTCGCTGGCGTACCAGCTCATGCTCGATATCATGCAGCCGCGCTAAGTTTTCTTGGGTTTTTTCCAGTTTTTTTTGCGTTTCATCGCGTCTGACCTGATAGCGCGACACCCCCGCCGCCTCTTCGATAAATTCGCGCAGCTGCACGGGGCTGGACTCCACAATGCGCCCAATCATGCCTTGCTCAATCACCGCATAGCTGCGCGCGCCAAGACCAGTTCCCAAAAATACATCGACCACATCACGGCGGCGACAGCGCGTACCATTGATAAAATAATCGGAGCGGCCATCTTTATTGACCTGTCGCCGCACCGACAACTCATGATAAAGGTTTAGCTCGTGACGAATGCCCGTTTGCTCGTCTTGGGTGTGCTCAAAGATCAGCTCGACACTGGCGACACTTTTGGCCGCGCGGCTTTGCGTACCTGCAAAGATGACATCACTCATTGCGCCGCCGCGCAGCTGCTTGGCTGAGGTTTCGCCCAGCACCCAGCGGATGGCGTCAATAACATTGGATTTGCCGCAGCCGTTTGGGCCGACAATGGCGGTGATGCCTTTGGGAAAGGTAAAGGTCGTGGCGTTGGCAAAGGACTTAAAGCCCGCCAGTTTTAGAGATTTTAGGCGCATGAGGGTTCAGCAGGTCTACAAAAAAACAAGGCGCTATTTTAACGTAAATCGCGTTTGGTTTTTGGGTTAAAATGATAACTGCATACATAACCTGAATCGAAAACAGCCATTCACCTTAGCAGTCAACCAGCTACCTAGCGACAGTCGCTAGGCGAGAAACCTATATCATAAAAATGCTCACCATTTGGACGATTGACGGCTAAGATCATTGAGATATTAGCTTGGCGAATGTCTTTAAATAGTTGTTCACTACAAAATAGTGCCTGACCATTTTGAATGCTCATCATTACTTCTTGTGATAGCCTTAAGTCAACAATGACACTACTGCCTTTTTGCTTAATATCAGTCACCTGTATGCTTGGGTCTAATCGAAAAGCAACAGGCAGTTTTTGATTAATATTCCTCACGGTTTCTTGAAGTTTATTAGCAAGGTCTTTAGTTTGGCTAGATGGCTGAGATTGGTTGCCAGCATTTACTTGCGTGTTATTTACTAAGTTCTGATCTACAGATGATGCGGTAGGAGTATTCGATGACGTATCCACTACTTGAGCATCATGATTGTCATCGTTACCACTGAGGAATGCTACCGCGCCGTATACTATCAGTGCGATCACTCCCCATTGTAGCGCCATCGAGACATATTTTTTGTCAGAAGATACCTTTCCTAATTCAAATGGCGCATCACTGCGATCAAAAGGCGATGTTTTTTCTTGCTGATTAAAATAATCCATTATCCATGTTCGCGCATTATACAAACGCGCTTCTGGGATACTAGGAGGCAAAATTTGTGTCTCAATGAGCTGACGACAGCGAGACGCAGCCAACGGATGACCCTGCTCAGTCGCATGACTTAACTGATTACGAACAACCTCAAGTATGGCGGGCTGGTATTGTAGATATGCCTTTACTTGTTTATCCATCTCAACAAGGCGTTCTGGATAGTCAATCAACGTAAAGCCCAACTCTGAGCTTTCTCTATTAGCTTGCTCACCCCAAATTTCCTGTGCAGCTTTTGGTACATCTAATAAGAGCTCAGCGAGTAACTGCGTACCGCGCCAATCACCCAATCCTGATGCATAGCGTGCCCATGCAGCGCCTTCTCTAATAGACTGCTGGACAAATTTACCCGATAGGTAGAGGTAGGCTAAATATAGCATTGCTGTTGTACTGTTGCTATTACTGTCACGGGTTACAATGTCGGGATCGTTGGGCTTTCTCTCATTGATAATAATATCTCTATCACCTTTACTCGCCTGTCTTATCAAATATCTAATTAACTTGATTTTCTGAAATTTGGTGAGGTTTGATCTTTGGATAGCTTGCGCTATTTTTGGTAAGGCGCTTTGTTTAAGCTGTTGATTATAATCATTATTATCTAAATCACTGAGCAAGCTGCCATAGTCAAAAACACGCAGACGCGCATATTTTTGTACATTCACAGCATGATTGATGTATGGCTGCTTTTCTTTTAATTGCATTATACAGTTTTGAATATATGACTCATCAGGAAGATCCTCCAAATAGCGACGATAATCCGCTTTACTATCCATACCACAACGTTTGATAAATAATTTATTGTCGTCATTGGTAATCATCGATACAGATTCAGTCTGCCCACAGATATTCGCTCCTAAATCTGGTATCTCATAAGGTTGTGGATATAACAGCTCTGAATAGCCTTGCCAAAAGTCACTACTCTCTTCAAGCAATACTGCAAAAGCAGCGGTTGTTTCTTGCTTTACAATTTGCTTTTGAGACCCCTCCACATTTTCATAATGATTTTCCGTTTCTAGAGAGCCACACCAATTTTGATAATGTTCAGTATGTTGCCAATAACGAGCAGGAAGCACGGTCACTGCAGGCGTATCATCTGCAATCAGAATAGGAAATAGCGACATAGACAACATTCCGTCTGGCAGATGCGGTCGCCAAATAAAGATACTCGCCACTCGCAGTGGTAGATGAGTGATCGTTTTTGGTACTTCTTTAAACATAGAGCTGCGTTCATTAGTGATATGTGCTGCGTAAGCGGCAGCAGCTGGATCATTTGGCTGAGTACCTTTTAGCGCAAACAACCTTTTAGCAACCATACGTAAAGAGTACGGGTCGGTGCGGCCACTTGGGTCATAAATCACTTCAGCTGGGCAAGATGCGTAGTTGCCCTCTTCAAATAGCATATTATTTGCTTGTACCAATGATGCCCACACAACACGCCCTTTTTGGTACAGCATACCCATGTTATACATTTGTATATGAAGCGGATGTCCTGCCAAAAATTGGGGTGGTAAGATTTGCAAATAAGCAAGATGCTCGACTGGGGTGTTTCTTAAAGCCGATATACCTGAAAATTTTAGAGACTGTGCTGGCGGCGCACTTAGTGATAGCTCAGAATTAATGTCATTAGGTAAAAATGCCGTAGTACTAAAATAAACGCTTTTTTCAGGAAACTCACTGAATAAGACATCAAAAATACCTACCAATGGGAAGAGCACGTTAGAATTACCTTCAGCATCTTCAAAATCACAAACTAAAGCGTTCCAAAACACAGGTGGATAAATAGATTCAAGCATAGGATTGCGCTGAATATATTGAGGATACTCGTACCAAACAGTGGCTTGCTGACGCGCGCGCCCTGCCACCTCTCCACAATAAAAAGCCAATAAAATTATGAAATTATAGTTTTTTGGGTCTCTTAGAAAACTATGCGGATCAGGAGCGAAGCGAGCTCTAATACGGTCAATTAAAGCATCAATTCTATTGAGACTATCGAGGCTATAATCCAAATCACACTCATGTAACTCATCTTCAAATGCCAGTCCATCTTCCCACGACTGTTCAGAAAAAAATCGATCTAAGTACTCAAGAGCTTGGACAGTTGTTGAAGTAGGTTGTGAGTATTTGAGAAAATCAGTTGCCATCACCAACCCCTTTAATATTTTAGATAATACTCACTGACTCAATAAAATTGATTCATAAATATAGAAAAGTAAATAGCGTGGCGTTGGCAAAGGACTTAAAGCCCGCCAGTTTTAAAGATTTTAGGCGCATGGAGGATCGATAAACTTAGCGAAAGCAAGCGCCTATTCTACCTGAAATTTTGGTGAATTTTTAAGATTTCATTGACGACTCCTATATCGTTATCTTTTTCGTTTTGAAAAATAATCAGGCCGCCATGACAGTTTTCCAAATATAACTTTAAATTTATCTTTATAATTTCGGCATTTTTTCAAATCACGCCATATATTACCAAACTCTGTAAAAGTAATTTTAATTGGATTATCAGTGTGAATATTACGTGTTAATCCATAAATGACTTTTTCGTCCTCACGCTCGAAAGTCCCAAATAACTTGTCCCAAACCATTAATACACCGCCAAAATTCTTATCCAAATACTGTGTATTAGATCCATGATGAACACGGTGTACTGATGGTGTATTAAAAACTTCATCCAGCCACCCAAGCTTATCAATTCGCTCAGTATGAATCCAGTGCTGGTACTGTGCAATAAGAACCAACGCAATAATCGCCTGAAACGGGTTAAAACCAATCAGTACCATCGGAATCAAAAATATCCATTCAAATAACCCCTCAACCACACTCAAACGAAAGCCAATTGTCAGATTATATTCCTGTGAGCTATGATGAACGCTGTGACTGGCCCAAAGAATGCGGTGTTTATGCTCTGTTCGATGCATCCAATAATAAGTGAAATCAGCAGCAAATAATGCTAAAACCCATGTCCACCATGTCATCGGTATATGTAGCGGTGTTATGAAAAAAAATGGCAGCAGAGCGACAAAAGCAATAGATGCTACTGCCGTTTTTTCAATCACTTGATGTGCCAGAAAGATAAGACAGTTTGCAACTGTATCTTTCCATCTTCGCTCTTTATGTGTGCACAAATCTAATATAATTTCTAATAATGTAATGCTAAGATTAAACACGAACAATAGTGTCACAACAAGCATCATTGGATGGGTTTCAAAAAACGCTACTAACTGATCTACTGTCATGATAGAACCTCGATTTTATGGCTACAGTTTTTCGTCACTGCTTGATTGGGTGTCAGGTTCAGGCAAAAAATATAAGAACCATAAAAACCAAAGTATATTTGAGAGCTCAAGCCAATGCGCTCCTCCTCTAAATACTGCCCACCATAGAGGGATTTTGTATAACCCCACAAAACCCAAAAATCCAAGATACCAGTGTGATTGCAGCTTCATGATGTGACCCTCTACGTGATTTGTATTTGGATGCAACTGTTTAAAATACACCATTTTTAATTATAAAAACGAACGTTCGTTCATAATATAATTATTTTAATTTAATTGCAAGACAAAGGTACAGAGATGACAACAACTAAACCGACCAAAGCGATACGCCGCGCCCTCATTATGAATGCAGCAATCACATGCTTTATTCATAAAGGCATGCATCAGACAGGGATGCGTGACATTGCCAAGCAGGCTAATATCAGTCTTGGTAATTTGTACAATTATTTTTCTAGCAAAAATGATCTTATTGCAGAAATAGCGGTATTAGATGGGGAGGGTCTTGATATATTTGCAACAGCGCTAAACGCAAACGCTGATGCATTAATGGCAATGAGGGAGTTTATAGATGACTATCTTGATTATATGTGCAGTGTTGAAAATAGCTTTTTGACCATAGATATTATCGCAGAGTCACTACGCAACCCCGCTATTGCAAAACAGTTTGAGATCAACCGCACCAAACTTTTGGACGCCCTTGTAGCAACAATAAAACATGGTATGTCAGAAAATAGTATTCGACAAGATATCAGCGACATTGAGGAGACAGTAAAACTCATATTAGACGCTATAGAAGGGTTGGGATTGCGCTGTGGTCTGGCTAATACCACACCCTCACAAACTGCCCGTGATACTCTGCATGATATGATTTTTAGAATGTTGACAAAACCTGTTTGAGTTCTCAACCTTAACACTAGGGCGTGTCTTCCATTCAAACGCTTACAACTAAATGGGCTAAAAATGGCTAAATGTTTATCGCCATTTTTAAAATAGAGACACACCCTAGAATATCTGAAGATTATCAAATCACCCCAAGCCCACTTAACAACAGCTGACCACCTGCAAACAATAACAAAATACCAAAGGCGCGCTTCAATGTCTTTGCGGGCAGCTGGTGCGCCAGCTTGGCACCAAACTTGGCCATGATAAAGCTGGCAACCGAGATGCACAAAAAGCCGGTAATATGGACAAAACCGATCGCCCCTTCAGGCAGGTTGGGCACATCTTGGCCAAACCACGCAAACCCCAACGCGCCAGCAACGGCAATAGGCAGACCACAAGCCGCCGAGGTGCCGACCGATTGCTTCATCGACAGTCCCGACCAGTTTAAAAACGGTACGGTTAAGCTGCCGCCGCCTATCCCAAAGATCGAAGACGCAAGGCCAATACCTGTACCTGCGCCAAACTGGACGCTTTTGGGCGGCAACGGCTTGCCCAGCTGTTCTTTATTGGACAAAAACAACATTTTAAAGGCCACCAGCAGCGCACCGCCGCCGATGATCGCTTGTAGCGCATCGCCATCAATGCTATCGGCGACTCCAGCACCGATCAAGCTCCCGATGACCAAGCCAAGCGCCATCTGTTTCCATACATCCCAGCGTACGCCGCCGCGTTTGTGATGCGCCGTCAAAGAGCTGATAGACGTGACCATGATGGTCGCAAGTGATGTTCCGATAGCCAAATGTATCACGACATCGGGGGAGAAGTGATAAGCGGTAAATACCCACACCAAGGCGGGCACGATAATCATACCGCCACCGACACCAAATAAGCCTGCACATACCCCAGCAAACGCCCCTGCAATTACAAACCAAACATATAACATCGTCGCCCCAACCTTTCATCATGGTAATTTTTGTATCATAATAGCCAACTTGACCCACAAGCGCACGCTAAAACACGTATGGTACGGACGGGTTAGAGGCTACATGCTAAGCTCACTAGCAAAATATTAATGCCAGTGCTGTTTATCAGTGCCGTACGGACAGGATAATCAACCACGTGCCAGCGGCCACCACCGCGCTTGCTATTACCGCTTTGTACTCGCCCGACTCCAATACTTACTCAATAACAGACACTACCCATGCCCATCTCGCTATCCAACACCAGTTTATATGCAACGCTCAACCATCGCCATGTGGCCAGCAGTATCTCAACCAATAGCGAGCTGGTAGGTGATATCCAAGACGGCACGCTGTCTGCCGAACGTGTCCATATGCTGACTGCCGATACACAAAGCGCTGGTCGCGGGCAGCATGGTCGCTCGTGGCAATCACCAGTGGGCAACGTCTACTTGTCCCTCTACCATCCCATTAGTGGTCCTATCAGCGGCTTACTGTCACTGGTCGTGGGCGTGGCACTGGCAGACATGCCTGTGATCCAAACGCTGAACCGCGCGCGGCGCAACTGCCAGCTGCCACCTGTCGCGGTTAAATGGGCCAATGACTTGGGCTTTTATCAAGCATCTGGCGATGACGACGCGCTGATTTATTTTAGTAAATTGGCAGGCATTTTGATTGAGCCGGTGTGGCAAAATGGCAAACCTATTGGCGTGGTGCTCGGTATCGGTCTGAACGTACAAGCCACCCCAACGCTGACCGCAAAAACTGCTGAAGGCATGAGCTATCGCGCCATCAGTTTACAAGACTTGTATCATCAGTTGGTCGCGGCACATGAGACGCTCAGCGCGTCAAACTCGCTACCCGCTGACATGCCAGCGTTGCTGCCCGCCTTACCAAGTTTGACCGTGCTCTATGAGCAAATGGGCACCGCGCTGTGTGCCGCCTTGCAGCGCTTTGATGCGTTAATGAGCGCACAAGCAGCTGGTAGCACAGACAACGACCTAATGGCTGAGTTTTTGCAACAGTTTGCCAGTATGGATGCTCTGGCAGGTCGTCCGCTACGGGTCACGCAGCAGATCAAAGACGATTTGCAGATAGTAGAGGGAAGCGCTTGCGGAATTGACACACATGGTTGCCTGCAACTGCGCACGACCACTGGAACACTGCACTCACTGTTTACAGGCCGCATTGACGTCTTGCGCGACTGACGGTTAATACTCATTTTCATTGATTTATGGTGATAGGCCATTGAGCGCTTTATGTGGCAAGCTAAAGTGCCGTCAACCTTGTCACCGACACTCATAATAAGGATGTTTATGCTTTGGCTTGATTTAGGGAACACGCGACTTAAATACTGGCTGACCGATGATATCGGTCAAATTGTCGCTTATGATGCCAAGCAGCATTTGCAAGCCCCTGCCGAGCTATTGATGGGTCTGACCGATCGCTTTGAGCGTTATGCACCCGACTTTATTGGGATCTCTTCGGTGCTTGGTGAGCAAATCAATGTCCGCGTCGCCCAAACCTTGAGCCGCTTAAACATTCCTTTTGAATTTGTCCATGTCGATGCTCAATATCCGTTGATGCACAGCGCCTACGACGCCACCCAGCTTGGTGTGGATCGCTGGCTACAGATGCTCGGCGCCGTCGATAAGAAAAAACGCCAGTGTGTAATCGGCTGCGGTACGGCGGTAACGATTGATTTGATTGATCATGCTGAGCATTTAGGCGGGTATATTTTCCCCAGTATCTACTTGCAACGCGAATCTTTATTTTCTGGTACCAAACAGATCACCATCTCTAATGGCACATTCGATAGTGTCAGCCAAGGCATGACCACCCAAGACGCGGTGCACCGTGGTATTTTGCTCTCTATCGTCGGCGCGGTGAATGAAATCAGCCACCGTCATCCCAACTTTGAGCTGATTATGACAGGAGGCGATGCCAATATCATTGCCCAGCACATTAACCGCTCAGTGCGTATCCGTGATGATTTATTATTAAATGGGTTGGCACGTTATTTTGATTATCGTAAGCAGTCGTAGTGCGTTATAAAGGTCGCTAAGCAAGACACACTGCCAGCCATTTGACTGATATGTTAAATGCTACCGAGATCCAAATTTCACGGGAAGCCTGACAAGAGCAGCCACTGGTTTACCATTTTGGACAAAAGGCTTAAGGCGCGCCATCCGCAATTGACGTATAGCAATAGCCTCTACTCTACGATGGCCTCTACCTTTTATCACGTCAACATTTATAATGCGGCCTTGCTGATTGACATATAGTAAAAATTCTATATCCATATCTTCACAACAGTTTATCTTTGATAATTCAGACAAGTCTGGTGCGCTTACCCACCGTGCCTCAGATGCTGCAAACTGAATGGTAGGTTTATCAGGAGATAAATCAATCAATTCAGCGTTTGCACTGTGGCCTGTTAGTGTGCTTAATAATAGTGTCAACGCTGTCAGCACGGCAATAGGGGTTGATCTTTGGCTTATTTTAAGGCGAATTTGAGTGAACAGTGTAGTGGCAGTCGGCAACATAGAAGGGATCTTGGCAGTAGGGCAAATGAAAAAAGCTAAGGCGCAGCTTCATTAATCGATTATTGTAAATCAATAAAATAAAACCGTACCTTAGCACAATAGTTTATTTTCTGCTAACGATCTTAATGAGGCTTGTCTACGTGAACGTTATTTCGTCTCATTAAACAGCTCACGACCGACGAGCATACGGCGAATCTCGCTAGTACCTGCACCGATTTCATACAGCTTAGCATCACGCCAAAAACGTCCAAGTGGATACTCATTGGTATAACCATTACCACCAAATATTTGAATGCCCTCACCTGCCATCCATGTGGCTTTTTCCGCGCACCATAGAATCACGCTGGCACAGTCTTTACGCACTTCTCGGCTATGACCTGCGCCGCGCGCGTCTAGCATATCGAGGTTTTTACCCACCGTGTATAAGAAGCTGCGTCCTGCTTGTAGCACCGTATACATGTCCGCCACTTTACCTTGGATCAACTGAAACTCACCAATCGCCTGACCAAACTGCTTACGGTCATGGATATAGGGAACGACATTGTCCATCACCGCCTGCATGATACCAATAGGCCCCGCCGCCAGTACGGCGCGCTCATAGTCGAGACCACTCATCAGCACTTTGACGCCTTCATTGAGACTGCCCAAGATATTTTCGCTCGGTACTGTCACATTGTTAAAGGTCATCTCGCCCGTGTGGCTACCTCGCATACCCAATTTATCGAGCTTTTGCGCCATGCCAAACCCTTCCATATCTTTTTCAACGATAAAGGCAGTCATGCCTTTGGCACCCATTTCGGGATCGGTCTTGGCATAGACCACCATCACATCCGCATCAGGACCATTGGTGATCCACATTTTGCTGCCGTTTAAGACGTAACTGCCATCTTTTTCTTCAGCTTTGAGTTTCATACTAACGACATCTGAGCCAGCACCTGTCTCACTCATTGCCAATGAGCCGATGAACTCACCACTGATCAGCTTTGGCAAATACTTTTGTTTTTGCGCCTCAGAGCCGTTGCGTTTGATTTGGTTGATACACAGGTTGGAGTGGGCACCGTAGCTGAGCGCTACCGATGCCGACGCGCGGCTGATCTCTTCCATCGCCACCATATGGGCGACATAACCCATGTTCGAGCCGCCGTATTCTTCAGGAACGGTGATACCATGCAGGCCGAGATCGCCCATCTTTTGCCATAGATCCATGGGGAACTCATCGCTACTGTCAATCTCGCTTGCGCGCGGAGCAATCTCATTTGCCGCAAATTGCTGCACGACATCGCGTAGGGCGTCGATATCTTCGCCAAGCTGAAAATTCAATCCAAGTAAACTCATAACCATTCCTTGTTTTTTGAGGTTTTATTTTTGAAACGTCAATTTTTATTTAAACTCTAGTCAATACTAAACAAAAAAAGTATCTGTATCTGCACGCGCAACTGAAACAAATTTTTCTTGCTTGCTGTGCCTTCGCAGACAGAGGCTGCATAAAATTTATCTCAGTAGCGCTGTATTCCTTTTGTCATAACTATTATTAAGAGTAGTGATAGTTAAGACTGACGTTTATTAATCAAAGCCCGTGCCACGTTTGAGCCATTTGGACGCTTTAAGAAATCACTGATACGTTCACCCGCCACGACCAATTTATCCAAGTCGATACCCGTGCTGATACCCATACCATGTAGCATATACACGACGTCTTCGGTC
Organism: Psychrobacter sp. PSi21; assembly: GCF_054960615.1. Lineage (NCBI taxonomy): Bacteria > Pseudomonadati > Pseudomonadota > Gammaproteobacteria > Moraxellales > Moraxellaceae > Psychrobacter > Psychrobacter sp. PSi21. The sequence goes on from NZ_JBHNYR010000001.1 coordinate 139,598, forward strand.
GCGACATTGCCCGTTGCGCCTTTGGCATACGGACAACCACCGAGGCCTGCGACTGAGGTATCAAACTCACTGACCCCCATTTGTAACGCCGCTAAGGTATTGCTGAGCGCTTGACCATAAGTGTCATGAAAGTGGCCAGACAGCATCGTGATATCAGCGTACTCAAGGGCGGCTTGCAGGGCACGCTGCACTTTAAGCGGTGTACCCACCCCAATGGTATCGGCAATACCAATCTGCTCTGAGCCAATTTCAATCAAGCGCTTGGTGACATAAGCGACTTGGCTCGGGTCAATCTCGCCTTCATAAGGACAGCCAACGGTACAAGAGATAACGCCGCGTACTTTGATGCCTTGCGCTTTTGCTGCCGCAGCTACTGGTGCGAAACGCTCAATGCTTTCATCGATACTACAGTTGATGTTTTTTTGGCTAAAGGTTTCACTGGCTGAGCCAAAAATGACAATCTCATCAGGACGGTGCAAAATAGCATTTTCAAAGCCGCGCATATTGGGCACGAGTACCGAATAGCAAACGTCTTTCTGCCGTGTCGGCGCTAGTGCTTCGAGTAGCGCGCTGTTATCACCCATTTGCGGCACCCACTTTGGCGACACAAAACTGGTTGCTTCCAATTTTTTGACGCCCGCTGCAATCAGATCATTAATGAGTGCTTGCTTAATAGCAGTCGGCACCGTCGCTGATTCGTTTTGTAGGCCGTCACGCGGACTGACATCGACAATAGTGACATGCTCTGGATACGAATGGCTCATACTTATTATCCTTTTTTATTCGCTTTCACTATCAATGCGCAATAGCTCATCACCATCAGCAACCGAGTCACCTGCTGCAAACAGTAGCTCTGCCACCACGCCATCTGTCGGCGCGGTAATGGTATGTTCAATCTTCATGGCCTCGATGACGGCAAGCGGCTCACCTTTTTTGACCGTGTCGCCTACCGCCACTTTAAAGGCAACCACTTGCCCGGGCATCGGTGATTTTAAGCTACCGACCGCTGCGGTGTCCTCACCCACATGCGCCATCACATCAATCAGGGTAATTTCATCGCGTCCACTGTCTGTGAACACATAGACCGTCTCGTTATTTACCCAGCTTTGGGCGCTGATACGTGCACCCTCTAACCACAAAGTATGATTGTGCGCGTCACTACTGTCGTAGCTGACTTGCCCTTCGTACACCGTTTCTGTCTGAGCAGCCATATTTATATTACTAGCGTCCTGCGTATTCGCGATTTCTTTCTCGATAACAAGCGTAAAGCTACTGCGATTATCGTCGCTCTTTTTACTATCAGCACAATTCGCATTATGCCAATTGCTGATGCGCGCAATATATGACTGCTCATCATAAATGAGGCTAAAAGAGCGGGTATAATCGTTATAAGCACGGAACCCTGTCGGCTTACTAAAGGGGTCAGTATCTGTCTTTTGCGATACGGCTTCGCTGGCAAGCTGCTGGATAATAGCCGTCACCACAAGCGTCGATAACCCAAGCGGATGCTGATCAAACAGCTTGTCCTGCTCGCGCTCTATCAGCGCCGTATCAAGATTGGTGTTGCTAAACGAGTCGGTATTTAAAATATAACGCAAAAACGCCACGTTATTTGGCAAACCCACGATACGCGTCTGCGCCAATGCTCGATCGAGTCTTGCTAATGCTTGCTCACGCGTAGGCGCATGCACGATAAGTTTGGCAATCATAGAGTCATAAAAAGGACTGATCACATCACCCGCGCGGACGCCATCGTCGATACGCACATCAGCAATGTTAAAGGTGCTGTGCTCAGGCTTTTGATAAGTGAATAACGTCCCTGTCGCTGGTAAGAAATTATTGTCGGGGTTTTCAGCACAGATACGCGCTTCGATCGCATGTCCATTAATCGCTAGCTCGTCTTGCGATTTTGGCAATGGCTGACCCGCAGCGACCAACAGTTGCCACTCGACCAAATCCACACCAGTAATGGCTTCGCTGACGGGATGCTCAACTTGCAAGCGCGTGTTCATTTCCATGAAATAAAAATTCATCGTGCCTTCGCGCTGCTCAACGATAAACTCAACCGTGCCCGCGCCGACATAATCAACCGCGCGTGCCGCTTCGATAGCGGCGGTGCCCATTGCCTGACGCATGGCAGTATCGACACCCGGTGCAGGTGCTTCTTCTAATACTTTTTGATGGCGACGCTGCACGGAACAATCACGCTCAAACAGATGCACGTAATTGCCATGCGTATCACCGAATACTTGAATTTCGATATGGCGTGGTTTGAGCGCATATTTTTCGATCAATACCTGATTATTGCCAAAGCTGGTAATCGCTTCACGGCGGCACGAGTCGAGCAAGTCAATAAAATCGCTGCTTTTTTCAACGATACGCATACCTTTACCACCGCCACCAGCACTCGCTTTAATCAAGACAGGATAGCCAATATCATCTGCCTGCTGCTGCAAAAACTGGGCATTTTGGTTGTCACCATGATAGCCCGGTATTAGCGGCACGCCAGCGGCCTCCATTAAGCGCTTGGACTCAGACTTGCCGCCCATGGCACGGATGGCATCAGCAGAGGGACCGATAAAGACCAAACCCGCATCTTGGCAGGCCTGTGCAAAGTCGGCATTTTCACTTAAGAACCCATAGCCCGGATGGATAGCCTCAGCACCTGTTTGCTTGGCAATGGCAATAATATCATCGCCTTTGAGATAGCTGTCTTTTGGTGCCGAACCGCCCAAATAGATCGCTTCATCACAGACCGCCACATGTTTAGCGCTACGATCAGCATCAGAATAAACCGCAACGGTACTGACACCCAGACGCTTGGCAGTCGCAGCCACTCGGCAAGCAATTTCACCACGGTTGGCGATTAAAATTTTAGAAAACATAACTATCCCTGTGTCTTGTCGTTGTTATTTGACGTCTTGTCTATTTGTCCGTTTATCTATCATTATTCTGCTGCTAGTTAGTTTGACGTTAGCCAATCAGGCTTACGCTTTTGCAAGAAGGCTTGCACGCCCTCGCGACCTTGTGTAGATGAACGAATATCAGCGATACCTTTGACCGTATCGGCAATCAGCTCATCAGTGATGGGCGCACCAGCGACATCGTGTAATAGCTGCTTGCAGGTTTTGACCGCATCGGGGCTGTTTTTAACGACCTTGCTACAGAATGCCGCTACTTCATCATCCAGCCATTCTTCGCTGACGCGCTCGTGAATAAAGCCAAGCTGACGCGCCTTTTTGGCATCGAATACCTCAGCACTTAAGAAATAACGCTGAGAGGCTCTCGCACCCAAGGTACGGATGACATAAGGACTGATCGTGGCAGGTGCTAAACCCAAGCGCACTTCGCTTAAACAAAAATTGGCAATATTCACCGCGATCGCCACATCACAGACCGCAACCAGACCCATACCGCCAGCATAGACATCGCCTTGGATTGCCGCAATCGTCGGCTTAGGGCATTCATAAATCGTCTTGAGCATTTGCGCCAATTTATCAGCATCCGCTAGATTTTCTTTATAGCTATAATCCGCCATGGCGCGCATCCAATTAAGATCAGCGCCCGCACAAAATGCCTTGCCAGCCGCCGCGAGTACAATGACACGTACATTGTCATCAGCGCCTAGCTTAGTAAAGGCATCGGTCAACTCGGCAATCATTTCATCATTAAAGGCATTACGTATTTTAGGACGATTCAATGTCACGGTAGCCACATGCTGCTCAACGCTGACCAACAGGCTTTTATAATCATGACTATTTTTTGATTTTGCTTCTTTCTTTGTTTCTTTCATAACTGTCTCTATCTTCCTATTTATATGTCTATGTAACTACTTAGCCCAAGGTTTGGGCTATCCATCATAATGCCCATATAAGAAAGTAAGATGTCAAACTTCGATGGCGCGATAGAATTGTATGTTTAAAAAGGTGTCGCACCACTATCTTATTACGGGCAACCCGCAGCGCTTACATTCTAAAGACACCAAAAGTCGTCTCTTCAATCGGGGCGTTATAAGCAGCACTCAATCCTAAGGCCAATACATGACGGGTATCCGCAGGGTCAATCACGCCGTCGTCCCACAGGCGCGCGGTGGCATAATAGGGATGTCCTTGTTCTTCGTACATCTCACGAATTGGCGCTTTAAAGGCCGCTTCATCTTCCTCACTCCAAGCCTCACCCTTGCGATTAAAGTTATCACGCTTGACGGTTGCCAATACTGAGGCCGCCTGCTCACCGCCCATCACTGAGATACGGGCATTTGGCCACATCCATAAGAAACGTGGACTATAAGCGCGGCCACACATGCCGTAGTTACCCGCGCCGAATGAGCCGCCAACAATGACGGTGAATTTGGGTACTTTGGCATTGGCGACGGCCATGACCATTTTGGCACCATGACGGGCAATCCCTTCGTTTTCGTATTTACGCCCAACCATAAAGCCTGTGATATTTTGCAGGAACACCAACGGTATTTTGCGTTTACAGCACAGCTCAATAAAGTGCGTGCCTTTCTGCGCCGACTCACTAAATAGAATGCCGTTATTGGCAATGATACCGACGGGCATTCCTTCGATATGGGCAAACCCGCACACTAAGGTGGTGCCAAAGCGCGCTTTGAATTCATCAAAGGCACTGTCATCAACGATACGGGCGATGATTTCTTTGATATCAAATGGCTTGCGCTTGTCCGTTGGAATCACACCGTATAGCTCTTTGGCCTCATACCGTGGTGGCTTGGGTGTGATTTGATTGGGGATATTTTTAGCAGGGCGATTGAGATGACTGACGATATTACGGGCGATGGATAACGCATGGGTGTCGTTTTGCGCTAAGTGATCGACCACGCCTGAGAGCCGCGTATGCACATCACCGCCGCCCAAATCCTCTGCGGTCACCTCTTCACCCGTTGCTGCTTTGACCAGTGGCGGCCCACCCAAAAAGATGGTGCCTTGCTCTTTGACAATAATGGACTCATCGCTCATCGCAGGCACATACGCGCCGCCAGCCGTACAGCTACCCATGACCACCGCGATTTGTGGTATACCTGCCGCACTTAGATTGGCTTGGTTAAAAAAGATACGGCCGAAATGCTCTTTATCAGGGAATACGTCATCTTGGTTCGGTAAGTTGGCACCACCTGAATCGACCAAGTAAACACACGGCAGATGATTTTCTTGTGCAATTTCTTGCGCGCGTAGATGCTTTTTGACCGTCATTGGGTAATAAGTGCCGCCTTTTACAGTGGCATCATTACAGACGATCATACACTCGATACCGTTGATACGCCCGATACCCGCAATCACGCCCGCCGCTGGAATCTCTTCGCCATACATGTCGTGGGCGGCCATCGGTGCCACTTCCAAAAACGGTGTACCCACATCAAGCAAACGCTCGACCCGCTCACGTGGCAACAGTTTGCCGCGTGCTAGATGCTTAGCACGGGCGCGCTCTGAGCCGCCTTGGGCGACTTTACGCAGGTGTACATACAGATCATCGACGATCGCTTGCATCGCGGCACTGTTTTGCTGAAAGTCGCTCGAATTTGGGCTCAGTTTACTGGTGATGATCGTGCTCATGATGTCCCTTGTTTATAAATGTGAGTCACTTTTTCTTGTTGTCTCGACTCATAATGATAATGTTCAATGATACAGACACTAAATGGTACAAATGCTAGATAGTTTTTTTCTTACAGACGAACTAGGCGATCTACTATAAGCCGAGCTCTTCTTTCATCTGCTCAATGATTTTATACTTTTGGATTTTACCCGTAATGGTCATGGGGTACTCGGTGACAAAGCGATAGTAAGTCGGCACTTTATAATGGGCGATATGCTCGCTACAGAATTCACGCACTTCCTCTTCGCTCAAGCAGTCCGGCTCTTTGGGGATAATCCACGCCGCCAGCACTTCGCCATAACGCTCATCAGGTATGCCGACGATTTGCACATCACGAATTTTGGGATGACGATAAAGGTAGTTTTCGATCTCGACTGGATAGATGTTTTCGCCACCGCGAATCACCATGTCTTTACTACGACCGACAATTTTGACATAGCCATCTTCGTCCATTGTGGCCAGATCACCCGTATGCATCCAGCCATCTTTTATCGACGCGCGCGTTTTGAAGCGGCTGCCCCAATAGCCTTTCATCACAGAATAGCCACGCGTGAGTAGCTCGCCTGTCTCCCCAATCGGCATAATCTCGCCCGTCTCGGTGTCGATCACTTTGACCTCAAGCGCGGGCTGTACCAGTCCGACGGTCGATACTTGCTTCTCAAGTGGCGTGTGCTCATTGGTTTGGCAAGATACGGGACTGGTTTCGGTCATACCGTAGGCAATGGTGACCTCGCTCATATGCATCTTATCGATGACGCGGCGCATGACCTCAATCGGGCAGCTGGAGCCTGCCATGATGCCCGTGCGCAAGGTGGATAAATCAAAGTTCTCAAATTCAGGATGGTCCAGCTCAGCGATAAACATCGTGGGCACGCCATGTAGACCCGTACACTTCTCTTCTTCGACGGCTTGTAATACGGTCAACGGCTCAAAACCATCGTTTGGATAAACGATACAGCCACCATGCGTCAGAATCGCCAAATTGCCCAGCACCATACCAAAACAATGATACAGCGGTACTGGGATACACAGTCTATCTTCTTCAGTGAGATTCATGGCCTCGCCGATAAAATAGCCGTTATTAAGGATATTGCGGTGGGTTAAGGTTGCGCCTTTTGGTGTGCCTGTCGTGCCACTGGTAAATTGCACATTGATGGCATCGGTGTTACTAAGCTGGGCTTGGCGCTCGGCAACGCGTGGATCATTGGCATCGCCTTCCGCCATCCAGTTTGAGAATTTTTGCATAAAACCAAAGGTTTCATCCGACTCTGGTTCATCAATCCAAATGATACGCTCGATCGTAGGTATCTCAACCAAATCAAGCTGGGTGTAGTTTTTATGATAAATCTCAGGACATAGCTCCCGGATCAGGCTGGCATAATCACTGGTTTTAAAATGACGCATGAGCACCAGCGCTGAACAGCCGAGTTTGTTTAGAGCGTATTGCAGCTCAAAGGTGCGGTAGGCAGGATTGATATTGACGAGGATAACGCCGACTTTTGCAGTGGCTAATTGCATCAGTAGCCATTCGGCGTTGTTGTGTGACCAAATCCCGATACGGTCACCAACCTCCAGCCCCATCTCAATCATACTACTGGCTAACTGGTTGACCTGCTGCTGTAGCTGTTGGTAGGTCCAGCGGATGTTTTGATGACAGACGACCAGCGCTTCACGATCAGGGTATTTGGAGACAATGGCATCAAAAAAGTCACCGATGGTCGCTTCAATCAGCGGCACATCAGGCCCTTTGTCGTAGCTTTGGGTCAGCGGCGCATTGGCGGAGCGCGCGCCCATATTGACACTCGGGATATTATTTAAAATCGCATCGAAATCAACGTGAGTTGCAGCGGAATTAGAATTTTGAGTCATAACGAGTCCTTTCGTTTTATTTTTTATAGTATTTATAGACAGTGCTCATGAATGGCTTGCTGGCAACCGTTCTTCCTTGATCAGATTGCACATCGCATTTAACTACTATAACGCCATAAATGAAAGCCTGTCAATAATATCAATACATTATGTATCATTTAATCAGTCATAAAAATTCTGACTACAGAAAAGATAACACAAACTGATGGCATCTTTTTGACATAAAAAAGTCAGCCACATTCTAAAAATGGGCTGGCTCAATGATCACTAATATTTTTTTATACTTACTTTTTAAACGAATCCATTAGGAGGCTTTGGGTGCTGCAGGCGCTTTGATGGTTACTGTGGCACTGACGGCATCGTTACCATCCAGTAAATCCATGATGAGCTCCTCCTCACTTTCAGTGGTCACTTGCCAGTTACCAGCCGCGTATGGAACGCCCGTCACCATCACTGAGATGGCTTTGTTTTTTAGGCGAATCATCGGTGGCTTGTGGTCGTAGCCGCTGTGCTCCTGACCCAAGATATCATCAGCGATGGTCGCTGCCTGCGCGCGCAGTGGTGCCACGTAACGGCAGGCCACGCCATTGATCGACATGCAATCACCAATAGCGTAGATGTCTGCAGTGTCAGTGCGCAAAGTCGCCGCATCGACCTCGATACCCGTACGGCGGTCAAATGCTACTCCTGCCGCCGCTGGCAATTGCTCATCGACAGTGAGTCCTGTACTGGCGATTACATGATCGACGATCAATGGCTCGGGCTGCTCAGCTTCGGCGCTGTCATCTGTTGAAGCAAGCGGCATATAGTCTACTTTGAGTTTTTCAGCATCGCTGTCGCTATCACTCATACGAGTAACGGCAGCTACTTGATAACCACCCAAGAATTGAATGCCTTGTGATTCAATCGCCTTAGCAATCCGTGCCGTCGCTTTGGCTGGTAGCATTTGTGATAATGGCGCATCATTCAGATCAATCAGTGTGACTTGATGACCTGCTTTGAGTAGGTCTTCGGCAATTTCAGTGCCGACCATGCCAGCGCCAACGATGGCAACGTGTTGGCTACCTGTTGCCAGCTTTTCTTGTAGCTGACTAAATTGCTCGATATGATTGACATGCCAGACCAAATCTTCTGGCAAACTTTTGGGGAAAATAGGATGCGCGCCCATCGCCAGCACCAACTTATCATAATTGATCGTGGCATAATCGGTGTGAGCTGGGTCTGGTCTGTTGGCTGAGATAAGCTGTAGCTGCTGAGTAGTCGTATCAATATCTGTGACCTGCGTATCGGCAAGTAGCGTCACGCCTGCCGTTTTTGCCGCATCCATGCCTGTTGCTCGTACGAGGTCTGACGCGCGTTTGTTTTGGCTGATCGCCATAGTCAGCATCGGTTTGTGATAACGATCGCCATTATCGGCAGTGATTAAGGTAATCGGAATGTCTTTGTCTTTGGCACGAATCGCATCAATCACATGCCAGCCTGCCAAGCCTGCACCAATGATCACGATACCTTTATTTGCTTGTTTTTCTGTACTCATAACTGCTCCACTATGGTTGACGGCTTCTTTTAATTATTAGCATCTTGGCCGCTATTGTATCAGTAAACAGACAGACACTCACCTATCGAACCGCGCCCTAGTCAATATCGAATTCCATACGGTTGGCGGTTGCATGCATGGTGTCATTGTCTATGAGTTTTTCCACGCAATATAAGCTTGCATGGATGCCTGCACTGATTCCTGCTGAAGTGACAATATTATGCGTATCATCGCTGGCATCGACACTGGCATCAACATAGCGGGTGTTAGCAATCACTTCTATATCGGGATACGAGGCTAAGGTGTCTAAATCCATCCAGTGCGTGGTTGCCGCTCGACCAGCGAGCAGTCCTGCTTTTGCCAGTAGCAGCGCACCTGTGCATACCGACAAGGTCAGCTCAGCGACGCTTGCTTGCGTGGTGATCCAATCAAGCACTGTCTGGTTGTGGATTTCTATTTTTTCAGCACCATAACCACCAGGGATCACGAGTACGTCAATCTTTGGATGAGTGGCAAAACTATAATCAGGGATGACCTGTAGGCCGTTTCTAGCCGAGATCGCTGCTGGATGTTCGGCAATAGTAATGACCTCAAAGTGTTTATCGCTTGCGCCGTTTTCGGCCAGTGAGAACACCTCAAAAGGCCCAGCAAAGTCCAATACTTCTACTTCGTTAAATAGCAGTATGCCAACCGTTCGTTTTAGTGTCATAGCTTGTCCTAGTGAGATTAAGTTAGATTGATATCGTTAAGTCATATTTAATCCATTTATATTGTACTGTTTTTACCGATTTACTGAACCAATCAGCGCCGCCATGGCACCTGCCTTTGCTGTATTGCACTGCCTCAGTCCTGCGACGACTCCCGCTCTATTGTCCGCTGTTTTGTTTTGACTCAGTTTGAACTGCGCTTGCACATCCGTAATGTCGACACGAATACCCACAATCGCGCGGCAAAGCGACTGAATATAGCTGTCTGGCGCATCATTAAGCGACCATGGCATCGGCTGACTGGCTTCAAAAGCTTGAGTGAGCATTGATAAAATATCAATCAAGTCTTCAGGTGCCGTGAGCAGACTCACTGACCCTGTGACATGCACGCTACGATAGTTCCAAGTCGGTACCTCTTTATGGGTGATCGCTTTACTTGGATACCAATTGGGGCTGATATAATGACCTGCATCTTGAAATATCACCAGCCATGGCGTATCAAGATTATCACTGTGGTTCAGCGTATTGACTTTGGCGATGTGCCCATACAGACAACCATACTTACTACCATCATCCTGCCAATACATCGGAACATGACAAGCCTCCAATCCCGACTTGGTGTGTGCGATGAGCGTCGCTTGTGGCTGCTCTTTGATAAAGGCCTTTATGGTCGTAAAATTGTCTTCTTTAAAGGCTTTGGGCGTAAACATCACAGTCTCCCGTTCGTTTTTCAAATCGCTAGATAAAAGATACTAAATACAAAGCGCCCTATCAAAGAGAGCATTTCACTGTCTTCAATAAGGCGCTTTGTATCGTCATTACTGGTGATAAATAGGGTTTAGTTCGGGTACTTTTATTGAAGATAAAACGATCAATAATTGTCAATTGAAGCGTGTTTAATGATTCAAAATCTTCGATAAAAACAGTTGCGCGCGCTCGCTTTTTGCGCCTTCAAAAAACTCATCTTTGCTACAATTCTCGACCACATGCCCCTCATCCATAAAGATAATGCGGTTGGCGACCTGACTGGCAAAGCCCATCTCATGGGTCACACACATCATGGTCATGCCCTCACGCGCCAGCTCCATCATCACATCGAGCACTTCCTGAATCATCTCAGGGTCAAGCGCCGAGGTCGGCTCATCAAAGAGCATCGCTACAGGATCCATGGCAAGCGCACGCGCAATCGCCACCCGCTGCTGCTGACCACCAGAGAGCTCGGCAGGGTATTTAGGCGCTTGCTCGGTCAGACCGACACGGTCAAGATACGCCATGGCCTTTTGCTTGGCCTCACTTTCTTTGCGGCCTAGCACCTTGATCTGAGCGACGGTTAAGTTGTCAATGATGGTCAAATGCGGAAACAGCTCAAAGTGCTGAAACACCATACCCACACGACTACGCAGCTTGGGCAAATTGGTTTTTGAGTCGCCAACAGAGATGCCGTTGACCATGATTTTGCCTTCTTGAAAAGGCTCAAGACCATTGACGGTCTTAATCAACGTCGATTTACCACTGCCTGAAGGGCCACAGACGACCACCACATCACCCTTGTGCACGTGCGCGGTACACTTGGTCAATACTTGAAAGTCGCCATACCACTTGCTGACATCGGTCATTTGAATGACCATCTCATCGGTCGCATGACCATTGTTAGTAACCAGTCCACCAAAGGAATTTACATACGTATCAGCATTGCTCATCACTGGCTCCTAACCACGTTATTATCGATAACTGCTATCTAAAAAACATCATTAAAAATTTGTCAAAACACTGACGTTTAAGCGCGCGGCATATACCCTAAAACCGCAAACGCTTTTGTATCTGCTGCACACCAATCGAGGCTGTCAAGCTGATGACAAAGTACACCGCGCCCGCACCTAAAATATACGGGGTGAGCAGACCCATCAGTTCACCGCGGACGTAGGCTGCGCGGAAAAAGTCGGTCAACCCAATGGCAAATACCAAGGTTGTGTCTTGAAATAGGATAATACATTGCTGCAAAATCAGCGGCAGCATCTTGCGAAAGGCTTGCGGCAAGATGACCAAACGCATGGTCTGCCCGTAGGTCATACCGAGCGCTTTGGCGGCATTGATTTGTCCGCTACCAATCGATTGAATACCCGCACGCACCACCTCTGAGAAGTACGCCGCCTCAAACATCATAAAGGCAACCACACAAGAGGCAAACGCAGCATTGATTTGTAGATACTTGCCCGCCACCCAAAAGTAAATCATCGGTACGGCAAAATAAAACCACAACAGCACCAGTAGCAGCGGTACTGAGCGGAAGTAATTGACGTATAACTTTGAGGGGACTTCAAGCGCTTTGATACCAGACAAGCGCATCAATGCCAGTACCGTGCCTAAGCTAATACCACCAATAATTGCCAAAAACAGCACTTTTAAGGTGGTGATCATGCCGCCCATCAGACCAGGATAAGCGGTCGCTAATTCGGTCATCATGCTCATTTCTGACCTCCCGCAATAAGCCCAGGTACCCGCAGTTTACGCTCGATCAGTCCCATAATAGCGATCAATGATAAATTGAACACCAAATAGATAATCGTCGCATAAGTATAAATCTCGATACTGTTTTGCGTATATTCACTGATGGTTTTGGTTTGACTGATCAGCTCCATCACCCCAACCAAGGAGGCGACAGAAGCGTTTTTAAAACAGTTGGTCAGCTCAGAGCTGAGCGGTGGCAAAATAATACGAAAGGCTTGCGGTAGCAGCACTTCTTTATAGACTTGTGGAATACTAAAGCCCAATGCATAGGCGGCGTTACTCTGTCCATCAGGTAGCGACTCGATACCCGTCCGCACCTGCTCAACAATACGAGCGGCGGTAAATAAGCCAAGACCGATACTCGCCGATAGCATGGCGGAAGTATTTGGCGATAAATCCTTATACCACCACTCTTGTATCGCAGGCGTCAGCCAGCCGGGAGCAATATAAAACCAAAAGAACAACTGCACTAAGAGGGGAATGTTACGAAAAAAGGTCACATAGGCCGTACCAATGGCACGTGCTGTTTTATTGGGCAGAGTACGCATGATACCAAAGACTGTACCCACGACCATCGCGATGGCCCATGCAATACTACCAATCAGTAGCAGCCAGCCGAGACCGGTGATCATCCAATGGATGTAAAGCTCGTTGCCAATACCAGTCTGCTCAAAGAGCACACCCCAGTTCCAGCTATAATTCATGGTTGTCTCTCCAAGCCGCGATTGATAAACCTATACGTCAGATAAGATATATCTGACGTATAGGCAAGCCATATTGAGGGACAAAAACTTTATTGAGCGGTCGCCATTTTTGGCTGAGCGCCGTCGTGTGGATTGGCAATCAAGTCTCTTAGATTGTCAGACATCTCAAAGTTGAGGTTGACGTTTTTCGGTGGGACTGGGTTTAAGAACCACTTGTCATAAATGCTATTGATCTCGCCTGAGCTAAAGACATTGTTCAACGCGTCGTTAACCACAGCTTTGAATTCAGGATCGTCTTTACGCATCATACAACCATAAATCTCAAATGACTGCGGCTCACCCACGATGACCCATTCATCAGGATTTTTGGCTTTGGCTTTTTCGCCTGCAAGCAAGACATCATCCATCATAAAAGCATCAGCACGGCCATTTTCTAGCATCAAAAATGCTTCGCCGTGATCTTTGGCTGAGATGATGTTCATATCCATATTGTTGTCATTATCATACTGACGGATATAACGCTCTGAGGTGGTGCCTGCTGTGGTGACAAGCGTCTTACCTTTTAGGTCTTCAAAGCCTTGGATACCCGAGTCGTTTTTGGTGAGTAGGCGTGTACCAATTTCAAAGAAACCATTGGAGAAAGCGACTTGTTTTTGACGCTCTTCGTTATTGGTGGTTGAACCACACTCAAAATCTACCGTGCCGTTTTGTACCAACGGAATACGCGTTTGTGAGGTGATCAAGTTATAACGGACGTTAAGGTCTGGCATGTTGAGCTTTTCTTTGACCGCTTCGACAACTTTCATTTCTAAATCGTGCGCATAACCGATCGGCTGATTGGGATCATCAGCAATATAAGAAAATGGAATGGAAGAGTCACGGTGACCGACGACAATAGTGCCTGAATCTTTAATTTTTTGTAGCGTGCCATTCATGTTGGCAGCCGCTTCAGTTGGCTCTGCACCATCTGTGGCTGGCGCTTCGGCTGTGGTTTGGCTACTGTTGTTACAGCCAGCAAGACCGAGGGCCATAAAGGTGGCAAAGGCTAAAGGTTTGGAGCTGAAATAGGCCATGCGAGACTTCCTTTTTATCACATCGAATTTGAAAGGGATCTTGGGCGCGGTGACCGCTGATTTATCGGTTTTTCGTGACCATGCTTCCCTGCTCTTACTGTGCGTTACATCATGCAAGTTAATGTTACTCTACAACAAATCCACCAACATGAGTAATGTTTTTTATCTGTAGAGATTGTTTGTTACCAAATCACAAAGCACGTGACCCGCACTTATTTTCTCTGTTTTATCCCACCAACAGGCAATATAAGCGCTTGTTATGGGACATAAATAACGATAATGGGCACCCGCTTGCCGACGTATACAATTGATAATTACGCAACCATCCCCATAAAGTTAGCAACTTCTCAATCACATATGGCACCTATGACACAGCATAACCAGAATACTCCTGACCAAAATGATGCCCAGCACACCACGGCCGATGTTGACGTACGCCAACGTTTTTTTATTGAAGACTCGCCTGTGCGCGGCGATGTGGTACGCCTATCACGCAGCTATGCAAGTACCATTGCCCAAAAGCCCTACCCTGAAGCCATCAAGCGCTTATTGGGTGAGATGTTGACGGCCGCCAGTTTGCTTATCAGTACCGTTAAAATCAATGGTCGCTTGTCTATCCAGTTGCAATCTTCAGACAGTGACAGCCTACTAAACTGGGCGATGGCAGAGTGCGATCAAAACGGTATCATCCGTGCGCTTGCCAGCTGGAAAGGTGAGACGGACGAGCACATACAAGCGTGGCACGATATGATCCATGCTAAAGACGCCTTTGCCGAGCTTGGCGCAGTGGGACAAGGCGTGTTGTTTATCAATATCCAGCCTGATGGCGGTGAGCCGTACCAAGGTATCGTTGAGCGCAGCCATGACAATCTGGCAGACTGCTTGGCGCATTATCAAAAGCAATCAGCGCAGATTCCGACGCTTATCAATCTGGCCTCTGACGGCCTGCAAGCGGGCGGTATATTGGTGCAGATGCTACCGCGTACAGCGGAAGAAACGGCTGAAGTCGAGCAAAACGAAGATGCTGGTATCGATGATGATCTATGGACGCGTTTAAGTGTGTTGACACGTACGGTCAAGGCAGAAGAGCTGACAACACTGGACGCGAGCGAGATTCTTTATCGCTTATATCATGAAGAAAACATCGTTGCGCCAAAGCCTGCCCCCCTAGCCTTTGGTTGCACCTGCTCACGCGAGAAATGTGAAACGGCCATCGAACAAATCGGTGAAGCAGAAGCATTAGAAATCATTGATGAGCAAGGCGGCACGTTTGAGATGGATTGCGGATTTTGCGGTTCCGTTTATCGCTTTGATAAAGACGATGTCACGGCTATTTTTGCAGAATAACCAGTAGATGTCTCATACTAGGGTATATCCCTAGAACCCCTCAAGGCATACGCTTTGAGGGGTTTTTTATGAATGATGATATCATGCGTTTTGTGACCATCAACGTAATGGGAACGTCCGCAACTATAGTAATATTTCAAAATTGCTGGGGTAGGATTCGATACGCCCGCCCAGCTCATAGTCATCTGATGTCTGATCGCTATGCCCGTTGGCCATCAGCCATGTGATGACCTGCTGATGCACGCGCTCGTTATACAACAAATCATAATGACTGACGCCATAAAACACCGCTTTGTGGCTTTCGGGTAAAAACAGCGTATGCTCGCCCGTGTGCTCACCAAGCGCTGACTCAATAGTAACCAAACCATCACCCAGCAGGTGGGTGGCTTTGGAATGGTAATGATCTTCGAGCAAGGTGGCCGCTGCAAAATAAGTATGGATATCGAGCGGCAAGCGCGCAGGATGGCGAAACTCTTGCGGCAATACGCTGCGCCCCTCAAGCGACTTCCAGTCGGCATCACGAATACTGCCGTAACGTAAATCGATGATACCTGCGCTGCGTAGATCGCCAAGCTTGGCCAGCGAGCCTGCAAAGGGCAGCTTGG
Organism: Psychrobacter sp. PSi21; assembly: GCF_054960615.1. Classification (NCBI taxonomy): domain Bacteria; kingdom Pseudomonadati; phylum Pseudomonadota; class Gammaproteobacteria; order Moraxellales; family Moraxellaceae; genus Psychrobacter; species Psychrobacter sp. PSi21. Next base: position 155,564 of record NZ_JBHNYR010000001.1, read on the forward strand.
CGATCATGTCTTGAACATAATAACCAATGCGCTCAAGGCTGGCGCCGTGATGCGGCGAGCCTAAGGTAATCAGGTTGCCCACTCCGTGTACCCATGAGCGGCCTTGCAACTTACCATAAAACAGCGCACTACGAGCGACCAAGCCGCCCATACTGTGCCCGACCAAATCAATCTGGCTGATATTCGGGTTGGCATCAAGCAGGTCTTGTAACACTTTGGAGAGATTGCGGCCATTTTTGGAGATGCGCTGACCCGTGTTGTAATCAAGGTACAAGACGGTGATGTCAGGCTGCTGCGTTGTCAACCGATCGCCAAGGCTGACGCCTTCGGTCACATGCCAACTTAGATGACTCATGCACAGACCATGACACAGTACTACCACCCGCCCTGATATCGTGGCTGTCTGCCGCTGTTCTTGGTTTTCATATAACGCCATTGAGACTGCCATCGCGTTATGATGACTGACTAAATGATCACCCATCACGCCATTGATCACGTTAACCAGTCGTTTTATTTTTCGCGGTAGTGGCGGCGTTTGTTTTTGTCTGCGCAGCGTACGATAGATGCGCACCCCTGTGGACATGTTGTTGCCCACCAGCATGCTCACCTGCCGCACCGTACCATAGATGCGCCCCGTGATACCGCGCTGCCACTTTTTGAGGTTGCGCTCATTTAAGCGGCCAAATGGGCGCAAAATAATCTCACGGTGAATGGCTTCGGCAATCTCAGTGACTTCGACCACACCCATGGTCGCCAGCTGTGCCAGCCCATCAAAAAATCCCACCAAGGTAACAGGTGGACGCGGTAGCATCTCCATAATATCATCATCAGACTCAACCAGCGCCTCAAGCTCAAGATCGTCAAGCTGCGCCAACTGCTCATAAAAATCGTGACTCTCGTCCCTCTTCATGTCCTGTGTCTCTGAGACTGCTACGGTTTGGACAGGTGCCGCGGCGCTTTCACTGAGCAGACAGCCACGATCCACATGATCATCAATACAAGCGTGGCTTTTGGCATCTTCATTATCCATATTGTCATCTATCGGTGTGTCTTGACCGTTGTCGGTGCTGTGATTGATGCGTTCGTCAGGGGCAGAATGGCTGGAGCTCATATAATCAATATTTGGCGATGGATATGGCTTCACATACTACGTGGAGACATACCGTAGCGAAAGCATTGATTTGTATCATTAGGCCATGTCCTTAGTTTAAACGTTTATCACTACATGGGAACACGCCCTAGTATGGCTGTTGTGAATGTGGTTAACAGCACACAAGATCCACATAAAAAAACCCCAAGCCATCACCTGGGGTTTTGATGTGGTGTGCTGCTATTTAACCATCATTTGCCGTTTACACGGTGGTGGATGCTGATGCAAAAGACTCGGCCAAAATCACATCACCATCCTCGCGGGTAATCATGACGGTCGCTGAGCGCGGGGTTTGTCCACCTGCGACCGCACCCCATGTGTTACCCGGATGCTGAATGTTGATAAATAGTGTTTTAAAATCAGGCGTCATGGTAATACCAGTCACCTCACAGCCTGCAGGACCGACAAAGAAGCGTTTGATGTTATCCTCATTGGCCTGCATACCTAGGTAGGTCTGTTGGCCTGCTGAGGTGGTGACCAGCTGACCATCATTGACCTTGCCGGGCAATGCGGCAAGCAGCATACAGTTGGTGGTATCGGTATACGCGCCATCATCAGTTTGTATCCATAACACGCCACGCGGATCAAAATACAAGCCATCGGGTGATGACAAATCATTATTGGCATTTAGCCCTGATAAGTTTTCAGCCGTCAGATCACTGGGCGCAGCAAACAGATAGATGTCCCATTCAAAATTGGTCGCCGCATGATCGCCACCCATTTCCGCCCAGCGAATGATGTGACCGTTGTCATTGCCATGATTGTCATAACTGCGCGGGTTAGACGCTGATACAGGCTGTTCATCGCGCTCGCCGCGATACTTATTGTTGGTCAAGGTCACATACACTTCCCCTGTGATGGGGCTGACCGATACCCACTCTGGGCGATCCATCTTGGTTGCGCCCAGTACGTCAGCAGCGGCGCGTGCATAAACCAGCACCTCGTCTTGACCACCAAATGGCAGCTTTGTGTTTGACGCATCCAAACCGTTTTGACCATAAGTCAGCGTCTTCCACTCGCCGCTGCCATCTTCATTAAAGATAGCGACGTATAATGTGCCTTCATTCAGATATTTATCACCCGCTGCCAAGCCACCACCGATGTCACTGTTTGACCACATCTCCTTTGAGACAAACTTATAGATGTACTCACCGCGCGAATCATCACCCATATAAAAAACCACAGGCTGGCCCTGTTTGACAGGGACATAGGCACAGTTTTCGTGCGCGAATCGGCCCAATGCTGTACGTTTTCTGGGGTGGGCATTGGGATCAAAGGGGTCAATCTCGGTCATAAAACCAAAAGTATTAAAGCCATTACGGTAGTCGTCTGCAGCAGTCGTACCAGCAGCGGTCATGTCCCAGCGTGCAAACTCATCAGGGATAATCGCGTCTGTAGCGGCGGGGGTGTGCCACAAATAGCCCCAGCTGGCGAATTTCTCTTTTGCACCATAACGATCACGGCCATAGTTTTGCGCTGCGCTCAGTTGGCTGGCATCTTGTCCGCGGGCAAACACCCCAAGGAAGTTTTCTTCTGTGGTTAAGTATGTGCCCCACGGAGACAGTCCTGCACCGCAATTGTTATTAATACCGCGCGTTCTCATACCCGTTGGATCATATTTGGTTTTGACCAAATCAGAGCCTGCCACAGGGCCTGTCAGTTCAGCCACGGTACTGCTGGTTAGGCGACGATTGTACTTAGAGCTGGGTACCATCTCATAGCCCATGCCATCGGCGCGGCGTGTAAGCTCGACCACCGCGACGCCATGACAGTTGACCTCGCGGCGCACGTCTGAAGCCAGACGAAATTTCTGATAAATGGGCGCGGCGTTGGGATCTTCTTCGACATAATAACCAAATGGGCTGAGCTCAGCACTGTTGACGTACTCGTGGTTCATCACCAACAACCCACTATCAGCTGCTTTGGGGTCATAGTTGTTGCCGTTTTTGCCAAAGAACCACATGCCATCATGATTGTCACCCATACGATGCTCAAATGACTCAGCCGACTGCTCACGGTTGTCTTTCCAATCATCCAGTCCTGGCATCAAAGGCGTACCCAGTGGCAAAATCATCTCGGCATTGTAGCCTTCTGCCACGCTCATATCGGCCGCAATCGAGTGTGCAACCGCTTGAAACTGAAGTGTTTCTGGACGCGCCAAGTCACCTGACGCTGGAATGGCGGCATCATCACCGCTGCCAACCAAGCTGCTGCTGTCATTGCTATCACTACCGCAGCCAACCAGTGGCAACGTGCCAAAAAATGCCGCTGCGGTCAGACCAGTGCCGCCTTTGAGCATACTGCGGCGGTTCATACGGTGGTTCACAATGGTTTGAAAGTCAGGGTTGTTGGTTGGATTGGAGTCTTCTACCATTTCGTGGGCGAGATTTTGCTTGTCTTGGCGTAATGTCATTATCAGTCACCTTGCTGTTGGGCGGAGTTGTCATCAAAAGTTATTGTCAAAGGAGTGTAAAACCATATAAGAACCATAACGGCCGTATCATCACAACAATACGAATCACGCATGAGTCTACGAAGATTTCATGACAGTACGTTGAAGGTTAGATGACCGTTTGATGACAGCACACATAGGCGATACGCAGTATCAGCAAGATGGTAACGATAAAAACAAATTCAAATCAGCAGGTTACTGCGAGTGTATTGTAGAGCGCATGACGTTTAAACAAACCGTTCAAAAACAAAAAAATCCCAAGCCTGCACTTGGGATTTTTATTAAGGTATCCACCACGTTGGCTCTAAACCGCGCGTCTTATCTCACGCGGCTATGGCTATCATGTGTGATACTGCTATCACGCCACAGTCGCTTGCCACTGCTGCTCGCCCAATGTCAGCGTGAGCTGATCGCCTGCATGCAACACCCCCACACCACTTGGCGTACCTGTCATGATGACATCACCTGCTTGCAAGCAAAAAGCCTGACTGATCTCAACCAGCAACTCATATAGCGGAAACAACATCAAAGCGCTATCGCCATCTTGCCTGAGCGTCTCATTGATAGACAGCTGATAGTGCACATTACTAAAATCACCAAAGGCTTTAGGCGACATCCAGTCCGCCAGCACACACGCCCCATCAAAGCACTTGGCACGCTCCCACGGATGGCCTTTGGCTTTTAAAGCGCTTTGCAACTCACGCAAGGTCAGATCCAGACCCAAAGTCACCGCGCCGATGGCTTGCTGCGCCTCCTCACGGCTGGCATTTTTTAAGTCTGTCGCCAGCTGGACACACAATTCTGCCTCGTAATGCGTCTCACCATAGGTGGCCACATCAGGACGCACAATGACATTATCAGCGCTACTATTGGTGCGACTGATATGCACCACCGATGACGCAGGTTTCATAAACAATATCGGCATCGTGGGTACATCATTACCCAGCTCGCGAGCGTGGGCAGCATAGTTGCGGCCTACGCAGACCACTTTGCCAATAGGGCGCGGACTGACCGCTGCCGTATCAGTATGTCCAGCTACAATGGCATTGGCCAATGATACATGGGGTGACTGACTCATAACGATACCTCATCTAGCAATAACAGATAAACGGATACGCACACCTACTTATGCAATGGTGCGTGTCACCACATCAGGTGGTACATAACTCATATAGCGATTGAGTTTGTTTTCGAACAATCTAAAGCCAAACAAAATCACCCACGACAGCAGCAAATAGACAATACCTGCGGCAAAAAACATCTCTAGCGTCGTATATGTTTCTGCATTAATGGTTCGCGTCACTCCAGTGATGTCCATCAAAGTAATGGTCGAGGCCAGCGCACTGCCTTTGAGCATAAAGATCACTTCATTACTATACGCAGGGATCACGATACCAAAAGCGCGCGGCAGTGTGATGCGGGTTAGCTTCTGCCATTTTGACATGCCAATGGCATCCGCCGCCTCAAGCTCGCCCACAGGAATGCTCTGAATCGCACCGCGAATAATCTCCGCTAAATACGCACTGGTATTCATGGTAAAGGCAATGATCGCGCACCAGTAAGGTTGACTGAGTACTGGTTCCCATAAAAACGAATTGCGCACTGCTTCAAACTGACCCAAACCATAATAGATCAGAAATATCTGCACCAATAGCGGCGTACCACGAAAAAAGAAAATATAAACAAAAGGCAAAGCCTGCACAGCCCAGCTTTTGGACAGTCGCAGCTGCGCCAAAATCAAACCAAAAAACAAACCCAAAATGCCAGAGATCACCACCAGCTGCGCGGTAAGTACCGCACCGCCAAGCAAATCAGGGATATGCTCAAAAATAACCTGCCAATTCCAATTCATGAGTATCTCTCCTCTACCCTGTGGTCGATTGACGGGTCAGCTTTTTGGCGTAGCGTGCCGCTGGGTTGGCGCGCCATTCCAGCCACATCATAAAGCCCGTGATCAGCATCGTCAGCCCCAAATAAATAATGGCTGCTGCCATATAAAAGGTAAATGGCTGCTGCGTTGACTGCGCGCCTCGTACTGATTGATACATGATGTCCTTGAGACCCACCACAGAGACCAGTGCGGTGTCTTTGAGCAATACCAAAAATAAATTACCTAGCCCCGGTAACGCAACCTGCCATACCTGCGGCAAAATAACACGATAAAAAGTCTGTAACGGGCGCATACCGACTGCTTGCGCCGCCTCGCGTTGTCCTGTCGGAATCTCTTGAATCGCCATGCGAAAGATTTCAGTCGCGTAGGCGCCAAAGATGATAGACAGTGCAGCCACACCGCCCCAAAATGCACTAATCCCGATATAATCGTTATAGCCAAAGTTTTTGAGGACACTCATCAGCAGCATTGAGCCGCCATAATAAATAAACAATATTAACAATAGCTCGGGGATGCCGCGCATCGTTGCGGTATATACCGTCGCCAGCTTACGCAGCAGCCACACATTAGACAGCTTGGCCGTCGCTCCAAGCAGACCCAAGACCATACCGATCGCTAAGCTGGTCAAGGCGATCTTGATGGTGACAGTTGCGCCGCTCAGTAATAGCGCGCCAAATCCTTGTAAGTCAAACACAGTTGTCCACTCAGTCTCTTTAAATTAACCTGATAAAAAAGGTTAAAAATCAGTATTTTATATCTGCCATACAGACCACAGATACTCATAACCACCCGCCAATGATTGATTGATGCCATCAGGCTGGGTAAAAATAACTCGTGATTTTATCATATCCGCCGCGACCTATGTTAATGCTCAGCGGCAAAAGCGCGGCGCAAACCAGCCTCTATCGCGGTAAAACATGCCAAAATAGCGATTACCAGCGACACTGGTGAGTCAGTTTCGCCATCACACGCAGTGACCCACCAAATTCATCAAGCAAGCCGATATGAGCTATCCCCATACCAACACCCAAACAAAAAAGGACATCACCCTATCGGTCATGTCCTCCCCTATCAACACAATATGATTCAAAACAAGCATCACGATCACTCAGCCGTCGTGCTATTAGCCGCCTGACCACTTGAGGCCGTGCTGGTTGGTGCAGTGCCGGCTACGGCAGGCATTTGAGCAGTAGGCACTGCAAAATACTGCTGCTTGATCCGCTCATACGTACCATCGGCCTTAATATGAGCAAGCGCTTCATTGATCTTGGCTTGCCACGGGTCGTCTGAACGCACCGCAATGGCAAAGTTATCATTGATATCAATCTCATCGCCTTTTATGCCGTAGCTGCCACCTGCTGTTGAACCGAGCCACTCAAGCGCAGGCAGCAAAGCGGTCAGTGGTTTATCAGTTGCTCGCCGCTTCGGTTTGCTCTTCTTCAGCGATGACCGCATTGGCATCGACGTTTCCATCATCAACGACTATCACCTCTTCAACCTCATCAGTGGCGACCACTTTTTGTGCCGCGGCGGTTGATTTGGTACCGAAGTAGCTGCCAGTAATTTGATCGTAGGTGCCGTTGTCTTTAATGGCTGCCAAAGCGGTGTTGAATTTCGCAATCAAAGGATCACCTTTGCGGAAGGCAATACCCATCGCATCATCATCAGTGCTGATCTCATCGCCTTTGATTTCGTAATCTTGACCCGCATCGGTGGTAAGCCAGTTCAGCGCCGTGACTTGGTCAGACATCATGGCACGGACACGTCCCGAGGTCAGATCCAGATAAGCATTGTCTTGGGTGTCATACAGCTTGATATCGGCTTCTGGGTGTTCATCTTGCAAGTATTGCGACGCCACAGTTGAGCGCTGCGAGCCAATACGCTGCCCTTTTAAATCATCAACGCTGATGCTGTCGCCTTTTTTACCGATTAATACGATGCCGCTATGGAAGTACGGATCGCTAAATTCGACCACCTCTTGGCGCTCAGGAGTGATCGACATGCCCGCAATGGCCGCATCAAATTTTTGCGCGTTCAGCCCTGGAATCAAACCATCCCAGTCTTGAGAGATGACTTCACAGTTGGCCTTCATTTCGGCGCATAACGCATCGACCAGCTCAATCTCGTAGCCAATCACGTTACCATCGGCATCGGTATAGCTAAAAGGCTTGTAGCTTGATTCGGTGGCAATTTTTATATCGGTTGTAGTATCGCTGCTTGCGCCATCAGCATCGGTGCTGGCATCGGTGGTGTCACTGCTGTTGCTACAAGCAGTAATCATGAGCATGGCAGCCGTGAGCGGTGCAAGCCATAGGGCTTTAGAGGGATATGATAGTGACATGAGCATTTTCCTATAAGATGAGTTGACCATTATGTGATCGTTGCCTACCTGTAGCAGGCATCTACTGACCGAAATTTGCCTGTTCGAGACGCTCAAGCGTTCCGTTACTACGGATTTCGCTCATTGCCTGATTGAAATCGTCCTTGAGCGGGTCATCTTTGCGTACCGCTATGGCAATATTGTCATTATTATCAATCTCATCGCCGACAATACCAAAGCCCTCTGTATTGTCTTTTAGCCACGCGGTGGCAGAGACTTTTTCAGCCAATACCGCATCGCTGCGACCTGATTTCAGATCCAAATAGGCGTTGTCATAGTTATCATATAAGCGCACGGTGTTACCATCTTTGCCATCATAGTTGTCTTGCAAATACGCACCGGGTGTGGTTGAGCGCTGGCCACCGAGGGTCAAGTCACTGATCGCATTGGGGTCAAAGCCGCTGTCTGCTTCAGTGAGCCACACCATGGTGTTGGCAAAATAAGGCTCGGTAAAGTCGACTTTTTCTAGACGCTCAGGGGTAACCGACATACCTGCTACCACGGCGTCATATTTTTGCGCCAGCAGACCAGGAATGATGCCGTCCCACTCTTGAGCGATGATCTCGCATTTGGCCTGCATTTGATCGCACAAGGCATTAGCCACATCGACATCGTAGCCGCTCAAACTGCCATCAGCGTTGGTTTGGTTAAAGGGAGGATATGCGCCTTCGGTGGCGATACGGATCGTCTTGCCAGCTGCATCTGCACCAGCATCGGCGGTAGTATCAGCAGCATCATTGGCAGGTTGGCTACAAGCGCTTAGGGCAAGGGCGACTGAAAGGGTCAGTGACGACCACAATAGACGAGAATCAGGCATCATACGTTCCTTAGACTTTGATAGGCAGGATAATCAAGCAAATCGCTGACATCCATGCCAGCGCGCGTCTTGATAAGCATTATTGACGGTGTGTAAACTTCCGATAATACCTGAGTCAAATATCAAAAACAAACGTTTTGCGTACCTACTGTCATGCTCGCGTAATAATCACCCTGTATATAAATCGCTCAAATCAAAGGTGTTTTTGAGGTATCCGCTGTACTCCTCTGACACCCGATATGCAACGCTATAACGCTTATATAGCCTACCATTCAGCCTTAGCGATGTGAGGCCATAAAGTTTTTGACACGCTCTGAGGTCGGATTGTCAAACACCTGCTCTGGCGTACCAATTTCTTCAATGACCCCTTGGTGCAAAAACACCACTTTGCTAGAGACTTCACGCGCGAAACGCATTTCGTGGGTCACGATCAGCATGGTACGCCCCTCCTTCGCCAGCTCGCGCATGACCGCTAGTACTTCGTTGACCAGCTCAGGATCAAGGGCAGAAGTCGGCTCATCGAACAGTAGCACCCGTGGCTGCATAGCAAGGGCACGAGCGATGGCCACACGCTGGCGCTGACCGCCTGATAAGTTGGCAGGATAGGCGTCTTTTTTGTCGAGCAAACCGACTTTATCGAGCAGCTTTTCAGCGTCACTGATGGCTTGGTCTTTTTTGATTTTTAAGACTTGGGTGGGGCCTTCGATGATATTTTGCAAAATCGTTTTGTGCGGCCAGAGATTGAAGTTCTGAAAGACGAAACCCACACGCGCGCGCAGACTCTCTAACTGCTGGTTGCTCACTGCTTGTAGCTCACCTTCTTTATTGGGCTTAAGCTTAAGCGCTTCATCGCCAATAAAGATTTTACCTTTAGTGGGCTTTTCGAGCAGATTGATGCAGCGCAACAAGGTGGATTTTCCTGAGCCTGATGACCCCAAGATGGAGATCACATCGCCATCATATGCGGTAAGTGATACCCCTTTAAGCACAGCCAATGAGCCGTAGCTTTTATGGATATCTTGTAAATCTAAGGCAATCGGATGGGTCGAGTTTGCGGCAGTCTCAGGCATGGTTTTGCAGATTTCCAATAAGTATGAATAAAAAGCGCTGGCGCGGCGTGACAAGGTGGTTATTTGCGTCGCCGCTGCGCCACATTGTCGCTCAAAACACCGCAAAAAGGCAACCACTGTCCCTATCTAATCAGTGCCCAAACATAAAAATGGCCCAGCCTAATGGTCTGAGCCAAATATCAATACACTGCTTTTGCCTACTACTTACTTTGTTATTAATAGGTTGATACGTGCTCTTCGCTTTCGGTGCCATCAAGTACCGCTTCATCACCAGCAGTGGCAACCGCGACATCATCGTTGGCAGGATCCATGGGGTCGGCAGTCGCGACTGCAACATCATCATTATTCATATCGGCTGTTGCTACCCCTGTTTCGTTTTGCTCAACAGGAGTTTGTGCATCGGCAGTTGGTTCAGCGTCTGTCATTAGTGTTTCATTTTTGTCTGCACAAGCGCCTAGCGTTAGTGCGGCGGCGGCAATAGCACCAAATAGCCACGTTTTCGACATCGACTTTTGTGGTTGATTACTGCTTGTCATGGGACTTCTCCGTTCTCTTTTGGGTCACATTGGGTATCGTTGCCCTGTTGACCGTCAAACATAGTGATTGATCATTGCCCCTACTATACTGACAATCGATCGCCACAATGTTAGGAGTTGCAGCACAATTTTGTGCACAATACGTAACGCTCCCAACATAAAGCCTATAATAAGGCAGTAAAAAGTCATCGCAGACAAACATCGCTCACAAACTGGCCTTTACTATTGACCTTTGCTGCTCTATGTTAGATGACATATTTAATAAGCAGTAACCAGAGACGAGCGCGATTTCCCATTTCCATTCTTCAAACATAAGGACAATGTTTTATGAGTCAATCAGACACTACAGATATCACCGCTTACATGCAGCAAGTGGGCAAACAAGCCCGCGCGGCTTCACGCGCACTGGCTGCCGCCAACACAGGTGCCAAAAACGCCGCGTTGATGGCCATACACAACGCCTTGCTTGCCGCTAAAGCCGACATTTTATCTGCCAATAAGATTGATATGGATAATGGACGTCAAAATAACTTGGACGCGGCTCTACTCGATCGCTTAGAGCTGACTGATGCCCGTTTTGATGGCATGCTCCAAGGTCTCAAAGACGTGTCGAACTTACCTGATCCTATCGGTGAAGTAACTGACATGACCTATCGCCCTTCAGGCATTCATTTGGGTAAGATGCGCGTGCCACTCGGCGTGGTTGGTATGATTTATGAATCACGTCCTAACGTCACCTTAGAAGCCGCGTCACTGGCATTAAAATCAGGTAACGCCATCATCTTACGTGGTGGCTCAGAAGCCTTTGAGTCCAATCAAGCGATTGCCAAATGTATTTATGAAGGTCTAAAAGCAGAAGGCTTGTCTGAGCACAGCGTTCAAGTATTGCAAACCACCGACCGCGCGGCGGTAGGGGAGCTGATCACCATGACTGACTATGTCGATGTCATCGTACCACGTGGCGGCAAAGGTCTGATTGCGCGTATCAGTAATGATGCCAAAGTCCCTGTCATCAAACATTTGGACGGCAACTGCCATACCTTTATCGACCGCGATGCCGATGCCGATATCGCCATCAGTGTCAGCGTCAATGCTAAGACGCATCGCTACGGTACGTGCAACACCATGGAGACGCTCCTTGTCGATGCTGCTATCGCCAAAGACTTATTGCCCAAAATTGCCACAGCCATCATCGAAGCTGATGACGCGATGCAACTGCGTGTGGATGATGATGCCCAAAGCATCTTGGCCGATGTGATCACGCTAAACGGTCACTTATCTGCGGCCACCGCTGAGGACTGGGATACCGAATATCTTGCGCCTATTTTGGCCGTGAAAATCGTGTCAGGTATTGATGACGCCATCGAGCATATCAATACCCACGGTAGCCATCATACTGACGTCATTATCACCGACAACTATACCAAGTCGCAGCGTTTTATCCGTGAAGTCGATTCTGCCAGTGTGATGATCAACGCCTCTAGCCGTTTTGCTGATGGCTTTGAATATGGTTTGGGTGCTGAGATTGGTATCTCGACAGACAAGATTCATGCCCGCGGCCCTGTTGGCCTTGAGGGTCTAACCTCACAAAAATGGATCGTTTATGGTCATGGTGAGACGCGCGCGTAACCTCAACCGCAGCGGGCACTGATCGCTTATAGACCCCTATACGCCTGTTTATCTTATTGCACCTGTGATACGTGCAAAGATCAACGGGCGTTGCTTTTTATGAGGGGTAGTGGCTTAATATTGTCCGTTCTTTGTTCAATGTGAGCACTATAATGACCAAAAAAAACGACATAAAATACAATATCTTTCATGGCTCTTTTATTCATGATTGCTGTATCGCCGCTGAAGACTATTTTTGCGTCAGCAGTGAAAAACGCCTGCCCGAAAAAAAATACGATTATTACACCAATCGCGGCGCCACCCGTATTGGCATTTATAACTCAAAAGCACAAGAGCCCAATGAACCGCCTATATGGGCAGGTAGAACGTGGAACGGCCATTCCTTCTTTAACACCCGTTTGGTCAATGCTGACTATAAAGAATGTCTTATGGTCGATGATGCGGGACAAGGCTATTATCTGGGTCTTGGAGACAATAAGTTCGCTGAAAAGCAGCTGTCTACCAAAACACGTTTTCACCAACTGGCGCGAGTCGGTGACCAGATTTATGGAATTGGCTGGGGTCGTGAGGTCTTTAAACGTCTTGGCCCTGAGAACTGGCAGTGCATCTCAGAAGATATACGTGAGCATGGTAGTGGTCATGGTTTTGAAGACATGGATGGGTTTTCAAGCGATGAGTTGTACGCTGTCGGCGGTGAAAACGATGTTTGGCATTTTGACGGTATAGCGTGGCATTACATTGATATCGGTGCAAAAAAACTATTGCCGTTGTCGGTATGCTGCGCCGAAAATGGCGATGTCTATATCGGCTGCGCATGGGGTTATGTGATCCGTGGACGGGGGGATACATGGTCAGTCTTTGGGACAGGTAAAAACATCAAGTTTTGTGACGCCGTCGCCTATCAAGGACGAGTGTTTTTCGGTAGTGAACATGGCGTGTTCGTCGCTGATCAGCAGAGTGAGACGTTCACCTGTCAGCCTTATGATTTTGAAAAACAAATTGCGCCATTGTCTGCACGCAGGCTTGATGCCAGACATGGCAAGTTACTCGCCGCAAATCTCGTGAGCGTGGCGCTATATGATGGCAAACGGTGGCAATATATCTATGGTGCGCCGCCACCGCCCAGACACAAGCAGCGCGGCAGATTGCCCTAGCCAATACGTGTAGGGCGATTGCCAATATGCAGGCGGTGACCGACCGTTATTTGCCCTCGCGTAAGGCATTTTTGATTGTGCCGATGGTCGGCGCGTTCTTTGTCGATATTGTCAATGCGACGGTACTGCAAGTCTTTACGCAGTTGCCATTTATGTAAGTAATAATGATTAACAAAAAAACCGCCCTATCACAGGCGGTTTTTTTGGTTGAGCGTATTATGAACTACTACATAATAATGTCTCGACCCACGCCAGATACTTTTTACCATTTTTGCTATCAAATGATGCCTTTTTTGGTATGTAATAACACAACTGAGTTTTGATTGTTTGCGTTTGAAAGTATTTCAATAGGCCTGCTTTTAAGAGCCTTGTCACCATGGTTGATGAGCAAAATACAAGACAGCCCTCTGCCATCGCTTGTTGAATGGCGAAAAACTCCTGATCAAATTTTTTCACGACAACTCTATCGCGAGGAATATCATTCAAAGCAAGCCATGTATCTAGCGATGGCGAAGGCAATTTACTATTTTTCCATTCAGTGGTATAGATTGTTGTTTTTCCTTGAGAGTACCAAACATCAGAAACTTGATTCGCGCCAAAAACATCAAAATACTCTTGTTTGATGATGTCTTCGGGCGGCACTCTCACCATATCCCCCAAACGAATGGGAATGATATAAGGTTGGTTATTTAGAGTCTCGCCTGTCGAAATTTCTACGTCTATTTCTGGATAGATTGCTGAAAACTCACATTGATAAGGAATGAGTAACATGGCCGCCAAAGATGAAGTCGTTGTCACTCGTACCACACGCGCCGTATCAGCGACTTGCTCTAAAGCATTATTGATAGTCGTAAACCCTTCTGTCATCGCAGTTGCCAAAAACTGCCCTGTACTTGTCAATACAATACATCGATTCTGACGATGGAATAAACTCACTCCCAATCTGCTTTCTAGATTAGCAATATGGTGCGACACTGTGGTTGGTGTAAGCGATAATTCTTCTGCTGCTTGCTTGAAGCTACTTAAACGAGCAGCGGCTTCAAATGCTCTTAAAGCCTGTAGTGACACTTGCATTTTTTGCCTCCCTATCTGTGCACTGCGTCCAACATACATTCTATAGATGAATTAAACACATCTATAGGTGCAATCTATCCGTTTGTAAGGTGACCGTAGCATCAGACAAAATAGTCCCTGTTACTCATCAAACAATAGGAAGAAACATGGCTATTTTATTGCATATCGACGCAAGCGTAAGAGCGTTAGAAAACGAAAACGTCAGTCATAACTCTATATCAAAAGGGATTGCGAAAAGCTTTGTTAATACACTGCTAGATAAAAATCCTGACACCAACCATATCTATAGGGACGTTGGCATCAACCCACCACCATTTATCAATCAAGAATGGATTGGTGCTGTATTTACTCCAGAAGACAACAGAACAGAGCAACAGCGAACAATACTGTCTATATCTGACCAGCTCATTAGTGAGGTGACAAAAGCACATATTATTCTCATTTCTTCACCCATGTACAACTATGGCATGCCCGCCCAGCTAAAAGCATGGTTTGATCAAATTGTGAGAATCAATAAAACGTTTGATTTTGACTTAGCACGTGGTGATTTTCCATTAAAACCCATGCTATCAGGAAAGACCTTGATTATCGTCACCTCTTGTGGCGAATTCGGCTTTGACCCTAAAGGTATAAGAGCAGAGACAAATCATTTGACTCCGCACCTAAAAACGTTAAGTAAATATTTAGGCGTTGACTCCATATATGAAATTCATTCAGAGTATCAAGAGTTTACAGACGAACGGCACGCTCAGTCAGTGGCCGATGCGCACAGTCGCGCTATAGCACTGGCTACAGAACTACTCGAAGCATCTACTGATGACGCTCTACATACAGTGAATCTAATATAATAACGATACAGCGCAGTGAAAATGAGGTGGTATGTCTTTCTGTCTTTGAAGACGTCCGAATATTAGCTTTTAATTAAGCAGTGTCGATAAGCTTTGATTGTCTTTATCTTTGCGCGCTTTCAATGCATACGCTCAATATACAGATGCAGAAACGTCCACAAAAAAACCGCCCTATCACAGGCGGTTTTTTAGTTTCGGGCGCGGTGACGTTCGCCACCTGCCCTACTGATATACCTCAATCAGTGCTTACTGATTTTTGGCATATACTGGCTTGTTCGCGCAGATGGCTTTTACTTTTTCGCGCGTTTCAGCAATGACGGTTTCGTCGCCGCGGCTGTCAAGTACGTCACACATCCAACCTGCCAACTCTTTTACGTCTGCTTCGTCAAAGCCGCGCGTGGTAATCGCTGGCGTACCAATACGAATACCAGAAGTTACGAACGGTGATTTTGGATCGTTGGGTACAGAGTTTTTGTTGACGGTAATGTACGCATCGCCAAGCCATTTGTCTGCTTCTTTACCCGTCATTTCTTGCTTGATAAGGCTGATCAGCATCAGATGGTTTTCAGTACCGCCTGATACGATGTCATAGCCGCGCGCTTGGATCACTTCGGCCATCGCTTTGGCGTTTTTAACCACTTGCTGCTGATAGGTTTTGAAGTTGTCTTCTAGCGCTTCTTTAAAGCACACTGCTTTACCCGCGATGACGTGCACCAGTGGGCCACCTTGGTTGCCTGGGAATACGGCTGAGTTTAACTTTTTGGCAAGGACTTCATCACGCGACATGATTAGGCCTGAACGTGGGCCACGTAGGGTTTTGTGCGTGGTGGTGGTGACCACATCGGCAAAGGGTACTGGGCTTGGGTAGACGCCGCCAGCAACCAGACCCGCCACGTGTGCCATATCGACCATTAAGTATGCGCCCACTTCGTCAGCGATGTCGCGGAAACGCTGCCAATCAACCACTTGCGAATAAGCCGAGAAGCCTGCGATGATCATTTTGGGTTTGTTTTCACGCGCTAAACGGTCGACTTCGTCATAATCAATCTCGCCTGTCTCATCGCTTAGGCCATACTGTACGGCTTTGTAGTTGATGCCTGAAAAGTTGACATGTGAGCCATGCGTCAAGTGACCACCCGCGTCTAAGCTCATACCAAGTACAGTGTCATTTGGCTCAAGCAGCGCTAAGAATACCGCTGAGTTGGCTTGGCTGCCTGAATGCGGCTGAACGTTGGCATACGCGGCACCGAACAACTCTTTTGCACGATCAATAGCCAACTGCTCGATCACGTCCACATGCTCACAGCCACCATAGTAGCGTTTGCCTGGATAGCCTTCTGCATATTTGTTGGTCAAGTCACTACCTTGTGCTTCCATCACCGTCTGTGAGCAATAGTTTTCTGAAGCAATCAGTTCGATGTGGCTTTCTTGGCGGGCGCTTTCGGCAGCCATGGCGTCGGCAAGTGCTGGATCAAATTCTTGGATAGAAATATCTTTAAACATATTGATGTCCTATATAGTGACAATTATCAGAAGGGTATGGCCGAGAATGGGCTTCTAACATTCAGTAATATAGCAGATGCGCTCCTACATCACTGATATTACTGGCAGCAAGTGTAACATGAAACGCCCTATAACGAGCGCAAAATACGCAGGCCTGAGCCTGAATAAGCCGTTGTCAGCAAGCGACAAAAATAACCAGATGATATGTCGCATTAAATTATAGGTAGCAGTTTATTAGATAGGATAGGACCAGCTTAAGAACGTGTCTTTAGAATATACCCTAGACGACAAACCTGTGTATTTATTGAGATAGCCCTCTACCATATCAGCTCACTACTGCAACACCCCACCTGCACCATTATCACTCTCTAAGATAGGTTTACTGTTCAGTGCAAGCAGACGTAAAGGCGGGCAAAAACGTTTCACTGATTAAAATAGCACGCCCACTCCAATCATAGCGCGTTTGCCGTTGCCAACCTGCCTGAGTTAAGACAATGCGGCGCTGATTGGGGAGGTGGCGACAGCGTTTAAAGAGCACATAACCAATGGGTGTGCCTTTGAGCTGCTGCAAGCGACGCGCCTCCCCTGTCAGGCTGCTCAATGGAAAAATACTTTGCGCCGCCACCCAAGGCCACTCATCATTACCATAGAGCAAAGCATCACGCACCCATGCCAGCTGCGGCCGATTGAGCGCAACACCTGTCATGCCCAGCTGCCGCTTCTGCGCCAGTGTCAATAGCCGATAACCCTCAAAGCTGGGCTCGACTCGAAGCGCTTGACCTGCTTTGGCCTCAAGCAGCGCAGTGAGTGAACCGTCAGTATTGAGCCACGGTTCAAGCGTGGCGGGCGGCGTTGTTTCTGATACAGTAGCTGGCGGTAAAAACAGACAAGAGCTGGGCATAGCGGCACATGAACCTAAACAAAAAAGCGGACAGAAAAGACAAGCCCCCTAGGACTTAAAAGTGGGCATATTATCATGATTAAAGGGCAAGGCCGCATGCGCCTCGCGTCGATAAGCGGCCATGTGTTCACGATCTTTGCGGCAAAATTCGCCAATCGCAGGCACAAAGCGCGCATCATAAATACGGTGGATCGAGTGCGTCGGTGTGGGTACAAAACCGCGAATCAGTTTGTGCTCGCCCTGCGTACCGGGGTCAAAGTACATCAGGCCGCGCTCAATCGCAAACTCAATCCCTTGATAATAGCATAGCTCAAAATGCAGACTGTCGTAGTCGCCAAGCGCGCCCCAATAGCGGCCATAAAGCGTCGCAGCAGCGGTACTGGCTGTTGGTTGGCTGGCTGTTGGCTCGGTACTTGACCCATTTTTATCACTATGTGGCACATCGTACAAAAATAAACTACTGGCAATGATGTCACCATCCGCGTCGCAGGCCTGCGCCAAAAACAAATGCTCAGGCATGGTCGCGGCAAGCTGGGTAAAGAAGTCCAAACTCAAATAAGCCTGCTGTCCACGTATGGCATAGGTCATCACATAGCATTGATAAAAGGCTTCCCAGTCAGCCGTACTGATTTCAAGGCCGCATTTGCGATAGCAGCGAATGCCTTGTGCTGCCACTTTGCGCCGCTCGGCGCGAATGGTTTTGCGCTTTTTGGCCGTCAGCGTTGCTAAAAAGGCCTCAAAGTCTGCAAATGGCGCACCGCCTTGCATCAGGTTTTGGTTTTGCCACAAAAACTGGCAGCCTTGGCGCTCAAGGATGGGCGGTTTGGCCGCAATGGCCGCCAATGTGGCATTTGATGGCATGGCATCGGCGCTGATTTCAGACTCAGGCAGCAGCTCACTACTAAGCGCCGCCAGCATTGGTGTGACAAACAGTCCATGCCAGCTGGACGCCCCAACCTGCTTGGCAATATCATCTACCCCAGCCAGCGCCGCAGCAATGATATCTTTGGTCAGCACCTCTCCCTTTGCCAGCCACAGCCGCTCGCCTGTGATGGGCGTATACGGCACACTGGTCACTAGCCTTGGATAGTAATCCAGTCCGTAGCGCGCATAGGCCTCAGCCCAGCCATAATCAAAGACGAACTCACCATGATGGTGCCCTTTGATAAACACAGGCATCACCGCAATCGGCGCGGCGCTCTGCATACTGTCGTTGTCTTCGCGGCCGCTATCCTCATGACCGCGATAAACCAGCACAAACAGCGGCAGCCACCCTGCCGACTCACCAATGGCATCCGTATCTGCCAGCGCTTGCCAAAAAGCAAACAACATAAAGGGCGTGTCTGACGTTTGCCACACGGTTTGCTGCTGCCAGCGCATATCGGCGGTTAAGGTGTAAGTCATCATCATGGATACCACTATCTTTTTTTAGTTCCCTTTACCCTAGCTAAAATCGAGCACTGATGCTGTCACAATTTGCAAATAAATCTGCACACTCATAGTCAGTGTTTGCAGTTATGATGGACGAACAGACTGTTTGATTACTAAATGTTTAATCACTAAATGACGGTGTGTTTGATAGCGACAGTTAGTGGTAGGTTATGATCAAAAAACGCAGCAAAAATTTTATGCAACCCTTTTATGATCAATAGGTATAAAGTGGCTAAATAATGGCTATACATTTGTTTTTATAGTATAGATATATATGTTTTTAATCGCGCAAACACATACACACAAAGGGCTTGAAGCACTATTTTGTGCGATTTGGCGCTACTAGAGCAGATGATATTTTTGTCGATGACTGATAGAATAACCGTGCTATCTGCTTAATACCAGTTGAGTCTGTACCACACGCGCACATGCCCCAGCCAAACTGTAGATACCAGACGGACTTGTATCAAACGGCCTAGGCATATGGATAACGCAACGATGCGCGATCATGTAATAACTAACGAAAGCAACACTTTACGCCGTCTTGACACACTTTTGGCGGCGGCATATTTGCACTTGGTCTGACTGCCCACTTTATGCTTGCAGCATTGCTTTGAGCATGCTGTAGCAACAGTCATGCCCTATTATTCACGACAGCCTAAAGGAAGAGCTTACTATAATGTCAAAAATTATTTATACAAAAACTGACGAAGCCCCTGCGCTTGCCACTTTATCATTTCTGCCAATCGTCGAAGCGTTCACCAATACCGCAGGCATTGAAGTGACCACCAGCGACATTTCTGTTGCAGCGCGTATATTGGCCGAATTCCCTGAATACTTAACCGAAGAGCAACGCGTCCCTGACAACTTAGCAGAGCTTGGTCGCTTAACTCAAGACCCCAACACCAATATCATCAAACTGCCGAACATCAGTGCCTCTGTGCAGCAGCTAAAAGCGGCGATTAAAGAGCTACAAAGTAAAGGCTATGCCTTACCTGACTTTCCAGAAGATCCACAAACGGATGAAGAAAAAGCGCTACGCAAACGCTATGGCAAGAGCTTAGGTAGTGCAGTGAACCCAGTACTACGTGAAGGCAACTCAGATCGCCGTGCGCCAAAAGCGGTCAAAAACTATGCGCGCAAGCATCCACACTCAATGGGTGAATGGAAACAGTGGTCAAGCACGCACGTGTCACACATGCACGGCGGCGACTTTTACGACGGCGAGCAATCGATGACGTTGGATAAAGCGCGCACGGTTCGTATGGACTTGCTACTTGATGATGGCACCCAAAAGGTATTAAAGCCTAAAATCGACTTACTCGATAAAGAAGTTATCGACCTGATGGTCATGAGCAAAAAAGCCTTGCTTGAGTTTTATGAGCGTGAAATGGAAGATTGCCGCGAAGCGGGTATCCTGTTCTCATTACACGTAAAAGCCACGATGATGAAAGTCTCACACCCTATCGTATTCGGCCATGCGGTTCGCATTTACTATAAAGACGCGTTTGAGAAACATGGTGAGCTTTTTGATGAGCTGGGCATCAACGTCAACAATGGTATGGCAGATCTATACGATAAGATTGCCACCTTGCCAACCTCAACACGTGAAGAGATCGAACAAGATTTGCATGCTTGCCAAGAGCATCGCCCGCGTCTAGCGATGGTTGATTCTGCCAAAGGTATCACCAACTTCCATTCACCAAGCGATGTGATCGTTGATGCGTCTATGCCAGCGATGATCCGTAGCGGCGGTAAAATGTGGGGCGCTGATGGCAAAATGTATGACTGTAAAGCGGTCATGCCCGAGTCTACCTTTGCTCGTATTTACCAAGAAATGATTAATTTTTGCAAATGGCATGGCAACTTTGATCCAACGACGATGGGTACGGTACCAAACGTCGGCCTAATGGCTCAAAAAGCAGAAGAGTACGGCTCACACGATAAGACCTTTGAGTCTAGCGATGCTGGTATTGCCCGTATTGTGGACGTTGACACTGATGAAGTGTTGCTCGAAAAACGCGTTGAAAAAGGCGATATCTGGCGCATGTGTCAGGTCAAAGATGCCCCTATCCAAGATTGGGTAAAACTTGCAGTGCGCCGTGCACGCGAATCAGATACGCCGGTTATCTTCTGGCTCGACCCATACCGTCCGCATGAGAACGAGCTGATCAAAAAGGTTCAAACGTATCTAAAAGACCATGATACTGATGGCTTACATATCGAAATCATGTCTCAGGTTCGCGCCATGCGTTACACCCTAGAGCGCGTCGCTCGCGGCCTCGATACCATCTCTGCGACAGGTAACATTTTACGTGACTACCTCACTGACTTGTTCCCCATCCTAGAGCTAGGCACCAGTGCGAAGATGCTATCGGTTGTGCCACTAATGAAAGGCGGCGGTCTGTTTGAAACGGGCGCAGGCGGTTCTGCACCGAAACACGTTGAACAGCTTACCGAAGAAAACCATCTGCGTTGGGATTCACTCGGTGAATTCTTAGCCTTAAATGTCTCGCTAGAGCATTTGGCAAGCAATGACAATAATGCCAAAGCTCGAATCTTGGCAGATGCGCTGGATACAGCGACCGAAAAACTGCTGCTTAATGACAAGTCACCATCACGCAAAACTGGTGAGCTGGATAACCGTGGTAGCCATTTCTATTTAGCCAAATACTGGGCTGAAGAGCTGGCGGCGCAGGATCAAGACAGCGAACTAAAAGCGCAATTCACCCCATTTGCACAGAAGCTTGCAGAAAACGAAGACGCTATCGTCAAAGAGTTCAATGATGCACAAGGTAAGCCAGTCGATATCAAAGGCTACTACTATGCTGATGAAGCGCTTGCGAAAAAAGCCATGCGTCCAAGCGCGTTGTTCAACGATGCCTTAGCCTCGCTATAAGCTAACGCGCCATCATATCGTTTATTGACACCCAAACCACCGTCGCTACCCATAGCGGCGGTAGTTTTTTATGCACTGCCCTTTAATGGTTACAATACGTTTGTACAAAAAAGCCACCTATATAAACAGGTGGCTTTTTTATTTTGGCAAATGTAGCCATTAGTATTAGGGCGTGTCTTCATTTAAAAAATGGTGATAAAAATGAGATAAATTGCAGGCAAGTAAGGAAAATAGCGCAGATAATATCAAGATATTGACCCGCTATTTGACACCGTTTTGCGAAAATTTAGCCATTTTTAGCCCATTTAGTTTTGAGCGTTTGAATTGAAGACACGTCCTAGAGAGCGAGAAGTGGTTTAGGCTTCCATATGTTTAATAATCGCGTCACCAAACTCAGAGGTACTCAGTAACGTCGCATCCGGCATCATACGCTCAAAATCATAAGTAACCGTTTTGTTTGCAATCGCGCCTTTGATCCCGTCGATGATCAGATCCGCCGCTGCCTCCCAGCCCATATCACGTAACATCATCTCAGCGGACAGTATCAATGAGCCTGGATTGACTTTGTCTTGTCCTGCATACTTGGGTGCGGTGCCATGCGTTGCTTCATACACCGCTATCGCGTCACCTTTATTTGCCCCAGGTGCGATACCGATACCGCCGACTTGAGCTGCGAGTGCATCTGAAATATAGTCGCCATTGAGATTCAATGTTGCAATGACAGCATACTCTGCAGGACGCATCAATATCTGCTGCAAGAACGCATCGGCAATCACGTCTTTGATCACGATATCGTTGCCTGTCGTTGGGTTTTTTATCGTCATCCATGGCCCACCGTCCAACAGCTCAGCACCAAACTCATTGGCCGCGATGTTATAGCTCCACGCTTTAAACGCGCCTTCAGTGAATTTCATGATATTGCCTTTGTGTACCAAGGTGACACTGGGCAAATCATTGTCGATTGCATGCTGTATGGCTCTACGCACAAGCCGCTCGGAGCCTTCTTTTGAGACAGGCTTGATACCGATACCGCAGTTTTCATCAAAGCGAATCTGAGTCACGCCCATCTCTTCTTCTAAAAACTTAATGACTTTGTTGGCATCGTCGCTGCCCGCTTTCCACTCGATGCCAGCGTAAATATCTTCTAAATTTTCGCGAAAGATAACCATATCCGTCAGCTCAGGATGGCGCACAGGACTGGGTACGCCTTCAAACCAACGCACCGGACGCTGGCAAACATACAAGTCAAGCGTCTGACGCAAGGCCACATTGAGCGAGCGCATGCCGCCGCCCACTGGTGTGGTTAACGGGCCTTTGATACTAATGGCATACTCTTTTAAAACTTCTAGGGTCTCGTCTGGTAGGTAATTGCCTTCATATATCTTGGCCGCTTTTTCGCCTAGATAGGCTTCCATCCAGACAATGGATTTTGTGCTGTTATAGGCTTTGTCGACCGCTGCATCGACCACCTTTTTCATTACTGGGGTAATATCCACGCCAATACCATCGCCTTCGATGAACGGGACAATCGGATAGTTGGGTACATTAAGGGACAAATCAGCGTTTACGGTAATTTTTTCGCCGCTTTTTGGCACAGTGACCTTATCGTATGGCATGCATTACACTCCTTGATGGTATATTATTGGACATCATCAGCGCGCGGGGTATTTTATTCTAATAACCCCTTTAAAAGTGCGTGCTAAACGGCGTAAAATACCGACCAACGGCATGCCTGATGTCATTATTATTTATTATTGTAAATGGTATACATATGTTGATATCACATGGATGCCCAAACCGATGTATTATCGTTCAGCGTACGATTTCAGCAAATATCAATGTGATAATATGCATTTTATCCGCTCCCAATCGCGGTAGTGTTACGTGTTGTATGTAGCGAGTTGCAGATTTTATGGTTTGTTGCATTCAGCAGCGTAATGACGAGCATCAATACAATATATTGGTGAGTATATTGATATATCGTCATGATAGCTTGTGCTATTACAACAGACGGTAGGCGTTGACCAACTGGCTGCCTGTGGTCTTATCTTTAGGAATGGCTCATTTATGTCCAGCACCAGTCTTATCTTATTTAACAAGCCTTATGGGGTACAGAGCCAGTTTCGTGATGATGGCAATAACCCGCACTCAACCTTAGCGCCTTATTTTACTGACAAGTCGCTACGCGTGGCAGGTAGGCTTGATGCCACCTCAGAGGGGCTGTTGATTTTGACCAGTGATGGCCGAGTCAACAAAGCCATCACTCACCCGCCAAAAGCCAATGCAGGTCGTAAACAAGGCAAGACCTACTTGGTACAAGTGGAAGGCATTCCTAGTGCTGAGCAGCTAGAGCAGCTAAGAAGTGGCGTAGTTCTCAAAGATGGTAAAACCCTGCCTGCCGAAGTCGAGCACGTTAGTGAAGATGCGCTACCCATGACGCTCTGGCAACGTCAGCCGCCCATTCGCGAGCGCAAAAATGTCCCAGACTCATGGCTGATGCTAACCATTTACGAAGGTAAAAATCGTCAAGTCAGACGCATGACCGCCCACGTTGGCCTGCCCTGCTTACGGCTGATCCGCTGGTCGGTAGCTGGGTTTGAGCTGGGTGATTTGGCGGTGGGCGAGTTTGTGCGCCTGCATCTGAATCAAGAGCGGCGTCGCGATTTGGGACTGGCTTTTTGAGGCTTTACTCTTTTTAAAGCGTAATAATGGTTTTTATGGTTGTTTGTTGATTACGATGAATTTATCACGGCGCTGTTACTGGCGTTACGAAGTTTAAAACACCGCGTCTCGAACGGGTATCATTTATCTGATAAGATTCAATACCTTATTGCGCACTTGCAGGTTTTGTCAGCCGCTTATTTGGCGCATTGACGTTTATTTAAGGATACCTCATGACCCCCGCCTATCGCTTTTCCCTACTTTTTGCTTCTATGATGGTCGCAGGGGTTTTGAGTGCCTGCCAGCCATCACCTGATGATACCGAAACGACGACGGCAGTCAGTCCGCAGCCGGTCGACCTTCCACCGCTAGAGAGTAGCGAAGAGGTGACCGAGCAAGTCGATCCTGATATGGCGCTGGTGGTAGATGACACGGTAACAGATGATGAGCAGATGACCGATATGCTCAAGGACTATAACCGCGCCATGTCCAAGATGCATGACGAAATGATGATTGGTATGGGTTACAACAACCCCGATACCGCATTTGCTAAGAGCATGCTTGGGCATCATCGCGGCGCGATCGATATGGCCAAACTTGAGCTAAAGTATGGTACAGATATTGCCATGCAGCAGTTTGCACAGACGGTGATTGAGGAACAACAGGCAGAGATTGATATCCTCAAAAAATGGCTTGCCAGCCACCCTGATACGGTCAAACCCAACCCCAATGCAGCGGCCATGCAGCAAGCCTTTGCCGATAACATGCAAGCGATGCATGGCGAGATGATGGTGGGTGTCACCGACCCTGTGCCCGATATGGCCTTTGCTCGCGGAATGTTGCCACATCATATTGGTGCAGTCGATATGGCCAGAGCACAACTGCAGTATGGCGACGATGAAGAAATGCGTCAGTTGGCACAGCAAATTATTGACTCTCAGCTTACTGAGATTCAGCAGCTACAAAACTGGCTGGCCACCTACGCGCCAGAGGATGAATCACTACAAACCGATGACGACGCACAAACTGATGCTAATGCAGAGACTGATGCCGAAGATGCTGAAAATACGAATACGGAAGCAAAAGATACTGAGCAAAAAGACACAGAAACAAGCGCAAAACCTGCGGCCTAAACCAGCTCAGTCCTCGCACTTTCTAAGCATGCATAAAAAGGCCGCTGTCTCTTAAGCGGCCTTTTTGTTAACGATCCATTATCCCAAGCCATGTTTGCCACAGCGGTACCACCTCACCACTATCGTCTGCATGGGGCTTGTCTTTGACAAAGCGCAGATTGACCTTATGCCGATCGACTGCTTGTTGGTTGGCCATATCGGCCGCCACAGTCACTGATAATAGCTCATCACGGCGGAATAGATGACAAACCACAGCAACTTGATCGTCAGTAGCGGCTTGCTGCATGGTCGTCTGCAGTATTGCCAGCTGCTTGATATCTGCCCTGATCCCATCAATGGCAATAATAACATCATGCGCCGAAATGCCTGCTTGTGCGGCTATGCTGCCGCGTTGTACCCGATTGACCTTTAAGCCTGCGGGTGTTTCTGTGCAGCGCATGCCAAGCGGTATGTGCTTGGCAGCGGTGTCTTTGCGGTCATCATGCATGCTGACACCGTTTGCGAGCAAGAGCGACTCAAGGGGCAGCTCCTCGACACCGTTAACATAGCGCTGCTCAAATGTCTGCCACTCCTCAGCGGACATAAACTGCGCGATCATCGCCCCTATATCCGCACTACTGATACCGATGCGCTGTCTGTCCTCTGCTTTGGCCGCGGTATAAAACGCTTTCACCACGTCAAACAGACGATAGCGGCCACCGCTGTGTTGTAGCAAGGTCAAATCAAGACACAGCGCCACCAATGCGCCTTTGTTGTAGTAACTAATACCCGCATTACCCGTGTTTTCGTCACTGCGATACAGCTTGATCCATGCATCAAAGCTCGACTCAGCCACACTTTGATGGGCGCGGCCATGGGTCTGGTAATAGCGGCTGATCTGCTCACTCAGCAAGGTCAAATAACTGCCTTTATCAATCACACCTGATGCTTGTAGCATAAAGTCGTCAATATAAGAGGTAAAACCTTCAAATACCCACAGTAGCGGCGTGAAGGCTTCACGGCGCAGATCCACCGCCAGCATTACATCAGGGCGTACCGTTTTGACCCACCACGCATGAAAATACTCATGACTACACAGCCCCAAAAACCGCTGGTAAGCACTACTTGGGTTTTCTGGCTCATCACGACGCGGCAAATCACGGCGCGGCGTCACCAAACTGGTCGAATTGATGTGCTCAAGACCGCCATAATCTTGACCACTGGCGTAGGTCATAAAGGTATAGTCTGTAAATGGCGCATCACCCAGCCAATTCACATAACTTTGGCAAATCTGGGTGACATCTTGCTGCAATCTTCCTAAATTGGCACTGTGCCTACCTGCCAAAAAGAAGCGATGACCGAGCGTCTGATGCGCCTCATCTTGTACGATAAAATCAAAACGGTCTTGCGCGGCGATCTCAAAGGGATAATCGATCAGGTCATGATAGCTGCTTGTTGCCAAACGATATACACGCTGCTCATCCGTAGATAACAGTGTCTCTGCAAGACCACAAGCAATCGTCACAGGGCGTACCGGTTCTATGCCTGCCACATCTTCATGCTGAGCATCAATAAACGCTGCCGGAACCATCAGATTGACCATGACAGGCTGTGTCTCTTGACCGTCAACGGCGAGCGCTAGCGAGGTAAAATTGCCATATAGCCGCTGCTGATCGACGTAAGCGGTGCGTACTGATAAATCATAGCAGTATACTTCATATTGTACCCGCACCTTTTGTCCTGCTTGGACATGGGGCAGCTGCCACGTATGCTTATCGATTTTTTGTGCCCGCTGCGGCGCAGAAGCTGTAGCATCCTCTTCTGCCAGCGGCAGATAGTGTACCGCCGTGAGGTTACGGGCAAATTCGCGCATCAAATAGCTGCCCGGTATCCATGCTGGCAACCATAACTTGGGCGCATCAATATGAGCCGTAAAGGTCAGCGTGACATCAACCAGATGCTCATAAAAGCGTGCAAAGTCCAGTTGATAGCAGATGGTATTGGCCGCTGACATAGGCGGCTCGGCTGTTGTTGAGATCGTGTTATTCATATGATTGGCTTATGGTTATCGCATTCTTCTTCATAGTAGAAGTCTGCCGTCAAAAACGCAACCGTCAACGTAACTGGCTTGGTAGGAGGCATAACCTACGCAAAGCTAATGTGCAACACCGTCCTATTACCCACCGCTTTTTTCTGGCATTTATGAAAGTTTTGCGTCATTTATACTAAAATGACCACTAATTGCTTTTTTTTATGTTTTTTACCTTGAAAGTTATTATTGTCATCTCAATTAAAGATGCTAACTGCTAAAGTTACCTTAATAAACTGATGATAACTAACTAATGACGTGGCTTTTGGCTTGCTGATTGGCTTTTTTAGGTTTATTGCAACCGTACTTAACTTATTTTTTAATGAAATATATTTAGGATTATTTATGACTACTATCGCAAAAGATACTGCCGTCAAATTCAACTACACACTAAAAGACGACGAAGGCAACGTACTTGATCAGTCTCCAGAAGGTCAGCCACTTGCTTATTTGCATGGCCATCAAAACATCATCCCAGGTCTTGAGCAGCAACTAGAAGGCAAATCAGCTGGCGAACAGGTCAATGCTGTTGTTGAGCCTGTTGACGGCTACGGCGAGTACCAAGAGCAAGCGGTACAAAGAGTACCACGCGAAAACTTCCAAGGCGTTGAAGATATCCAGCCTGGCATGCAGTTTCAGTCAGAAGCTGGTGGCCAAGTCATGCTGGTAACTGTTACTGACGTAAACGATCAAGAAGTGACGGTTGATGCTAACCACCCACTTGCTGGTAAGCGTTTGACTTTTGATGTTGAAATCGAAGAAGTACGTGCAGCTACTGAAGAAGAGCTAAACCATGGCCACGTTCATGGCGCAGGCGGCGTTGAGCACTAATCACTGATATCTTGACGTTTTACGTTTGGATCAGTGCTTTAGACAACAAGTTGGCTTAGCCATTTTTACTTTGCTGTCTAGATCAAAGTTGTCTGAATCAAAAAAAGTCAGTAGACCATATCCATGGTATTACTGGCTTTTTTATGTTTGATACTCAACTCTGCGGCGTATGTCACTGCCTAAAAAACGTCTGCTCAAAAACTGATGCCACAAACGTAACAAAACCGCACAACGACAAGCGCTATGCGGTTTTTATCACTAACCATCCTTGGTTATTGTCAGACCAATCCAATCCCAAGACTGATCTTAACTGAAGGGCATCCTACCCAATCATTTAGGGCTTTAATCATAAAGCCTATGCAATGAGCCTTGCATATTCTGCGTGAGCGTCTATACCAATCCCTAGTATCGTTTCGCTGTGCAGTGAGTTCATAATCGCAGATTTACCCATTTTTGATAAGAGGTTGTGGCGTCATTGCGTGTAAGCATATGCTTACACCCATGATTGACCATCAATCAGTGCTTGCTCTGTGGGCTAACGCTCGCTTTTGGTTCAGCGCTAAACATCAAATAAGCCGCTTCATTGATGTAGGCTTCATCCTCTGGCAGCTGCGGACGCTCTGCTGCTTTCATCTGGCTGCGCTCTTCAAACTTGGCATCAATCGCGGCTTGATAGGTGTTCCAGTTGGCATAAGGACGCTCACCGACCGCTTTACGGCGCTGGTTCTCAGCCTGTAGGGTACGTTTTTCGACCAGTTTCATTTTTTCGCGGCGACTGTTGATGTCCAGTACGATCGGTTTTTGCTCATCTTCCATATCGCGGATGTCATTCAAATCCGACAAATAAACAAACTGCGGATTTTTCTCCTGACGGATTTTGGACTGCTCATTCAAAGTAGCCAGCGTGCTTGAGGTGAACTTGCCTTCAGGCTTGTAGGCAGCCGTTTTGATGGTATCCCATGGCAACGCATTTTTTTGCGCGCGCTCACCAAAAGTGGCATCATCATAAATATTAACCAGCTCGACATCAGGTACGACCCCTTTGTTTTGTGTACTGCCACCAGTGATACGGTAAAACTTACGCTGCGTTAAAGTGGCTGAACCAAGCGCGAGGTTATCAAGCTGTACCTGCGCTGAACCCTTACCTGTGGTGGTGTTACCAACGATGAGGCCGCGGCCATAATCTTGAATCGCGGCGGCAAAGATTTCGCTGGCAGAGGCAGAGGCCAAGTTGGTCAATACGGCCATTTTGCCATCATATAATTGTGCACCATTATCTTCATCATCAAACACCTGCACGTTACCGCGATTGTCACGGATCTGTACTAAGGGGCCATCTTTGATAAATAGACCCAGCATACTGGCCACTTCGCTTAATGAGCCACCAGGGTTGTTGCGCAAATCAACCACCAAACCATCGATATTTTCTTGATTGAGCGCTTGTAGCGCCCGCTCGGTATCAATGCTGACGCTGCGGTAGTCTTCACCATTACGGCGAGCACGGTAATTAAGATAAAAGCTTGGAATCTCAAGGACACCGACGCGTTTGGGGGCGGCGCCGTTTGGCTGCGGCAGCTCCACCACACGATGGGTCACGCCTGACTCTTCTTGCTCAATGATATCGCGTACCACGGTCACAGTGCGAGCGCTGGCTTCAGGCGCGTTGGGTTGACGCAGTTTGAGGGTCACAGATGTGCCGCGCTTACCACGAATGAGGCCAACGATTTCACGGGTTGACCAGCCGACCACGTCCGTCATGTTTTTGCCATCTTTGGCAATACCAACGATCAAGTCATTGGGCTTGATTTGGCCACTTTTGGCTGCGGGGCCACCCTCAACTAAGGTCACGATACGAGTATAGTCTGGGTTTTTACGATCAGGGCGAATGGATACGCCGATACCCTCAAGCTGTAGGCTGGACTGAATTTGCAATTCGGTTGCTTGAATGGGTGCATAATAGTTGCTGTGTGGGTCATACGTGAGCATGGCGGTGTTGAGTACCGTTTCCATGATTTCATCGTCTTTTA
This sequence comes from Psychrobacter sp. PSi21, assembly GCF_054960615.1. Taxonomy (NCBI): domain Bacteria; kingdom Pseudomonadati; phylum Pseudomonadota; class Gammaproteobacteria; order Moraxellales; family Moraxellaceae; genus Psychrobacter; species Psychrobacter sp. PSi21. Next base: position 186,019 of record NZ_JBHNYR010000001.1, read on the forward strand.
GACGCCGCAGCTGTCCTTGCTGACGCTCTAAGCGGTTGAGCAAGATCTCACTAGGCGTACGCTGATCGTTACGCACCAAATCTTGGCCACGGGTGATGTCTGGATCGCTCAAAAATATTTTTTCTTTGGCTTTCTCGTCTTCTTGTCCCAAGGTAATACTGATCAGCTGAAACTGAAGCTGACGCGCCCAATAATCGCGCTGGGCTTTTTTGGTTTTAAAGTGCGGCAGTTTTTCACGGTCAAGAATGATGGTGTCATCACTGGTCAAATCTATATCGGTATTAAGCAGTTTTTTGGCCATGTTAAAGTATTCATTAGAACGCTCACGATAGCGCTCAAAAATCGCCACGCCTGCTGTGAGATCACCGCGCTTTAATAGATTGGCAAAATCACTGCCATATTTGCGGTTAAATTCATCGACGTCCGACTGCAAAAACAGCGTGTGATTGGGGTCAAGGGTATCGATATACATCTCAAGGATCTCGCGACCCATCTTACTATCAAGCGGTTGATTGAGATAATGGCTACGATCTAATAGCGCGGCCACTTGTCTGGTGGTGGTTTTTTGTTCAGGTGTTTGCACAAAGCTACCAGTATCGCTGTTGGCCACGGCGGTGCCATAACTTTGTGCCAAAATAAGGCCTGCAACACCAACGGAAGCTGCGCTAAGTAACCACTGTGCGGGTTGTTTTTTCATGTTATACACCTAGTCCTAAAGTAAAAAAATTGAGAAATACAATGTGATGGGCAGTCGCTGCAAAAGGGGTGTTTTTATTATTATTGACGCGCCACTGGGTGCTGATACGGTTGGGTGATGCTGTCGCCTTAACCTATTATGGTTCTCATGAATCAGGTTGGCAAATAAGACAGCACTCTCAAGCCGCTCTAGAGCAAGTATCTGGAACTAAAAAACACTCTATACTAGCATGCGTCTGGGATAAAAGCTGTCTCAAACTGTATAAGCAATCTTACACGCTACCCAGCGCTGCGCCAAATCATTAACGACCATTTGAGCAATTAAATCAACAATAGTACAAAACTATCATAACAAGTGGTGTGCTTTGTCCCTATTATGACGTTTGATCATATTTGCGAACACTATCGACGCGTTAGTCAGTACGACCAATAACTGGCATAATAGGTTATCGGTCGCAGCAGACGACTGTTTTATGGTCTATAAAATACTCGATAACCATTTGTCACCCTTAAGCTATTTTGGAGCAGCCCATGTACGGCGTCTTAATGATTGATATCGATAACACCGCGCTCACCGCTGAAGATGTCAGCTTGATCAAACAGGCGCAAGTAGGCGGCGTGATTCTCTTTGGTCGCAACGTAGAAAGCGCGCAGCAAGTGCGCCATCTGTGTGATGACATCCGCTATCACAACCCAGATATTCTGATTGGCGTCGATCAAGAAGGCGGCCGCGTGGCACGGCTGCGTCAAGGCTTTAGTCCGCTGCCTGCGATGGGTAAACTTGGTGAGCTGTTTGCCAAAGACCCCAGCGACGCGCTCAGCGCTGCTTATGACTGCGGTTATCTAATGGCAGCTGAGGTACTGGCCGTCGGTATTGATGTGAGCTTTGCTCCCGTGCTTGATCGAGACGGTATCAGCCAAGTGATTGGCGATCGCAGCTTTCATCAAGACCCACAAATTATCGCAGCGCTGGCCACCCAGCTGATGCGCGGTATGAAGGCGGCGGGTATGGCCACCACCGGTAAGCATTTCCCCGGTCACGGTGCGATTGCGCCTGATTCGCATGTGGCAGAGGCCGTGGATGACCGCAGCTTAGAGGAGATCAAGCAAAGCGATATGGAGCCATTTGTACAAACGCTGCCGTGGCTCGATGCGCTGATGCCTGCTCATGTGATTTTTTCACAAGTCGATAACAAGCCTGCTGGCTTCTCCAAAATATGGCTTCAAGATATCCTGCGCCGTGAGCTGAACTTCGATGGCGTGTTGTTTTCTGACGATTTGTCCATGGCAGGAGCCAAAGCGGCAGGGGATATTGGGGCGCGCGTGCAAGCAGCCATCACTGCAGGTTGTGACATTGCGCTGGTCTGTAACGACCGCGTTGCCGCCCATGAAGCGGCGCTTGCTGCCTGTGATCTGCCCTATCCCAACCAAACCCGTATCAAAACCATGTGTGGCCGTATTCCTGTGTGGCAAGGCGACCTTGAATCAACGTGCCAGCAGTTTGACCACTGGCAAACGGCGCGTGACCGTATCCAAAAGACATTTTTTGATGCGCCGGCTACGACCGCTCAAGTGGACAAGACTGTACTGGATTTGGCCGACCCAACTGCTTATCAACCCAATGCATAAGCGTTTGCCATACCCATAAAAAGGCCGCACGGTAATCACGTGCGGCCTTTTGACTGTTCAAATATATTATTTGGCAATGTTATATTGTTGGTTACATTATTTTGTTACGACCTTATTGCGCATCAGGGTCTAGCACCGTGCCGCGTGTCGGATCATCGCCATCTGGTAACACGTCATCGTTATTATTGTCCAGTGGATTCAAATCAGGGTCAGGCATGTTGGTAGTGCCTGTCGTGCTGTCAGCATTACCATCTGCGTCAAGGCTACGATTGGTCATGCCCATATCACCATTATCGCCTGCGGTCACCGTGATGCCATCACCTGTCGCTGTTTGTTCGTCATAAACGGTAAACTCGATGCGGCGGTTACGGAAACGACCTTGTTCGGTTGAGTTGTCAGCGATTGGATCGCTCTCACCCATGCCTTTGGTCATCAGTTTACTGGGGTCAGCGCCTTGCGATACCATGTAATCTTTGACAGCTTGCGCGCGCTCTTGTGACAGCTGCATATTGTATTCATCTGATGCCAAGCTGTCAGTATGACCGATAATCATCAGCGTCATATCCGGCACTTGCTCCATCATCTCCACCGCGCGATCAAGCAGCGGTTTGTTGACGTCAGGGATAACGGCCTTATCCAGCTCAAAATTAATCACCTGCAAACTTAAGGCACGTGCCACATCACGAGGATCTGGCTGCTCATCCAGATTATCCATTGCCGTCTGGGCAGCAGTGACACTGTCGTCAATTTCATCTTGTAGATCAAGCGGGCCTTCAGCCATCACTGTCATTGAAGGAACGACCGCTTTTAGGTCAGTGACCAGATTGGTAAGTACATCTTGGTCGGGCGCGTTAACCACGATTTCATCACCTTTGATGACCATACTGGCATTCGGTACGCTTTTGAAAATCGGTAAGATGGTCGCCAGCTTATCCGCAGCAAGCATGTCCGCTGCATAGGCATCATCAACATCTGCGCGGCACTTGTCTGTCTCCTCACCAAAGACATTGTTCATAGCATTCATGACGGTTGCCTGCAAGTTGGCATCACCCACATTCATATGACAGGCATACAGCGTATTGGTCTCACCTGTAGCCAAGCGCAATGAGGCAGGCTCAACAGCCACCGCTGTTGCCGTTGTCGCGTCTGGAGCATCGGCGCCAGCCGCCGCCTCTTGCTGCTCAGTGACCATTGGTGTGCCAACAGGCTCAGGGTTGTCTTGGCAACCGCGCAATAACGCCCACGCTAATGCCCCCAAAATAATCAAACCAATAATAGGCAGCAGGGCTTTCATAAAGCTGCCCTTTTCTTCCTCAGTACGCTGCAGCGGCGCCGTGCTCACAGGGGCGGCACCTGCCAGTGCACTGGCGGGCAATACCGCCGCAGCCCAAGCAGGGATATGGCTTTCATAATTGGCACGGTTGTTACGTAAAAACTGCGGCACAGGCGTGTCACCTGCCAGATTTTTTATCTCATTAAAGGCCAGTGGTGCAGCCAGCGCCAACAGCGCACGTGATTCTGTCGCATCAACATTGTGCTTGCTTGCCAACTCGCGTGCAATCTGATCACGTTGGCTGTCTTCTGTCCAAACACGATCGTAAAAACGCTGGTCATCTGGGGCGATGGCATCATTAGCAAAACGGCTGTAAGTATGATCGTCGGCTAAGCGCGCCGCAAAGATGGCATAAAACTGCTCAAGTAGATTCTTTTTAGTAGGGTTGTCGTCGCTGAGTACAGCTGGACTAACGGTACGGGAGAGATGGTTGATAATATCCATGAGGGCTATCCTTAGTTTATAATTATTTACTACGATCGGTAAGGCAAAAGCAGCTTATCCAAAAAATATCAATGATTAGGCTGCTAAGCTAAGTATCAAAATTATGAACTATGTTATTACCTAATCCTGATAAATATCGTAATTTTTTCAAGCTGTTATGTCAGCTCTAAACCCCACCAGTATATGAACAATCATGGATACATCACAATAAAGAAGCTGTTGTCTAAATGCTACATTGAGTAATCTTTGAGTAGTAACGCGTAACGACTTAGCCATAATAGTGTAAGCGGCACAGCCTATTTAAGTGCTTGTTCTCGGTGGTGCATAGGTTGTTGCGCGCTCACCCAATAGCCCTGATCAGTTTGCAGGACGATTGACTTGTGCAGGCTCGGCCACGATGACGCTGTTTGCCATCGCATCTGCTTCGGCTGGTGAGATCCCCCCTACTGGTATATTGTTTTGGTTGACCGCTGGCAGATTGTTACTCGTGCCGCTGTTGGTGGGGCTATTTTGCGGTGCAATGCTGGGCACTTGGTTGTTATAGTTGGGGCTGGGGTTAACACCTGTAGTGGGTGCTTGCTGAGGCTGATTGGTAATCACACCGCCATCATTGATGATTGGTGCGCTTTGCACGTTTGGTTGCGGATTGGGGATGGAGTCATCGTTGTTATAAGCACCGTTATTATAAGTACCGCTATTGTCATAGCCATCATTATTGTAGCCGTTGTTATAGGTTTCATCATAAGTATTGGCTGGCGGCTGTGCAATCGCAATCGGCTCAGCCGCGATGATATTGGTCGATGGCAGTACGGTACGCATGTTACCAACCAAATGCTGGAGCAGCATGTCATCAGGTGCTTCGATGGTCACCGCATCGTCTTGCAGCTCAAAGCGAGAAAACGGCGCAGTACGCATAAAGGTAAGCGCTTGCGGCAAGGTAGCCAGATCAATATTACTTAGCGTGGTCGCCACGCCTTCTTGTACGCGGATATTACAGAGGCTGGTTTGATCGGCAAAGCTGCTGGCTAACGCTTGCATCAGCGCCCCTTGCAGCGCCACGTCGCCAACCGTTGCCGTGCAGCTGTATAAATTACCACGATCATCGACAGCAATACTGAGCTCAGCTGGGGTCAATACCACTGGCTCAGGGACGGGTTCGGGTTCGGCAGCGACCACCACAGGTGCAGGCTCAGCGACCACAGGCGCAGGCTCGGCTGGCTCCTGCCTAAAAAACAGCGCCCACACGGCGACCATAGCGACCAGCGCACCCACCAATAATAACAACCGCACCAGTAGATCATTGCGTTGGTTACGGCGGCGAACTGCTGCCAGTCCCTCAGGGGTATGATGTGCTGAAGGATTGGCGTGAATGGCATCCGTGGCAGGCGGCTCTTCAGTATCGACAATAACGGGCACCGCGTCCGTAGCATGCGCCTGCTCAGCGGCGGTCACACTTGGGCGCTCATGGTTGTCATAAAGCGCCGCATCAGTGGCTCCTGCACTGGTCAGTGGCGGTGCTTCATCGACTACCGCCACGACAGGTGATACCACCGCTGACGCCCATACCGGCAGATAAGGACGCACATCCGCTTGTTTCGCTTGTAAAAATGCGGGCAAATACTGACCATTGGACGCATTTTTCAGCTCTTGATAACCTAAATGTGCCGCACTAACCAGCAGCGACTCAGTGGTCAGCTCATCCACATGATGCGCGGCTGACAACTCTTGAACCAATAGCTTACGCTGGCTTGGTTGTTGCCATAGCTGCTCTAGTAACACCTGCTTGGCACTGGCGAGTTCTGGTTGGCTTTGCTGCTCTTGTACCAACTGCGTATATATTTCAGGCATGGTCAAACGCGATGCCAAAATGGCATAAAACTGCTCCAGCAGGCTGATCTGCGCCATGCTGTTATCAGTGCCTAAAACAGCAGGCGTTACGGTTTGTTCGAGTTGATCAATGAGGGTCATAGCAGTGGCCTTTACCAGCGTGGGTTGTCAAATGAGCAAGGTAACGATGTGTTCGCTACCATCATGTTAGATAAGGTGATGACAAACCATCACACTACCATACGATCATCTTTATTTATGAAAGCCGATGTAGGCTCAAGCACAAATCGTACTTATGATACATGAAGTTAGGGCGTGTTTGATATTCGACCATAGCACTAACAGAGACTATTTGTGAATGTTCAATACGCCCTAATATAAGCTATTCATCATGAATTATCTTTAATTTGTATGTGTATGTAAATTACAATGAGCAGTGATTGTGGTTTATAGTCAAAGTCTCTAAGATGAGACCTCAAGCATGCACCAACATTTGCCATAACACTTTTATTATCTTGCTGTTTTTATGCTAACCGAGTTAGCGGCTAATATGCTTACTGATTAGGCTCGACCTAAGGAATACCCTTTGTTTAACCACACTACCCTTATTATTATTATCACTGTCATTGTCAGCTTAATGGCATGGCAAAACAAGGCACTCTTCAATCGGCTGATCTTTTATCCACCTGCGATTAATAAAGGCCAGTGGGATCGCTTTGTGACACACGGTTTTATTCATGCCGACAGCATGCATTTGCTGTTTAATATGTTTACTCTGTATTTTTTTGGCAGCGCTATTGAAGGACTCTATCGCTCATTTTTGGGTGGTTATGGCTTTGTGGTATTTTATGTGCTGGCAATTATCGCCGCGATTATCCCAAGTTATGTCAGAAATAAAGACAACGCCAGCTATTTGAGTCTTGGCGCGTCAGGCGGAGTATCGGCAGTGCTGTTCGCCTTTATTTTGCTCGCGCCGTGGGAGATGATTTATCTGTTTGCCATCGTGCCAATACCTGCCATTTTATTTGCGGTAGCATATGTGGTGTATAGTATCTATGCTGATAAGCGCGGCAGATCAAACATCAACCATATGGCGCACCTGTGGGGCGGCGCCTTTGGCGTGGTGGCCACCATCATTATGCAGCCAAAAGTCCTACCACACTTTGCCAACGCACTGCTCTCGCCGCTGTCTTAACGTCTACATATCAGGCCAAGCGCTCAACCCTTCAAAATACGATAACAATTTATGATTATAGACATTATTGGTGATATTCATGGTTATGCCGATAAGCTGACAGGTCTGCTTAAGCAGCTCGGCTACGTGCATAACGGTCATCATTTTGTGCCACCAAACGGGCACCGTGCGCTGTTTATTGGTGATTTAATCGACCGTGGCCCGCAGCAAGTAGCGACCCTTGAGATGGTTTTTGCCATGCTGGATGCTGACGTGGCCGATGCGGTGATGGGCAATCACGAATACAATGCGCTGGCCTTTGCGACCCGTGATCCTGCTGATCCTGAGCGCTACTTGCGCGCGCATAACCCAAGACACACCAGCCAGCATGAGGCATTTTTGGCTGAGCTGCCATTTGATTCGGCAGCCCATCGCTACTGGCTTGCGCGGTTATATGAGATTCCGCTCTGGCTTGAGACGCCGTCTGCCTGCTTTGTTCATGCCTGCTGGGATGTTGACAGTATGGCAGTGCTGCGACCGATGTTGACGGTGGACAACTGCTTGACCCCTGCCGCCCTTATTGCGACCTCAGAAAAAGACTCACTGCCTTATCAGGCGCTAGAGCGAGTACTCAAAGGTGTGGAAACACCACTGCCTGACGGTCTGGTCATGGTGGACAAAGAGGGCACAGCGCGGACGCAAGTGCGGGTACGCTGGTGGTTGGAGGGCTTGCACAGCCGCACCATTCATGACATCGCGCGCGCGCCAAAGTCGGGGTTGGCACAAATTCCAGCCGATGCCCTTGCAGAGAATATCGACTTTGCGCTAAAGACACACAAGCCTGTGTTTGTCGGCCATTATTGGCTGACGGGTACACCTGAGCCGTTAAGCACTCAAGTGGTGTGTACCGATTATTCTGCAGCTGTGGATAGTGGTCATCTGACCGCGTATCAGCTCGATACTGCGCGGCCACTACCACTGCACGCCAGCAACTTTGTGCAATATCGCCACGATGAAACCTCATCTGAGTGAAACTTGGCTTTACGACAGACGTTTATTTTTTGTATGATGGTCTTTTTGAGGATATCTCATCATGAGCACTACCGCTGCACATCCCGACCCAATCACATCACCAGCTGGTCAAGCCAAAGTTGGCATTATCATGGGCTCACAATCTGACTGGGCCACGATGAGCGCTGCTGCACAGTTGCTGGCAGATTTTGGTGTGGCGTTTGAATGCGAGGTGGTCTCAGCACATCGTACCCCAGATAGACTGTTTGATTATGCCAAAAGTGCCAAAGGCAATGGTCTACAAGTCATCATCGCTGGTGCTGGTGGCGCGGCGCACCTGCCGGGTATGTGTGCCAGTCAAACCCCACTTCCTGTTCTCGGCGTTCCTGTAAAATCATCGATGCTTAGCGGCTGGGATAGCTTGTTGTCCATCGTTCAAATGCCAAAAGGCGTGGCCGTTGGTACACTGGCCATCGGTACTGCAGGCGCTTATAACGCGGCACTGCTTGCCATTCAAATGTTGGCACTACATGATGACGCCCTTGCATCAAAACTTGACGACATGCGCCAAACCCAGACAGAAACCATCTTAGCCAGTCCCACCCCTGGCATCATCAATACCTGATTGTGCGTTATTTGCTCATTCTTGACTTGATATTTATTTTTAGATAGGTTTTACTGAAAGATAAGGTGCATACGGTGCACCTTTTCCTATTTTAGCGCACCCAGTGACTTAAAAAGTACTCATTAAAAAACACTCAGTTCACACACCCAGTGACTACCATATCCAGTTAACACAGCCAGTGATGCTCACTTATTCCATTCATTGCTAATCCAAAGGCCTGCCATGACTACAGCCAATGCTTATCCCACAACCCAAACCATTCGCACCATCGGTATTTTAGGCGGTGGTCAGCTCGGTATGATGCTGGCCCAAGCGGCCTTGCCCCTTGGTTATCAGTGTGTGTTTTTAGAAGACAATCCTGATTGCCCTTCCAGCCTATATGGCAAGGTTTATAACCGTGCAGCGCTTGACGATTTTATCGCCGCTGCGGATGTCTTTACCCTAGAGTTTGAAAACACCCCAACGGCGACCGTTGAGCAATTAGCGCAGCTGTCCGCACAAGGCCTCAAACAAGGCATGTACCCACCGCCGATCGCCCTTGAGATTGCCCAAGACCGTCTCAAAGAAAAGCAGATGTTTAATGACTTGGACATCGCCACCGTACCCTTTATGTCGGTCAGCTCGGCAGCAGAATTGCAGCAGGCGTGCGACACATTGGGGTTGCCCATTGTGTTAAAAACCAGTCGCGGCGGCTATGACGGCAAAGGTCAATACGTCATCAAAGACGAAAGCGACATCATGCCTGCATGGCAAGCGCTCAAAGACGCGGTCAGCGGTCAAGGCAGCCTGACGCCAACGCCAGCGCCACTGATTGCCGAGGGCTTTATTCACTTTAGCCGCGAGGTTTCTATCATTGCCGCACGCGCTCAAGATGGCCGTGTCCGCTGCTATGATCTGGTCGAAAATCATCACCATCATGGTATTTTGGCGAAAACCCAAGCCCCTGCCGTTGGCACCAGTCATTTGTTTCAGCAAGCAGAGCAAGCCATCAGTACCGTGATGAACCATTTAGATTATGTGGGCGTGATGGCGCTTGAGCTGTTTGTCAGCAAAGACGCGCGCGGTCATGATCGCTTGCTTGCTAATGAAATTGCCCCACGTGTGCACAATTCAGGCCACTGGAGCATTGAAGGTGCGATTACCAGCCAGTTTGAAAACCACATCCGTGCCGTGGTCAATTTGCCCCTTGGTGATACCGATAACGTTCATCCTGCGATTATGGTCAATGTCTTGGGTCAATATCCAGATATCAGCGCCATCATGGGCATTGATGGACTGCACTATCACAGCTACCACAAGGCTGAGCGCGAAGATCGCAAAATCGCACACATCACCTTAATGCCAAACGATGTGGCCGATTTGGAGCGTGCCTTGAGTCAGCTGGTTGCCGTATTGCCTAACAAGGTCGGTCTGGATAAAAAACGCAGCGCCGTGAATAGCGGCAGCCCAACCACACCAGCCACCACCGCCAGCGAGCAGATTGCTGATAGCGCAGCGGACGTACCTGCCGATACCAGTACCGATACAGACAGTACCAAAGCGGTGGTCGCCGATAAAGCAACCGCCAACAACCGTAAAGACAGCCAAAAAGCCAAGGCTGCTGACGCGAATACAAACACTAAGGCCAAGCCATAATGCAGATTTGGGTAGATGCCGATGCCGTTCCACTGGTTGCCAAAGAGCTGATCATTAAGACCGCTGAGCGCACGCAAACCATGGCGTTATTTGTTGCCAATCAACCCATCAAACTGCGCAAGTCACCACTGTTGGTGATGACAGTGGTGCCGCAAGGGTTTGATAAGGCAGATGACTATATTGCCGAACACATTCAAGCAGGTGATTTGGCCATCACCAGTGACATTCCGTTGGCCAATGACATCCTTGATAAAGGCGGCAAGGTCATTACCCCGCGCGGCGTCATTTATGACCAGCACAACATCAAGCAAAAACTCAATATGCGCGATTTTATGGACACCATGCGCGGTACTGGGGTGCTTGAGTTGCAGGAGATGAGCGGACAAAAACCTTACGGCGATCGTGACAAGAAGGCATTTGCTGATGGGCTAAACCGCTTGGTACGTCCCTGACCGCTTGATACCACTTGCTTTGTTATGTACTGATTGGTAAGAGATTGAGAAAAATAGGCAGGCGTTTGATGCGTCTGCCTATTTTTTTAACCTTTTTATTCAAAAGACACATCATGACCAATACGGTGAAATCTCGCTGCATCTTTTTTATAAAGACTCCACTATATTTCTTTTTTCATCGTACCGACGTCTAATACGGCAGCTCTTGCCGTATCTTGCAAACCTCATACATTCTGCAACCAAACACCCTGCCATTGGCACGCTTCATAACGAAACACAGACATCATTTTTGTTATGGTAATACATCTGATTTGAGCGATGACGTGATAATTAACAAGGTTGTCATGACCTTTATCGCCCAGACAACACCAATATCAAAATAATAGGAATGATTATGAAAATTTTAGTGATTGGCGCCAGTGGCCGTGTGGGTAGTGATCTGGTTGAACAACTGCTTTCTGAAAACCATCAAGTGATCGGCACCACACGCGATAAAGAAAAGCTGTTTGAGGCGGACAATTACTCACAGCTTGATTTGGATTTGCTTGCCAGCAAAGACAGCATTCAGGCGCAAATGGACAGCGATATTGAGGCGGTCTATTTTGTGGCGGGATCTGGCGGTAGTGACGTGCTGGAAGTAGACTTACATGGCGCAGTCAAATCCATGCAGGCCGCGCAAGACAAAGGCATCGACCGTTATATCATGCTCAGCGCGGTTTTCTCGTTGGACACCTCAAAATGGACATCGCCTGCTGTAGAGCAGCTCAAAGGCTACTACATCGCCAAACACTACGCCGATCAGTGGCTGGTCAATAATAGCACCTTAGATTATACCATCGTACAGCCAGGGGCACTAAAAGAGCGTCAAGGTACTGGTGAGATTGCCGTAAACGCTGACGAAGCAGGCGAAAATGCCGTCGTTGATGTGGCCAGCACCTTAGCCGCAGCATTGACCGCCAAAAACACTTATAGAAAGGTGTTTGCGATGAAAAATGGCGATACGCCCATTGCTGAAGCAATTGCAGCGGTCTAGTTTTTTAGAATGATATTGGCGTGATACGTTACGTTATTTTTACGTGTTTCTATTGATTATTTATCTAGACAATTAGGGCGTGTCATCATTTAGATAGCGAGGCTTAAAATGAGAAAAATCGCAGAGAATATAGGTATATTCGCAAGATTTTTGACGATGTTTGACAAGATTTAGCCAGTTTAAGACCGCTAAATGATTTAATGGGCTAAATGATGACACGCCCTAAAACCGTTAAAAAGCGGATATCATCAAGGCAGCCAATTGGCTGCCTTTATTTTATGGGTCATCTGTTTGGATCATGAACGATTATGCCAAATGACTGGGAAAGCTGATCACCTCTTGTAAATGATTGGCACCCGTTATGACCATCAACAATCTATCGATACCAACAGCAATACCACTACATGGCGGCAGATCATCACAAGCTGCCAGCAGATGCTCATCTATCTTCATAATGGGCAAACCGTGCTGCGCGCGCAAGGCGTTGTCTTGCTCAAAACGGCGCTTGAGTGCTTGCCCATCTGCCAGCTCATCATAAGCGTTGGCAATCTCGATGCCATTGATATACAGCTCAAAGCGTTTGGCCACTTCATTGCCCTCCTTATCAAGGGCTGTTTTTGCTAAGGCGGCGGTCGCCAGCGGATAGTCAGTAATCAATGTTGGCAAATCATGGCCAAGATTTGGCTCTACCGCGTGGCTAAAAAGCAAATCAAGCCAACTTTGGCGCGTATCTGCCGTATCCTCTACCCCAAAATCAAAGCCGATCAAGCCCTTATCTTCTGCCACTGCTTGCAGCGCATCCATACTGGCCGTTAGCGGGTGAATGCCCACAAAGTCCATAAACGCATCGACATAGCGATAATGATTCATCACTATAGCGCGCCCATATAGCGCTGATAGCAAGGCTTTTAACTCCTCGGCCAAATCAGCCAAGCTATAATGCGGCTGATACCATTCCAGCATAGTGAATTCAATGTTATGCCGCGTACCCATTTCGTTGTCGCGAAACACCGAGCAAATTTGATAAATCGGCACCTGCCAACTGGCCAGTAGCCGCTTCATAGCAAATTCAGGTGAGGTGTGCAGATGGTAGCGGCGCGGCTGATCTTGATAGGTCACTTCTGCGGCTACTGACTGCAAAAAGGTATCCGTGTTGCCAGCCTGTGACAGTAGCGGTGTTTGCACTTCGAGCACATGACGCTGGGCAAAAAATTGACGCATATCATGCAGCATTTGGGCACGTTTTTGCGCCATTGCCAGCGACATGGTCGGGGCATAGGTCGCTGGTGCGCCGCTGGCGGACTGGCCTGACTTGGTGGGTACAGTGTGTTGGGATGATGAACTCATTGTCACGTAGCACTATAATGATGAATGAAAAAGTGTTGCCTACAAGTGGCTTGGCGGCGCTGCCTATTGATGCGCTCTGGCGCAGCGGACTGTCTGATGCTCTATCAGAGCTCTACAACAATATTGGTGCTTAGGTATCTCGTTGCCACTCACGACGCAAGTGATATTCGCGTCTGAGCTGATCAAACGCTTTCCCATTGACTTCACCCTCTTTAAGCTGGGCACGCAGCGCCGCATCATCTGCCATGATGGCATAATATTTTGGCAGTTTTTCAGGATGCGCGCGCAGCTCTGACCACAAAAATAGGTTTTCAGGAAGTAGCTGATGCATGGTTTGCGTTGGCGCAGCTCCAATATGCTCACACAACGCGTCATAAATCATTTGCGTGCCGCGCAGCTTGCCCTCTAAGCTATAACCCGCAATATGCGGAGTGGCAATGGACAATGTAGACAGCAGCGCTGCAGATATTTGCGGTTCGTGCTCAAACACATCCAGCACAGTTTGGCGCTCATTATTGCGGGTATCGTTTTCTAAAGCCTGCGCATCAACCACCGCACCGCGAGCACTATTGATGAGTAGCGCGTCAGGACGCATGGCCGCCAATGCGTTGGCATCGATCAGATGCATGGTGGGATAGGCGCTCGTTTTACGGTTTGTCAAAGGCACGTGCAGGCTAATGATATCGCTTTTGCCAATCACGTCATCAAAACTGCTATTGTTGGTCGCTGAAGCAGGCAATAGCGGATCATAGCCGCGCACCTGCCAGCCCAAATCCTGTGCGTATTGCGCCAAGGTACTGCCAATATTGCCCAAACCGATAATACCAATACGTGGGGCCTGCTCCCAATACTCTGGCCGCAATGTCAGCGCTGCTGTCAGCACATACTGTGCCACCGAATGCTTGCTACAGCCTGCCGCATTGGCAAAAGTAATACCACGTTCAGCCAGATAGTCTTGATCAACATGGTCGGTGCCAATCGTGGCCGAGCCGACAAACTGGACGCTTCGATTATCTGCAAGTAAGTCAGCATTGATAGGCGTGACAGAACGTATGAGTAGCACCTCAGGCTGTATCTTGGCCAGCAACTGCGCATCGATCTCACGTCCTGCCACCTCAATGATCTTTACCGTGCGCGCTATCGTACCATCAGCCGTTTGCCCCAACGTCTTTGGGTTAAAAAATGCCTCAAGACTGGCAATATTACTGTCTGCAATGATGGTCAGCGTCTGGCATGTCGGGTCGATGATATCAGTAGCGGTGCGAGTATGCGGCATCATAAGGCCCTTGTATCGAAAAATTAAATCAGCCGCGCTAACTGATGTCAAAGCGGCTTTTATAGGTGGTTTTAAGGTTTATCCCTATCTGATCGCGGCGGTATGACGCTACTGGGCGCGGCTGGTGCTGGCGGCGCTATGGCAGGTTGTGGCTCGTTCTGTGACAGCTCTTGGGCGGCAAATATCTCATTTTTGTGCTGCGATATCCACTCACGCCAGACGGCAAGACCAATGGCGAGTACCACAGGGCCAATAAACAACCCAACAAAGCCAAAGGCTGTCAAACCACCCAGCACCCCAATAAAGATAATAATAAACGGAATCTTGGTCGCACCGCTGATCACAATCGGACGGATCAAGTTATCCACCCAGCTAATGACCAACACACCCCACAGTGCCAACCCAATACCTTCTGTAGTGTGGCCCTGACTGAGTAGCCAAACCGCTACCCCGCCCCATGCAAACGGTGTCCCAAACGGAATCAGCGCCACAACAAAGGTTAACAAGGTCAACAAAATAGGACTGGGCGCGCCTGCAAAATAATAACCGATACCAGCCAAGAGTGCCTGTGCCAGTGCCGTCAAACCAATGCCATACACCACCGCACGTGTCGTTGAGCCAACCGAATCAATATAGCCATCGATACGATTGCCGATGATATTACGTAAAGCTTGGCGAATTTGCCTAATTAGGCTGGTGCCATCGCGATAAAAGAAGAACACCGTCATCAGCGCCATACCGATCTTGGCAAGACTACTAAAGGCCACATCGAGCGCCACCTTACCATAATACAGGTGCGACTGAACCCATGCGCGAAATACACCCAGCGCCTCTTCAGGGTCTTTATTGATCTCCCACAGCATATCTTTGATCTGTTGTCCCACCACAGGCAGATTTTTGAAATACTCTGGTACATCAAGATAGCCGACTTTGACACGGTAGATCAGGTTGCTGTAGAGGCTGAGCGCCTCTTGTTGTAGGATAAAGACCCCAATCATCAAAGGCACGCCGATGAGTAGCGAGATACTGACCGTCATAACGGCCGCGCTAAAATCTGGGCTAAGGTGTACTTTAGTATGAAAGAAGGTATAAATCGGAAACGTGACATAGGCCAAAATTGCTGCCCATAACGCGGGTACTATAAAAAACTGCACCACCTGAAAACATAGGATAAACAGCACCACCAACAAGGTTATTGCCAGCAAGCGCTGGATAATAAACTCTTTTGTCCAGTTTTCCATCATAGTGCGTCAACCAAAAACTGATGGCAGATGTCTGACTGTCAAATCAGAACCGTATTGCCAAAAAATAGTAAGTAGTACCAGTGTGGCCGTCTACTCAGTGCTCAAAAGGGACTGGCAGCAATCAACCAAAATAAACCTAACCAATAGCGCTCATTATGCAATAAGATACGAGAAATAAATAATACTATGTTGTAATTTTTACTTACAATTTTATGAGCGCGCCTGACGATTTTTTGTGTCAGTCCAGTAGATTTTTGCAAATTTTCGGGACTTTAGTTGCTCTTGATTGCCGCTGCTGTCATGCTAGCAAAAATACCATAGCGTTCTCGTTGAATTTGCGATTAATGCTATACTAAGAGTGTTATTTTAAATTTTAAGTACTGCTGAGACTGTTTTTAGCATGAGTACATAGTGAGGACTTTTTATAGCCCAGTGGCAACACCTTTGATGGCGACTGGGCACTTTAATGCGTATTTGGGCAGCCTCTATAAGGCTTCTTTTAGCGACAGCCATTTTGTTGCATCTAGACCCAAAACGATTGAGGTGAGGATGGTTTTAACCTGATGGTTTTGTGATATTTTTGCTCAAAGCCGTGCAACAACCTAATAGGATATAGGGTGTGTACCCATATTATCTGCCACATTTTACTTGATACTTTGATAGGAACAATAACAATGTCAAAAGACACTGATACCAAAGCCCCAGCTGCGTCTGACGCAGCAGGATCAATCCCAAAAAAACCGCAAACCGTTACCTTCGCTCTGGCTCAGGCCCATTTTTTAGTTGGTGATATCAGCGCAAACACCGAAAAGATGCGTACCTTAGCGCTACAAGCGCGCGATGAAGGCGCAGATGTAATTGTGTTTCCAGAACTTGCCTTGCTCGGCTACCCTCCCCAAGATTTGCTGCTACGTCCAAGCTTATCAGGCCGCGTCAAAAGCGCGTTGTCTGCGTTGAGCGACATTGATGATATCGTGATGATTGTCGGCTATCCACATGTCGATCATCATGGCACCTTTAACTCAGCGGCTATTTTGCACAATGGCCATCAAAAAGGCTTTTATCACAAACAGTCTCTGCCAAACTATGGCGTCTTTGATGAGCGTCGTTATTTTGATAAAGGCCGCAATCAGGTCTTGTTTGATTATAAAGGCATCACCATTGGCCTACTTATTTGTGAAGACTTGTGGGAAAAAGACCCCATCGCCGCGCTGAAAGATCAAGGCGCTGATATGATTGTCAGCCTCAACGCGTCACCATTTGAAGTAGATAAGCAAGATGCACGCAAAGCCATGCTGGCCAAACGCAGTCGTGAGCACAAGCTGCCCATCGTGTATGTCAATGCGGTTGGTGGCCAAGATGATCTTGTCTTTGATGGCGGCTCTTTGGTGGCACAGGCAGATGGTAGCGTGGCTCATGAAGCGTCACGCTTTTTGAATCAATTGATGCTGGCTACTTTTGATGTCAATACCTTGACCTTTAACACCCAAGCCAAAGCACCGCTATCACTCAGCGCTGAGTCTGAGATGTATCAAGCACTGGTTGTGGGCTTACGTGATTATGTCAACAATTCAGGCTTTAAAGGCGTCATTGTTGGCTTATCAGGCGGTATTGATTCGGCCTTGACCTTATGTATCGCCGTTGATGCATTAGGCGTAGACAAAGTTTACGCTGTCATGATGCCTTATGAATATACGTCACAAATCAGCCTAGAAGATGCACAAGCGCAAGCACGCCGACTGAATGTCTCCTATACAGTTTGTCCCATATTTGATGCGGTTGAAGGTATTCGCCACACACTTGCGCCACTATTTAATAAGTCGCCCACCGATACCACTGAAGAAAATATCCAAGCTCGTGCGCGCGGCGTGATTTTGATGGCGTTATCAAATAAGTTTGGTCACTTGGTCATCACCACAGGCAATAAGTCTGAACTGGCCGTTGGCTACTCCACCTTATATGGTGATATGGCTGGTGGCTTTGATGTGCTCAAAGACGTCTATAAGTCGCAAGTGTATAACTTGGCCAACTATCGCAACCGCTTAGAAGACACACCGGTGATTCCTGAGCGCGTCATCACCCGTCCACCGTCAGCAGAGCTGCGCCCTGATCAAAAAGACCAAGACAGCCTGCCAGATTATGATGTGCTCGATGGCATATTGACCTTGTATATTGACGAAGACATGGGCTATCAAGACATCGTGAACAAAGGTTTTGATGCTGAGATGGTCGCCAAAACCATCAAAATGGTTGATAATAGCGAATACAAGCGCTTGCAATCGCCTATTGGCACTAAAATCAGTCACCGTGCCTTTGGTCGTGAGCGCCGTTATCCACTGGTGAATAAGTGGTCTATTAAAGGCTAAGCCCCCACTACAAAAATGCGGCTTAGTGAATGAATAGCCGCGAGCATTGCTGCTCTATAGTGATGATGGCACCAAAAGCTGGGTATATTGCCCAGCTTTTTTGGTGTGTGTTCTACTCCTATTTTCGATGATATAAATGATGATGACTTAAATGATATTGCTCCATGAGTACAGCGCTACTTCTGCAGCGTTATAGAGCATTGCAACGATCGACATATCAATACTGAACCCTAAATGGTTACCTCCCTATCCGCCTTTTTTATCTTGACCCCGCTGCCCTTGGCCTGCGCGGTCAGCACAGCATGACTGTACCTATGTTGCCAACTTGCCAAACCGTGCAGCGCTATATCAATTCCTTACCTGATTGCTGAGCGATACCTGCTTGCAATGACTGGCGCGCCAGTTTCTTAACCATTAACCGACCCTTAACCACCAACCAATCCTTTTTTATTCGCTTTTTTTCGAGTATCTCATGAACTTGCTAACTGCTAGTGTGTTTATCTTTTTACTGATCGCCCTCAGCGCCCTTGTCTCCAGCTCCGAGCTGGCCCTCGCCTCTTCCCGTAAGATCAAGCTACAAGTAATGGCCAAAGAAGGCGATGTCCGCGCCCTCGATGTGCTTAAAATGCAGGAGCACCCTGGCAGCTTTATTACCGTGGTGCAGGTCGCGCTCAATGCTATTGCCATTTTGGCAGGGGCAATCGGTGAATCGGCCATCAGCCCTTATCTACAGCGTCTCTTCGGTCACGAAGCCCTCGCCTCTGTCATTTCGTTTGTCATCGTCACCAGCCTGTTTGTGCTGTTTGCCGATTTGATGCCCAAGCGTGTGGGTATGTCAAACTCAGAACCGATCGCGGTCAAAGTAGTGCGACCGATGATTTTTTTAATTTTTGTGTTAAAGCCGATGATTTGGGTGTTTGATGGCGCCGCCAATCTCATCTTTAAAGGTCTTGGTATTTCAACCGTGCGCCAAGACGACATGACCTCAGAAGATATTTATGCGGTGATGGATGCGGGCGCAGAAGCAGGCGTGCTCAAAAAACAAGAGCATCATCTGATCGAAAATATCTTCGAGATGCAAGAGCGTACGGTCACCTCAGTGATGAACCCACGTGAGCATATTGTCTATTTTGACACCCAAGTCAGCACTGAAGAAGTGGTTGGGGTGATGATTCGTCAGCCGCATAACAAGTTTTTGGTTTGCAATGATGATGATCTTGAGCACATTGTTGGTTACGTCGAGTCGCGCAGCTTTTTGGCCACTGTCCTTGAAAAGCAAGAGGTCTCTATCACTGATAAGTCGCTGCTGAACCCCGCGCTGTTTATTCCTGACACCTTGTCTCTATTTGAAGTGCTTGAGACTTTTAAATCCACAGGCGCAGATTTTGCGGTCATTGTAAATGAATATGCGCTGGTGGTTGGTGTCATCACTTTAAAAGATGTGATGAGCATCGTCATGGGGGAGCTGGTGACGCTTGAGGACCAGCCTATCGTCCAGCGTACGGATAACTCATGGCTGATCGATGGTATGACACCGATTGAAGACGTGATCCGTGCACTGGGTATCGTCAATCTACCACACAGCGAAAACTATGAAACCATCAGCGGATTTATGATGTTTATGCTACGCAAAATTCCGAAGAAAACCGATACCATTGAACATGCCAATTATCGTTTTGAAATTCTGGCCACCAACAATTTAAAAATCAATCAGCTGCTGGTGACCAAGTTTGATGCCGAAGCATAGTTTATATTCCGCCACTTATCAGTGCCTAGCTGAATCTGACTCAACCGCGCGCACCAAATATCGCCGTACCCACGCGCACCATGGTGGCACCGTGGGCAATGGCCGCTGTCATATCACCGCTCATGCCCATACTGAGGGTGTCCCATGCAGCAAGCTCTGGGTGTGCTTGTTTGATGTCCAAAAACAGCTGCTGGGTACGAGAAAACGCATCGGTATCGCTCTTTGCGGGGATGATCATCAAACCGCGCAGCTGCAAATTTGCATAACCTTTGATGGTATCGACCAAAGCGGGAACCTGCTCGGGCAAGCAGCCTGACTTGCTGTCCTCGTCATCAATGTTAACCTGAATCAATACGTTTAGCGGCGGCAGATGTGCTGGGCGCTGATCGTGCAAGCGCTTAGCAATAATATCGCGCTCAACCGTCTGTACCCAGTCAAAATGCTCAGCGATATCGCGGGTTTTATTGCGCTGGATGTGACCGATATAATGCCAGACAATGTCTTTTGTATCAGGCTCATCTTTGAGCGCGGTGATTTTCTCAACGGCTTCTTGCAGATAATTTTCACCAAAACTCTGCTGCCCCTGACGTGCCAGCGCGGCAATCATATCAGCGGGTTTGGTTTTGGATACGGCAAGCAAGGTGACTGGTTCCGTGCTATTGGTCGCAGCGCATGCCTCGGTCACTTGCTGCTGGACACGCTGCCAATTGTCAATCAGATCAGTGGTGCTCATAATGGTCTCTTATGTTCGGATGAAAAACAGTCACTCGGTGGTGACAAGCACTGTTTTGAATTATCCAATGATACTGTGCCCAGTCGTATTGATGCAATCATAGATATTTTCAAACCGCTTAATACTGTCAAGCATCCTTGGATACCTATAGTTAGTGGTCATCACGTCATCTTTTATACAGCCAATAAACCGTGCATCATCTTTGTGCCAATGCGGGCAGCCGTCTATACCTAGCACGACTGTATGGGTTATTTTTGTATTTACTGATTTTGATGATGGCGCGACATAAAAGGTCTTGTTATGATGTGGTAACACAGCCTTTGTCTATAGTAATGAGGCTCATAGTCATACGCTGCGCACTATTACCCATATGTATTGACAATTAACGGATAGGAATACCTCACTATGTCTGAAAAAAGCACACTAAGTATTGAAGATTTGCTGCGCTTTACAGTCAAGCACAAAGCCTCGGATTTACACATTTCTGCGGGTATGCCTGCGATGATCCGTGTCGATGGCGAAATGACGCGTATCAATATGCCCACCATGAGTCACAAAGTCGTGCATCAGCTGATCTACGATATCATGAATGACAAGCAGCGCGCTGATTTTGAAGAGTTTTTTGAGACCGACTTTTCTTTTGAGATTCCCAATCTCGCCCGTTTTCGAGTCAACGCGTTTAACCAAAATCGCGGTGCAGGGGCGGTATTCCGTACCATTCCTTCCAAAGTATTGACCATGGAAGACCTAGGAATGGGCGATGTATTCAAACGCGTCTCTGATTTCAAGCGTGGTGTGGTATTGGTCACAGGGCCAACAGGCTCGGGCAAATCAACCACCCTTGCTGCTATGATCAATTATATCAATGAGACCCGTAAAGAGCACATTCTCACCATCGAAGATCCCATCGAATTTGTCCATGACTCGAAAAAAAGCTTGATCAACCAGCGTGAGGTACACCGTCACACCCTCGGCTTTGAGCCTGCGCTGCGCTCTGCACTGCGTGAGGATCCAGATGTGATCTTGGTTGGTGAGCTGCGTGACCTTGAGACCATTCGTTTGGCCTTAACCGCAGCAGAAACGGGTCACTTGGTCTTTGGTACGCTGCATACCAGCTCGGCTGCCAAGACCATTGACCGTGTGATTGATGTGTTTCCAGCAGCAGAAAAAGACATGATTCGAGCCATGATTTCAGAATCCCTGCAAGCGGTTATCTCGCAAACCCTGTTGCCACGGCAAACTGGCGGCCGCGTCGCCGCTCATGAAATCATGCTCGGCACCCCTGCCATCCGCAACTTGATTCGTGAGAATAAAATCGCGCAGATGTATTCTGCTATCCAGACCAGCGCTGGTGAGGGTATGATCACCTTGGACCAAACGCTCAAAAACTTGGTCGGCAAAGGTACCATTAGCCGAGACGTGGCACGACCTTATGCCAAACAACCTGAAGCTTTCTTGTAAAGCTACCGCCCTGCTATATTTAAAAACCATATTTGGTAGTCGTTCTGCCAGTATTAGAGACAGACTTTACTGAAGATTGGATAGACATTGGATACATTATGGAATTTGATAAACTGCTGCAATTGATGATTAAGAAAAATGGTTCTGACTTGTTCATTACCGCTGATGTCGCTCCATCTATGAAAGTTAATGGACAGATATTACCTGTAGGCAAAACCCCACTGACCGCTGACCAAAGCATGCTACTGGTCAAAAGCATCATGAGTAAAGCACAGCAAGAAGAGTTTGACACCACCAACGAGTGTCAATTCGCCATCTCCGACAATGCCCAACAAGCCCGTTTTCGGGTCAGTGCCTTTATGCAGCGTGATATGGCAGGAATGATTTTGCGGAAAATCGAAAACAAAATTCCTACTGTCGAAGAACTGCGCCTGCCATCTGTACTCAAAGAGCTGTCGATGAAAAAGCGCGGTATTATCTTGTTGGTGGGCGCAACAGGTACGGGTAAATCAACCACCCTTGCAGCGATGATTGGTCACCGTAATATAAACTCACACGGTCATATCATTACCATTGAAGATCCAATCGAGTTTGTTCACAAGCATCGCGGCTGTATCATCACCCAGCGCGAGGTCGGTATTGATACCCTCTCTTTTGAGGCAGGCCTTAAAAACACCCTACGCCAAGCCCCTGACGTTATCTTAATCGGTGAGATTCGTAACCGTGAGGTCATGAGTTACGCCATTCAATATGCCGAAACAGGTCACTTGGTGTTTGCCACCTTACACGCCAACAATGCCAACCAAGCGCTCGATCGTATCATTCACTTTTTTGAATCCGACCGGCACAGCCAGTTGTTTATGGACTTATCCCTCAACCTACAAGGCGTGATCGCGCAGCAGCTCATTCCCACACCCGATGGCAAAAGCCGCCGCGCCGCCATTGAAATTTTGCTTAACTCGCAACTGATCAGCGATTATATCCGTAAAGGTGAAGTACACGAGATCAAAGATGTGATGACCCGCTCGCGTGACAGCGGTATGCAAACCTTTGATCAGGCATTGTTTGAGTTGCACGAAAATGGGGAAATAACCTACAAAGATGCCATTGCCCATGCCGACTCGCCAAACGATTTACGCCTCAAAATCAAGCTGAGCAGCAAGCATAATGACATCAATTTGGATGAAGGCGCAGACAGTCTGTCACTAGATATTGACTGACGATGGATGATTGATCGTTAAGTCATTCACAAAAAAAAGCGCGAGTGTAAACAACTCGCGCTTTTTAATGGGTCAGTCTAATTGAGCAAGAGGCCAATTATTTGACGCTGTCTCTACACTCTTTGTTGCTGCAGATACCATATAGTACCAATGAGTGACCTGATAGCTTGAAATTGTACTTCTCTGCTACTTTTAGCTGCTCTTCTTCGATGACTTCGTTATGAAACTCGATAATCTTGCCGCACACGTCACAGACGAGATGATCATGATGTTCATCTTGGCTGATTTCAAAAACCGATAGGTTGTTTTCAAAGTTGTGGCGCTCAACGATACCCGCTTGCTCAAACTGGGTCAGCACACGATAGACCGTTGCCAAACCCACATCTTCACCTTGCTCAATCAATGCTTTATAAACCTCTTCAGCACTCATATGATGATGTTCTGCCTGCTCAAGCAGCTCTAAGATTTTGATGCGCGGTAAGGTCACTTTAAGACCCGCTTTACGTAGATCTTGATTGGTAAAAGCCATAATATCCCTTCTGACTATAAAAGTCTTAGCAAATAAATTATATAAATTGGGGCGAATACGCATAAGCTATAAATGATTTTTTGATCTCATAGCTGCAATATTTTTATCTGTGACGCCACGTCAAAACGATCACTTACGCCAATTATTTGATTGCAAGTCTATGAATTTACATCATAAATCATAACCCATATCCGCTATCGTTTGGTAAAAATGTCGTAAATGGTAGGCAATGACTGGTAAATAACGTATCATTTATCGGTGATTGTCGGTCAGACAAGCATCTATGGCCTGTCGCCGCACCCCACCCATTTTTTATGAGTCATTTTATCATGATAAAGCCGTTATCCTTTTATCCTACCGCCCGTACGTTACGTCACCTTATGCTCACCACTGTTCTTGGTACTTGTGTTGCCATGTCAGGCTGTTCATTGTTTAACGTCTACAAAATTGACCTACCTCAAGGGACGCCGATCACCCAGACTCAAGCACAGAAATTGCAAGTGGGTATGAACCAAAACCAAGTGTTGTACCTCTTGGGCAGCCCCGCCATCAAAGACACCCTAGCACCCAATCGCTGGGACTACATCTATGACTATCAAGCTGGTACTGAAGGCCAGCGCCAAGGCAAAGCGGACATTCAAAATGCCAGCCAGCACTTGGTGATCTATTTTAATGATAACGGCATTGTGACGCGTATTGATGGTATTGAGACGCTGCCTGCCTCGTAACTCTTTAGCGACTTTTTAAGATGCGCCGTGCGCGCGTCTTGTTTTTGCGCTGGGACATCGGATCAGCGCTCAGACTGCGATACACCTCAATGCGATCACGCGGCTGCAGCACATAATCCAGCGGCTGCTTTTGTGCATAGATACCCACATGCCAGCGTTTGGCCGTTGGTGCGTTCAGTCCCGACACTTCATCACACCACGCTTGCAACTCTGGAAACCGCGTCAACCATCCTGCGTGTTCAAGCGCTGCATAAAGCGTGGTACCAGTCGGTACAGACTGCACCAAATAGTGTTGCTGCGCCGCTGTCTCAGCATAAGCCAAATAAACCACCATCAGCTCAGCCACTGTAGCACCCAACCGATCAATGCCAACATGAGGGCAAGTGGCACCACCAAGCGAATCGCAATACGCCATAGATTATAAAAGGCTTCGTTGCTAAAGTTGAGTGACTTGCGCAAATGGCTGATCTTCATCTGCCAACCTGCAAATAACGACAATGCCAATACTGCAATGCTGCTTAAAATTACCAGCAGTCCAGCCAGCCAGCCAGTTGGTACGGCGGCTACCAATATCAAGCCAAGCACCAGCGTCAAGATCAAACTCACCACCACACCGAAACGATGCGCAATTTGCTGCGCGGCGTAGTGTAACAAATAACTGGCGACAAACAACACACCTGCCCAATATAGCAGCTGCGCGATTGGTGTCATGCTTAGGCCACTGGTAAACAAAGCCACCACGCCCACACCCAACTGTAATAGCCAAATTGGCAATACCGATGTGGTCGCACGGTAGCTTTTCTCTGGTGCAGCTTGTGCTGTTGTCGCGACTGCTGATTGCTTACGACTGGCATGCTGTCCAAACCAGTATAACCCCGTCCCTGCGCCCACACTGACCAGTGCCAACGCCACTGCACGCGCCCACTCGCTTAAGCTGACATCCGTCATAGCAAACTGAGTCTGTGGTAGGCCGCTTGTCACACCAAGCAGTAGACCAATGACCATCAGCCCCAAACCAATAGGTAATGGCGCCACCCCAAGCAAACTCAATAATACCGCAATCACCATCAAGCCTGCCGCTATCGCAAAGCTTGGGATACTGGGTGCACTGCCCAGCTCAGTGAGCGCAGACAATATACCAGCACCCGCTCCTGAAATGACAAGGGCTGCAATGATGATCGCGACGATGGCAGCAAGCCAACCAAAGCTGCGCCATACTGGACTGGCATCGGCTTCGCGAGTCAGTTTTTGCATACCTGCCAACGGTGCTTCTGTACTGCGATAAGCCAAGGCAATCTCAGCATAAACCACAGGCAACGATACCAATACCATGGCAACCAGCCACAAGAGCCAAAAGTCAATCTCACCGACAGAGACAGGCGCAAACCAGCGAAAAAGCAGCAATGGCAACAATGCGGCCATAAAATAAGAGGCATAGCGGATCATCATAATTTCAATCCAAACAAGCTAAAGTCATAGGTATAAAAGACAGAGTAAGTAAACTTTTATTATGAGGGTCAACAAGCTATAAAAAAACCCCGAAATCGGGGTTTAATCATCATACAATGTGAACAAGGGCAGTACTGCATGAACCACGCAAGTACCGCCCTACCAAGACATCATCGTATTAGTGAACAGCGCTCACATATTCTGATAGGATGCGGATATCGCGATCAGACAATCTTGAGGCAACCGTCTGCATCATGCCTTTTTCGCCTTCTTTTGCCGCATCGTTGACACGTTTTTGATCATCGCTATCGATGTCATCGTCACGACCAGCAGCGCGGAACAGTTTAAGCTGGGTCGCAATGTACTGAGCATGCTGACCACCCAAACGCGGGAAAGCAGCAAAGGTATTACCAGCAGCATCGGGACCATGACAGCCTGCACAGCCGATAACGCCACGTGTTTTGTCACCACCTAAGAAAATTTTGCTGGCTTCTTGGGTAGTCGCAGGGTTACCGTAGCCCACGCTCCAAGGTGCTTGACTGGCATAGTAGCCAGCGACATTGGCCAAATCTTGCTGTGATAAATTGGCAACTTGCGATTGCATGATACCGTTTTTGCGGTAGCCCGATTTGAAGTTAACCAACTGTTTGTAAAGGTACTTGACGTTTTGACCACCCAAATTAGGCTGGGCCGGAACGATGCTCACGCCGTCAACACCATGACAGGCGGCACATACTGTTTCGGCAATTTGTTTACCTGCATTAGCGTCATATTCAGGAACAGTGATAGCAGCTTGTACGCTGAAACTTGCAACACATAAGCTGGCGGCAGCGATTAACTTTTTCATGGATATAGATCCTACTAACTCGGTGTAAGCATTATTAAGATTGATTGTAAGGCCAAAAGGCGACACAAATAGCAGTGCTCAACTGAGCGTCAAACAAGGCTACAGATACCATCTAAGCGCTTTATCACAATCCGCCTGAAAGTACTTACTAACATCAGGGTTTATTTGCGATTATTATAGCAAGACTTTATGGCATTTGCCTACTTAATCGCGGCATCTGCGTATTTTTCTATTGCAGGTCACGTGTTACGGGATATCTACCGTCAAAAGCATGTGGTGATGGATGGCCGCTCATTATAGTTTGGTACGGTTATGTTGCCGCTCCTGACTAGGGCGTGTCATAAAAAACAGCAACGTAGACGATATTATTGACTCATGTAGTCAATCAGCTTGCGGTAGTCGTCATCTTCACAGCTCGCGCATAGCCCGCCTGCAGGCATTTGGATCATGCCTCCTTTCACCGCATGTACCAGAGCAGGTATGCCTTTTTGCTCTTTGAGCTGCTGCCATTTGGCACTATCCCCTTTTTTGGGCGCGCCAAGCGCACCGCTATCATGGCAGGCGGCACATGAGTTATCATAGATGGCAGGAATGTCAGCAGCATTTGCACTACTGAGCGCAGCAGTAACAACCGTGATGGCAACGGCGCTGCGACATAAGGTATGACAGAGTGTGATAAAAAATGGGGTTCGAGCGCGCATGTGGCATCTCCTTGAGCGGACAGACTGCACCAAGAACAATGGACACTGACCACAGCCTATTCTGATATTTTGTATTGTAACAAAAAATGTCACTTGTCGGTAAATAAGTTCAGTTGCCTATGCGTAACACATCTGGTATTGACCACACTTTTCACTAAGCACACCCACACTTTAGTGTTATGCTATCCTTTTTATTCTCTGAGCAAGATGATCGGTAGTATAGCGACTACTGACAGACCTATAGCCCTCGCGTTATTTTTAATTTTTTAAATGTTAATGAGTCATTTATGAGTACCCCGTATACAGATAGCGCTGTCGATCGCGCAGCGTTTAATACCAAAGCCCGTCAGCGCATACAGCAGACTGAATTTATGATGTCAGCACCCACGTTTCGTTTGTGCCCTGCTGACGAGGGTTTAGAGGTCGCCTTTGCTGGGCGCTCAAACGCGGGCAAATCCTCTGCCATCAATGCGTTAACCAATCAGCGCCAGCTGGCACGCTCATCAAAAACCCCTGGGCGCACGCAAATGATTAACTTTTTTAGCATTGGCGATGCGGACACGCGTTTGGTGGATTTGCCCGGTTATGGCTATGCAGCGGTTCCCCTTGAGATGAAAAAAGAATGGCAGGTGGAGCTGGAAGAATATTTGGTATCACGCTCAAGTCTTGCAGGATTGGTACTACTGACTGACATTCGCCATCCACTCAAGTTTTTTGATGAGCAAATGCTACACTGGGCTCAAGACGGCGAATTGCCTGTACATATCTTGCTGACCAAAGCCGATAAGCTCAAATATGGCGCGGCCAAAAATGCCCTACTCAATACCCGTAAGCAACTCAAAAAACTGGGACTGTCTTGCAGTATTCAGCTGTTCTCGGCACTAAAAAAAGAAGGTATTGATGAACTGGCTGGTGTGATGGGTGATTGGTACGAATATGGCAAGAAGGCTGGCACGCCGACAGATCAACAACCAGAAAATGATGAACAGGCAGATACTATAGACGCTATGCAGACCGATACCTCTAAAGATACAGACGGCGAATAAATCACACAAAAAAGCGGCCACCATTTTATTTTAAATGGTGGCCGCTTTTTTGTTGTTATGACGTTGGTTTTGGGACGATTGCCAGCAGCTACAAGCTGTCTGCATGAATAGGTGCTGTCAACAAGGCGACTAGCGCTTGCGGCGTATTGACCTGATAAGTGGGCTGCTCATCTGCCAGCACCTCACTGGCCTCAGTACCATAGTTGACCGCAATGCTGGTCATCCCTAGCTGGGTGGCCATTTGAATGTCATAAATGCTATCACCAATGAATACTGCGTCAGCGATCGACATACCAGTATGCTCTAAAATGTCTGTGAGCATTTGCGGATCAGGCTTGGATCCTGACTCATCAGCGCAGCGGGTGATGGCAAAATAATCATGACTGCTTGAGGCATCTAACACGCGATCAAGGCCGCGGCGCTTTTTGCCTGTTGCGACTGCTAATACTTTACCCTGCTGATGCAAGCTGGTTAGCATGTCTTCGATACCTGCAAAAAACGGCGTGCGGGCGCTGTTTGGAATATAGTAGGCAGCGTAACTGTCGTTAATGGCTTGTTTTTGTGCATCGCTGGCGTCTGGATACAAAATATCGATGCCATGCATGAGACTCAAGCCAATGATGCCTTGCACCGCGGCGTCCGTGGTCTCAAAGCCATGTGCGCGACCCGCCACATGCATTGACTCAACGATCAAACCGATAGAATCCATCAATGTGCCATCCCAGTCAAAGATGACCAGCTTTTTTTGAGTTAAATCATGCGGCGTGTCCTGATGTGCTGATACAGCTTGACTGGTGGTGGATGGGCTCATAAACAACCTCGGCGATAGGCGAATAAACAGCGACCCATCGTAGCGTAATAGGCCACGATGAAGAACTTTAGATAGCAGTGTGTGGTGACGGCTAAGACTTATACCGCTGGCAGTGTGACCGTTTCGGGCAACAGATCGGCCATGTCTTCTGGCAATGGCGCAGTGATGGTCTTATAGCCTGGAATATCCAAACGCCATGCGTGCAAGCACAAACGATGTGCGCCTGATTTGTCATGCACATTATATTTATCATCGCCCAAAATGGCGTGACCAATATGGGCCAAATGCACACGGATCTGATGGGTACGACCAGTCAGCGGCTTGGCTTCTATCAAACTGACGGGCTGACTTGCCATTGTAAAGCGGCCATGAATGATAAAATCCGTTTGGCTCTCTTTGGCCTGCGCATCTTTGGTATCAACTTTGACGCGGCGTTCACCACTGGCCAGCGTATAGCGCAGCAAAGGCGCATCAACACGCTGCTCATTGAGTACAGGCTGGCCTTTTGCCAAGCAAAGGTAATGCTTTTGAATGGTTTTATCCACCAAATGCTGCTGCAAGACTTTCAGCGTCGAGCGCTTTTTAGAAATCATCAGCAGACCTGAGGTGTCTTTGTCGATGCGGTGAATCAGCTCCAGATATTTTTTACCCGTGACTTCACGCATGGCTTCGATAACACCAAAATCAAGACCGCTACCACCGTGTACCGCGATGCCTGAAGGCTTGTTGAGTACCAGCAATCCTTCATCTTCATAAACCACACGCGCCAGCAAGCTTTTGGCAAATTCATTGCTGATGATGGGCTTGTCACGAGTGGCAAGCTGTACAGGGGCAATACGCACCACATCTTCACGCTGTAGTCTATCGTGCGGCTTGCAACGCTTATTGTTGACGCGTACTTCATCAGCACGAATCATCTTGTAAATGTGTGATTTTGGCAACCCTTTTAAGCGGTTGAGCAAAAAGTTATCCAAACGCTGATCATGCTGATGACGCGTGACTTCAAGGTAGTTGACCTTATCGAAGTTGCTGATCTCATCATCGGCGCTTTGTGGACGGGTTTTACTGTTAAAGATCGGAGCGTGGTCAGGGGCGTTTGTCATTTTTAGTTAGGTATTTACATAAAGATTTGCTATAGTTTAGCATGTTGAGTGCCAATTAAGCATCGCCTGTCGTAATAATCATTGTTGCTATAGGTCGCGTATGAACATTTTACGCTTTGGCTACGGCTGTAATAACGTCTAGGTTATGCAACCATTGCGCGACTCATCTGAATTTTTGGGTATTGTGACTGATGATATACAGCACAACACCCGATAACTGGTCACCGTGCCAGACACCATCGTCATGATTCGCGTTGCGGATGATGCGATAACAAGACACCATTTACTCACCACGCGCCCGACCACGATTTGATTGATTGATATTCAGGCAAGTGCAGCTGAGCAAGTGATTATAGCTTATGGTTAGCCATTGACAGTTGCCTGAATATTGGCGGACAAACAGATGATGAGAGTTAGATAAATAAGACCGCACCCATCAGTTGGTGGCTTATTTTTTCTGTTTGCCAAGTACGCCCCGCTAGATAACAGCGCAGCGGCACCCTGACCAAAGCTAGAAGTAGATAAGAGCCATTATAAAAAGATTTTATATGTGATCCACCCATTTGCACCATCTAAAGAGACAACTGCTTGATACGCTTACAAAATGTATAGATAGTAAGCCTAAATAACGACTGTAAGCCGCCATGCGTGGCATCCACAGACAAGCTCAGTGATAACTCGTTATCCATCGCTGATGATGACATTGTAACAAGACCAACATGCCCATGATGACAGCCTTACACCCTGTGATGTGACGACTGGTTTTTTAAACAATAGGTACGATTAAGCCCTTTAGACACACCGCCATCGATTGCAACGACCTCGTTGTCCATGGCGCGCAATAGTAGCGGATTCACTTATCCTTTTTAGTCATTGTCTCTTTTCTCGCGGATTTGACAGCCGTCACGTGCCACTGTAGTTGCCCTATCGTCTTATCTTGATCGTGCGCCTCATAGGATATGAATATGAAACGCATTTTGATCAACGCCACACAAAACGAAGAAATTCGTGTCGCCCTTTGTAAAGGCAATCACTTGTATGATTTTGACTTAGAAAATCGTACCCGAGAACAAAAAAAATCCAACATCTATAAAGGTCATGTGACCCGTGTTGAGCCGTCACTTGAAGCCGTGTTTGTCGAATATGGCTCACAGCGTCAGGGTTTTTTGCCCATTCGTGAAATTTCTGCTGAATATTTGAAAGGCAATCCTCGCGATGAAAACATCAAAAAACTCATCAAAGAAGGCGATGAGCTGATCGTTCAAGTCGAAAAAGAAGAGCGCGGCAATAAGGGCGCAGCCTTATCGACTTATGTGTCATTGGCGGGACGTTATTTGGTATTGATGCCAAACAACCCACGCGGCGGTGGTATCTCTCGTCAAATCTCAGGCAAATTGCGCGAAGACATGAAGCGCATGCTGAGTAACCTTGACTTGCCAAAAGGCATGAGCGTCATCATTCGCACC
The DNA here is from genome assembly GCF_054960615.1 of Psychrobacter sp. PSi21. Taxonomy (NCBI): domain Bacteria; kingdom Pseudomonadati; phylum Pseudomonadota; class Gammaproteobacteria; order Moraxellales; family Moraxellaceae; genus Psychrobacter; species Psychrobacter sp. PSi21. The sequence goes on from NZ_JBHNYR010000001.1 coordinate 217,952, forward strand.
GCAGGTATTGGCAAAACCCAAGAAGACTTACAGCACGATCTAAACCATCTGCTCAACATCTGGCAAGCCATTCAAGAACAAAACCAAAAGTATCCCTCGCCGCGCCTTGTACACCAAGAAGCTGGCGTGGTGACGCGCGCCGTACGTGACTATCTGCGTGATGATATCAGCGAAATCTGGATCGATAACGAAAACGCTTATGTGGAAGCGGCAGGCTTTATCGATGCTGTAATGCCAAAGCAAGCGGACAAACTGCGCAAATATACTGACTACGAGCCGATGTTTGCACGCTTTAGCATCGAAAAACAGATCGAAACCGCGTATCAGCGCGAAGTACGCCTGCCCTCTGGCGGCTCTATCGTCATCGATCAGACCGAAGCCTTGGTTTCCATTGACATCAACTCCGCCAAATCGACCAAAGGCTCGGATGTGGCTGAGACCGCCTATCATACCAACTTAGAAGCCGCTGACGAGATCGCCCGTCAATTGCGCTTGCGTGATATGGGCGGCTTGATTGTCATCGACTTTATCGATATGAACGACAACAAGCACCAAAAGGAAGTTGAAAAGCGTCTGGTTGATGCCACCAAATATGACCGCGCCCGTGTTCAGTTTGGCGAAATTTCAAAATTTGGTCTGATGGAAATGAGCCGCCAGCGTTTGCGCCCATCACTTGAAGAGTCAACAGGCTATATCTGCCCGCGTTGTCATGGCAACGGTATGATTCGTGACCTGCGCTCATTGTCCCTATCTATCATGCGCCAGATTGAGCAAATTGCGCTTAAAGAACGTCAAGGTGAAGTACAAGCAGAAGTCCCAACGGATATCGCCGCCTTTTTGCTAAACGAAAAGCGCGACAGCTTAGTATATCTTGAGCAAGACAGTGGCACGCGTATCACGATTTTACCGCACGCTCACTTAGAGTCGCCAAACTTTAAACTACACTTTAACCGTGACGGCTTTGCGCCATCAAGCTATGAACGCATCACCGATACCCAGCAACAAGAGCACAGCGATCTTGGGTACGATGTCGATTGGCAAACCGCAGAAAAAGAGCGCCCAGAACAGCAGCCAAAACGTCAACCGCGTAACGGCCAGCAGCATAATAGCGCACAGCGTAACCACCCTGCCCAAACCAATACTAAAAACCATACCGATGCAGCAGCGCGTCACAAAGGTCAAAATGAGACCAGCCAAACCCGTGCACCAAGTCCGTCTGCTGCTGCGCCTGTCGCCGCTGTCAAAGCCAATGAAACCCCAGCAAAACCGCAGCCGCAAGCCGTCGCTTGGCTATCTAACTTGTTTGCCCAAGCACCGCAAGCACAAACTGAGACCAGCGTCAGCAGCCATGATGCCGCTGAAGCCATAGAAACCTTGGTCAATACAGGCGCACAAAGCCTAGGGGCTTTTGGTCAAGTAGATGGCAACGCTTTAAGCCAGACCCAAAGCGCTCCTGCTGAGCGTCAAAAGGACAATCAGTCAGCGGCAGAGCCAGCAGCCAGCAGTGATGACAAAGACAATAAAAACGATGAGCGCAGAAAGCGTAAACCGCGCAAATCAAGATCATCAAAGTCGCGCCAAAGACGTGAGCCGCGTGATGAGACCAACGATAACAATCGCCGCTCAGATGACAGTCAAACCGATAGTGCTGACAAGCGCGACACTGAAAATAAGCGTAACAATGATCGTGATCAGCCATCTAAAGAACGTAGCAGTAATGATCGCGGCAATAATGAGCGTAATAAGGGTAACCAAAAAGACGACCATGCCAAAGATCAGCCTCGCTCTAAGCGCAAGCCGCACAGTCAGCGCAGCTCACGCGGTAAACTTGAACGCGGTGAAACCCTAGCAGCGGGTCAAGATAAGCCGTCAAATACCGACTCATCTGCGCAACACAAAAGCAGCAACAAGCGTCGCAACCAAGATCCCAATGAGGTCATGTTGCAAGTCAGCGAAGCGCCCACCCGCTTAAAAGCCAAAGAAGTGGTGCATCTCTCGCTGGATGACAGTAAAGAGCAAGGCGCAGCACCCAAAACGACAGAGCAACCTGCTGCTGAGCCCAAGTCAACTCAAAGCCCAGCAGAATCAGCATCAGGTGGTCAGGCAAACGATAATGCACCTATTAGCAATGAGGACAGTAATAAAGCCGATAAAGCTCCTACCAAAGGCAATACAAAACCCTCAGCGCCTACGCCGACTACTGATGACCAAGCGGTAGAACAGCCAGTCGCAGCAGTGGAAAAAACCACTACTGCTGATACTGAGTCTAAACCTGTAGAAACTGCTGAGGCACAAGCACCTGCCAAAGCAGACAAGACGGCGCAAAGCAATACTGCCGAAGCCAAACCTACTGCTGATAAGGTCAACACCGACGCAAAAACGCAGCAAACACCGACGCCCAAAGCGCAGGACAGTCGTCAACAGCAACAGCCTGAGGTGACCAGCACCACACCACTTGAACTGACTGCTGAAGCCTTGTTTGCCACACGTTATGTCACCGCGCAAAAATTTGGCCAAGCGAGCAACGATCCCCGTATCGTTCGTAAGCAGCAGTCAGATACTGCTGCAAATCAACAAGCTGCAACCAGCCAAGCACCGATTCAAGGCTCGGTAGGTACGTTCATTCAGGCTATGTTGCCAGAGGCGCAACATAAGTTGGCCAATGACGGCATCATTCGTAGCTTTATCAATGCGCTGGCTGCTCATCAGACGCAAGTGCAAGTTGATGATAATAGCGATGCCAACCGCGATTTTGACTTTAGCAACTATGGTTATGCCACGCTAAGCGACGAGTATGTGACTCGCTTTGATGCGATGACACAGGCGGTCAGCCAGTTTGCAATTACTGCAGGCAAAACGACTGCTGAGCCGCGTCCTGTCAGCAAACGTGCCAGCAATGACCCACGTGGTCAGCATCCTGAGCACCTTGTTGCTGCCAGCGCGTCAGGCGATGATGCTGAACCAGTCAGCAGCTCAGATGAGGTTACCAGCAGTATACCCATTGAAGCGGATGATGTGACAGCGACGGCCTTAACGGGGCAGACTCAGGCTGAGGCCGTGAGCCATGAGAGTGAGCACTTGCTAGAGGCCGATCAAGCATTGGCTGCTGATGCCGAGCTCAAAGACGACGCGCAAGCAGGCAAATCAAAGACAACGATTGCCAGCTATAAAAACATGATTGAAAATGTCGCTGAGCAGTTATTGCCGCAGACAGGCATGTTTAATCTAACCACACCAAAAGTACCCAAGGCGCGTAGTCGTAAGCCAAAAGTGGAGCATAAAAAGCCCACACAAGCTGAAAAGATAGAAAACGAGGGTGACAAAGAAGACTCTGAACAAGAATAACCTCTTGTTCGGCTGGCTGCGATAAACCATTTATCGCGGCAGCGGCCTAACAAAAGCTCTCAAAGTTAAAAAGCCCCAGCGTTTAATAACGTTGGGGCTTTTTTATACTTGATACTTATCGATCAACAGCCGCGAACTGATAAAGAACACGACTCATGATCAGTGTGCAGTGCTGTCTTTGCCACGCATCTTACCAATAATGGTCACAACCGCGACCACAACGGCACCGACCACCAGACCAACGATAGCGTTTAACAGCATCGTAGTCACACTTGCAAATATCCCTGTCAAATGGGCTAAGTCTTCGACCCCATGATGCAAAAAGTCAATGCCGTGTACCAAGATACCACCACCGACTAAAAACATTGCCAACGTCCCTGCAATCGACAAAAATTTCATCAGTTTAGGCGCAGCAGCCAAAAGAAACGCGCCAATTTTTTGCTGAGTTGCACTCTCTTTTTTCGTCAAGTGCAGGCCTACATCATCAATTTTGACAATACCTGCGACCAATCCATACACGCCTACGGTGATACCGATGGCAAGAATGGACAGTACCAAGCTTTTCTCAAGCAAAGTTGCGCCTGCTGCTGCACCCAAAGCGATCACAATGATCTCAGCTGATAGGATAAAATCAGTCCGTATCGCGCCTTTGATTTTTTGTTTTTCAAAAGCCACCATGTCTACGTTATCATCAGCATTGGCTTCACGCCGCGCTTTTTGATCTTCGTCATGGGGCAAAATATGCGGCCAAAACTTGTGAATGATTTTCTCGGCTCCTTCATATGACAAAAACAGACCACCACACATCAACAAAAACGTTACCAAAGGCGGATAAATGGTGCTGATGAGCAGCGCCGCTGGGACTAAAATGAGCTTATTAACAAACGAGCCTTTTGCCACCGCCCAAACCACTGGCAACTCGCGTTCTGCTCGCACACCGGTAACCTGCTCGGCGTTAAGCGCTAAGTCATCACCCAACACGCCAGCAGTTTTCTTTGCTGCCACCTTGGTCATCACAGAGACGTCATCTAATATCACGCTGATATCATCAAGTAAAGTTAATAAACTGGCGCCTGCCATGAGTACTCCTAAAAATAATTTTATTAAACAAAACCAATCCTTTATCACTCATTGATCAGCTAAGATAATGAGCGCCTCTTGGCTGGTATTAATATGGTTTACTCTCCTAGACTACCCATACCAGACGATATATGACATAGTACAAATGTATCTTATATGATGGCAGAAGTACTGGTCTGCTTTTTGCAATATCAGTGTAAGCAGACTACTGTCTTGTAAGCCTATTGGCTAATTTACGAAAAAATCATGTTAATATAGAGTGACTTACACACTCTCTTTATAACAATAGTCATCAGTATATAACCGTGCCATCAATGGTAGCCGCCAGTATATTTATGTTTATCACCCTTTATCACCATTTGTAAATTAGGCATGTCTGCCTATAGGAAATGCATATGACTTTCTCCTCTCAAGCCCAAAATATGGCTACCACTAAACGCCTGTATAAAGCGTTATCAGCCGCTGCGCTCATGACAATCCTCGCTGGCTGCTCTAACAATGCTGCTGACACAGTGGCCAGCGCAGAAAGTATGAGTAGTAAACAGGTTCAGCACAGCCCTGACCAATCAGCAGATAGTGACCCTGAAGTCGTGCAAGCATTGCAGGCCAACCTATCCGCTTCAGGGATTGACGGGGCCATCACGTCAGCCGTACCCACTGATATGCCAGGTATTTATTGGGTAACCGGTGACAATATGCCCGGATTTTTCACCGATGCCTCAGGCAAGCATGTGATTCAAGGGCAAATCATCTCTATTGGGGCCGGTGAACCTGTTGATATCAGTGCCAAGCTGATGGCAACTGGCGCACAGGCGGCACTAGAGACTGTCGATAAAAAAGACATGATTATTTATCCTGCTAAAGGCGAAACCAAGTCGATGGTTTATGCCTTTACCGATGCTGATTGTGGCTATTGCCGTAAGCTGCATTCAGAAATGGCAGACATCAATGCACGCGGTATCGAAGTGCGCTATTTGGCATGGCCACGTAGCGAACAAACCGTACCTAAAATGAATGCCATCTGGTGTAGTGAAGACCGCAAAGCGGCGATGGATCAAGCTAAAATGGGCGCTGAAGTGCTCGCACCAAACTGCAGCAACCCTGTAGCCGAGCAAATGGCGCTGGGTAAACAGCTGGGCGTTCGCGGTACACCAGCAATCTATACCACCACAGGCCAGCAAATCGGTGGCTACTTGCCAGCGGCAGAATTGGCACAAGCCGCGATTGCAAATTAGCCTATTGTGATTGCCGCAAATGGGTAACGTTATGATACGATAAACCGCGACACACCCGTTTTACTCCGTAATTTTTTATCCACCAACTTTTCATTCACCAATACAACCTCTTGAGGATACTGTGAGCAAATCCATCAAATTAGCGATACTTGGCTTAGGTACCGTCGGCACTGGCGTGGTTAACCTACTCAATGACAACTTAGACGAGCTCAAACGCCGTAGCGGCCGCGACATTATTATTACCGAAGTAGGCACCCGCCGTCAGCGTGATGATATTGATACGACCATTACCCAAAACAGTGACTTAATGGCGATTGCAGCCAGTGACAATGTCGATATCGTGATTGAAGTGATTGGTGGTACCACCCTTGCCAAAGACGTGATTATGCAAGCCATTAAGCACGGCAAGCATGTGGTCACTGCCAACAAAGCACTACTTGCTGAACATGGTAACGAAATTTTTGAATTGGCAGAAGCCAATAATGTCCATGTCGCTTATGAGGCAGCGGTCGCAGGCGGTATCCCCATTATCAAAGTCATGCGTGAAGCCTTAGCCGCCAACAAAGTCGAATGGTTGGCGGGTATCATCAATGGTACAGGCAACTTTATCATGACCGAAATGCGTGATAAGGGTCGTCCGTTTGCCGATGTGTTGGCAGAAGCGCAAGCGCTAGGTTACGCTGAAGCAGACCCAACTTTTGACGTTGAAGGGATCGATGCGGCGCACAAATTGGCGTTATTGGCCTCTATCGCATTTGGTGTACCGCTACAGTTTGACAAAGTATACTGCGAAGGCATCACAGGCATCACCTTGCAAGACGTCAACTACGCTGAAGAGTTGGGCTACCGCATCAAACATGTAGGCTTTGCCGTACGTCGTCATGCAGATGATGATACAGACAACCAAGATACTGCTGGCATTGAGCTGCGCGTGCACCCCACCTTGATTCCGCAAGATGCCTTATTGGCTAACGTCAATGGCGTCAAAAACGCCGTATTGGTCAACGCCCACCCACTCGGGCAAACACTCTATTATGGTGACGGCGCAGGCGCAGGTGCAACCGCTTCTGCAGTAATGGCTGATGTGATGGATTTGGTACGCGTGCTCAATAACGACGATCCAAGCAACCATGGGCATCACGTGCCGCACTTGGCCTTTATCCCAGAACAGCTCTCAGACACGCCCATATTACGTGCTGAACAAATGGTCACGGGCTACTACTTGCGCGTTCACGCCCATGACAACCCAGGCGTCTTGGCCGATATCACCCGTATCTTGAGTGAGGCAGGCATCAATATCGATGCTATTTTGCAAAAGCCTGCGCACAAAGTCGGTCAAGTACCTGTCATTATCTTAACCCTGCCTGTGGTTGAGAGTCAGATGAATCTGGCCATTGCTGAGATTGAAAAGCTAGATACCATCACCGATAGCGTAGTACGCATTCGTTTGGATGAGCTAGCATAATAATTGGCATTTGTTCATTAAAAATCGACCAGCAAGTCGCACTCTTTGAACAATTATCACCGCAATCTAGTGTAATATGAGATTAACTGGCCATGATTTATGGCCAGATTTTTATAACAATACACAGACAAGGAAGATAATAATGTCAAATGATGCAATTGTGATTGTCAATGGCGCTCGCACGCCAATGGGCAGCTTTCAAGGCGCGTTAAAAGACGTCAGTGCTACCGACCTTGGTGCCACGGCTATCAAAGCCGCCGTCGCGCGCGCTGGCATCAGTGCCGATCAGGTTGATGAAGTCATCATGGGCTGCATTCTTACCGCAGGTTTGGGACAAGGCCCTGCGCGTCAAGCCATGCGCAAAGCAGGTCTGCCTGATGCCACAGGTGCGGTCACCATCAACAAGCTATGCGGATCAGGGCTTAAAGCCGTTATGCAAGCACATGATGGCATCAAAGCAGGCAGCTTTGATGTGGCTGTTGCAGGCGGTATGGAGTCAATGACCAATGCACCTTATATCATGCCTGGCGCTCGTGCAGGCTATCGTATGGGGCACAAATCGGTCAAAGATCACATGTTTTTAGACGGCCTTGAGGATGCTGAAACAGGCAAACTGATGGGGCAGTTCGCGCAAGAGCTTGCCGATGAGCGTGGCTATACCCGTGAACAAATGGATGCGTTTGCCATTACCTCGCTCGATCGCGCCTTGACGGCCATCAATGACGGTCACTTCGAGCATGAAATTGAGCCCGTCACATTTGAGACGCGTAAAGGTGAAAAAACGGTCTCCACCGATGAAGAGCCCAGTTTGGCCAATGCTGAACGCATTCCAACGCTGCGCCCTGCCTTTGCCAAAGATGGCACCATTACCGCTGCCAATGCCAGCTCCATCTCAGATGGCGGTGCTGCGGTCGTATTGATGAAAGCTTCACAAGCGGAGTCAGAAGGGCTCGACTATCAAGCTCGTATTGTCGCCACGGCCTCAAACTCACGCCATCCAAGCGAATTTACCATTGCGCCAATCGGTGCAGTTGAAAAAGTGCTGGCAAATGCTAACTGGTCTGTCGAAGACGTTGACCTATGGGAAATCAATGAAGCCTTTGCTATGGTGACCATGGTCACTATGGACACACTCAATATCGATCATGAAAAAGTCAATATCGAAGGCGGCGCTTGTGCCCTTGGTCATCCTGTGGGCTGTTCAGGCGCACGCATTTTAGTGACGCTTATCAACTCCCTACAGCGTACTGGCGGCAAAAAAGGCGTGGCTACCTTGTGTATTGGCGGCGGCGAAGCAGTTGCAGTGGCTATCGAATTACCCTAGTGCCACACCATCATAACAACATAGGTTGTTAATGAGCATGCGTTGATTGTTTGATTTTAACCCCTTTCATATAGACCGCAGTATCCATCGATACTGCGGTTTTTTTATGTTCGTATGAACCGCTTAAAGGATTGTTTTTTCTGTACTTTTAGCTCAAAAATAATTTTGTTGTAATGTCAGGTTACATCACACCTGTGCCTTGTGAACAGGTTTACAGCCTATTACACTCCATTACTTCCGATGCACATTTTGCTACTTTGTTCGTGTATTGAAACTTAAAAGTGAGTGATAAAGTAGTAACCAGTTCATGAGATACTAACCCAATAGATTGATCAACAGCCTATAGAACGCTTTTTGTTTGTTTTAGTGCAAATGATCATCGACTGGGTTGCTAAGAAAAAAGTCACAAAGATTGAAAACGTAAATACTCACCGGACGATTATCCAAAAACAATTAATTAAAGGAATTATAATAATGAGTCAACTAATCCGTTTACAAGACATCCAAGCCACTCACCGTGACCTTATCGGTGACGACTATTATGACCCAACAGGCAAAACAGCTTACGGTGCTAACGAAGACAAAATTGGTAAGATCGAAGGCGCATTGGTAGAAGATACTACTGGCCGTATCCGTTATCTGATCGTCGACGCAGGCGGTTGGTTCAGCTCAAAAGAAGTATTAGTACCAGCAGGTCTTGCCCGTATCGTTGGCGATGACGTTTTCTTTGACAGCTTGACCGAATCACAAGTTGAAGCCATGGAAGTATACGACCATGACTATCAGTACAGCTATAAAGAGCAAAACGAAAAAGACCGTCAAGCTTTTGTTGCTGATAGCGTGCCAGAAGAAGAGCGTATGGAAATTGCCAATCATGAAACAGCCTATGATGCACCAAACACGCTTGAGCTACTAGAAGAACGTTTAACTGTTAATAAAGATCGCATCGTTGCAGGTTTGGTCAAAGTTGGCAAACATGTCGTGACCGAGGAGCGCAACGTAGAAGTAGAGCTTGAAGAAGAGCATGCACATATTGAGCGTACCAACGTAGACCGTCCAACAGACCGCCGCATTGGTGATAACTTAGACTTAGATAGCGGCAACCAGACCATCGAAGTTGAGCTAGAGGCAGATCGTGCCCGCGTCAATAAAGAAACTTATGTTGCTGAAGAAGTAAGCGTCGGCAAAACCACTGAACATCACACCGAAACATTGGTAGAAACCATTCAGCGTGAAGAACTAGACGTTGACCGTGATGGTAATGTGGTAGACCGCGAAGGTAACATCGTTGATCGTGATGATGTGACAGCTGAAGATGTACGCCGTGCTCGTGGTATGTAATTTGCGACCCAATTTTGGTTGCACCATATCAAGCAGCCAGCAGGTTCAATAAAACCAAAAAGGTCAGAGCGCGTCTCTGGCCTTTTTTGCGGTTAGACTCTTTATGGTTAGACTATTTGTGATTAATATAGCCATCTATAGTGATAACCATCACGTAAAGCCCCTCTTTTTAACGCCATCTCAATGTTTTGATAATAAGGAATACAATAATGAGCATCGACAACAACGATCTGAACCACCAGCCTCATGACCAGCAGCTGAACCATACTGGTACAGCAAAAATCACTGATCATAGCGGTGAGAACCAACTGCCCTCACCAGAGATGGACAATGACAGCCACCTCAATACAGCGCTTGATCATCATAATGTCAAAGAAGGCTTTATCGGCAGTTTGGAGCTGTTAGAGGAGCGTCCCGTTGTCAATAAAGAGCGCCTAGATGTTGGCAAAGTCACGGTCACCAAGCACACGCGTACCAAGAGCATTACGGTACCGATTGAGTTGGTGGAGGAGTACATTACCATTCAGACTGAATACAATGACACAGACAGTCAAGAACTGCTTTCAGGCAGCTATGACGACAAGGACATCGTGCGTCATGTGTCTCCATCACTAGATAGCAAAGCTGTGGTCACCATCAATGGTAAAAAAGTCGATATTGGTGATGCGCCGTTAGAGATTGTTTTATCGCGCCAAGTGGCAAACATCACCAAAGACACTTATGCCGTGCAGGAAGTATCGGTCAGCAAAACCACGCATACACACACTGACAGCATCCAAGTCGAACTACAACATGAAGAGCTTGATGTGCAAGAAGAGGGTTTTTTAGACCATACCAACGGCCCCGATATCAACAACGACTGATTAAACACATGATTGAATGAATCGGGCACAAAAAAAGCAACGTGATCGTTGCTTTTTTTGTGCCTGAGTGATGACCAATAGGGTTGAGCAATTATTCAACCACTACTCTGCTTTATTACACTCATAGGTCGTCACGTCATTTGTGTCAGTCCCAGCTGTCCGCATCACGCCCGTTTCGCGCGCTTCATGCGCCACACGCCACTGCGTAAAGCCTTCGCCGCCATCCATCGCTGTTTGTGCTTCAAAGACTTCAGGATTACTGCCGTCATTGGTCTGCATCAGCGTAAGTGTCCCTTGATCGGTATCTAAGACCACTTCTCGCGCATCGTCTTTATAAGTCGCGTCGATTTTTAGCTCAGGCGAGCACAGATACGTCAGCTGTGTGACGCCGCCATCTACCGTGGCTGCAGTGTCATCTGCAACCATCTCAATGTCATTACTTTCAGTGGCCAACGCCGTATCATTGGGCTCGGCAGGCTCAGCTGACATAGATTGCTCAGCCGCGATGTCCTCACCCAAGCTGGCTTCTGGTTCTGGCTGTTCTTGGCAGGCACTCATACCGATGACACTTGCTAATAAACCAGTGATCAAGACAGAGTGACGCAAATGCCCTAAATTCATGACAATCTCCTCATTTGTGATGCTAAATACTATAACGTGTCCGTACAGTCACGCCTATGCTGAATTTGTAAACAAAAGATATGAGTGACCCGATATATCGGTCAATACTCATAAAAATACCCATAACGACTGCTCGCTATGGGTATTTTGGTGCTCCTTCAAACAAAATCTGTTTTAATTAGATTTTGCCATGGCATTGCTTGTACTTGAGTCCAGAGCCACAAGGGCATGGCGCATTACGGCTGATATTCATACCAGCATATGGATTTGGCTCATTAGCGCCCGCCCCCGCTGCTGTACCTGCGGCCACACCAGCGGCAACGTTCACCTGCATTTGTCCATTGGCACGTGCGGGCTGATTTTGAGTGTTCTCAGAATGCGTCTCACCCGTTAGACTGTCGACATCATCGTGCTCAAACTGCATCTGCATATGGGCCGCGTCTGTACGCTGCTGCGCTTCTAGTGCCTCAAGCTCTTCTTTGGTTGGGATATGGACACGAGACAAATCTTGGACCGTTTCAGATTTAATCGCACCCAGCATCATCTGGAATAGCTCAAACGATTCGCGCTTATACTCTTGCTCAGGATTCTTTTGTGCGTAGCCGCGTAAGTGAATGCCTTTACGCAGTTGGTCCATTTGGGTCAAGTGCTCTTTCCAATGCTTATCTAGGCTCTGGAGCATAAAGTGACGCTCAAGCTGGGCGGCATTGTCAGGCCCCATTTGCTCGCGGCGGCTGTGATAATGCGACAATGCAGTATCGATAATTTTGGCGCGTAGCCCTTCTTCATCAAGGCGATTGTCAGCATCCAGCCAATCATTGATCGGCATATATAGCTTGAACTCATCCTCAAGCTCATCCTCTAAACTATCAATATCCCATTGGTCATCAACCGAACCTGGTGGAATAAACTGGCTGATCATGGCGTTATAGACTTCATGATTCATGGTCTCAATGGCTTCAAGCAAATCCATTTCTGCCAATAGGTCGTCACGCTGCCCATAGATGACTTTACGCTGTTCATTAGCCACGTCATCATATTTGAGTAGGTTTTTACGCGCATCAAAATCGCGGCTTTCGACTTTACCTTGTGCGTTTTCGATAGAGCGTGAGACCATTTTGTGCTCAATCGCTTCATCTTCTTTTAGACCCATCGCTCGCATCATGTTAACAACGCGATCACCTGCAAAAATACGCATCAGGTCATCTTCAAGCGATAAGAAAAAGCGTGACATACCGGGGTCACCTTGACGACCAGCACGGCCACGCAGCTGGTTATCAATACGGCGTGATTCATGACGCTCAGAACCGATAATGTGTAAACCGCCTGCTGCCACCACTTGATCGTGTTTGGCTTGCCAGTTGATTTTTAGGCGCTGCATTTCATCAGGACTGACCGACTCAGGATCTTCAATAAACGATTGCCAGTTACCACCCAAGATGATATCCGTACCACGGCCCGCCATGTTGGTGGCGATGGTGACCGCTTTTGGGCTACCTGCCTGCGCGATAATGTCGGCTTCACGCTCATGCTGCTTGGCGTTTAGGACATTGTGCTTGATGCCTTCTTGATCAAGCAAATACGACAACTCTTCTGACGCTTCAATGGTCGCAGTACCCACCAATACGGGCGCACCCTTCGCTTGAATCTCTTTGATCTCGCGTATGATACCTTTGTACTTGCCCAGCTTGGTCAAGAAAATCTGATCGTCCATGTCGATACGGGCGATAGGTTTGTGCGTTGGAATAACGATAACGTCCAAATCATAAGTTGATTTGAATTCTGCCGCTTCGGTATCCGCCGTACCGGTCATGCCAGACAGTTTGTCATATAGACGGAAGAAATTCTGGAACGTGGTCGTCGCTAGGGTTTGGTTTTCGGCTTGAATATCGACGCTTTCTTTGGCTTCGACGGCTTGATGCAAGCCTTCTGACCAGCGGCGACCAGGCATGGTACGACCTGTGTTTTCATCAACGATGATCACTTCGCCGTCATTGACGATGTAGTGGACGTTTTTAACAAAAATATGATGGGCACGAATGGCAGCTTGCACGTGCGCCAGTAGGGGCAGGCGACTTGGGCTGTATAAACTTTCTTGCTCACCAAGCTCGCCAACTTCTGTTAAAAAGCCTTCGATTTTCTCGTAGCCTTTTTCGCTGATTTCGATTTGACGATTTTTTTCATCAATCCAAAAATCTTCATCTTCATTGTTCTTATTGGCTTCTTCATCTTTTGAGCGAATCAGGCGCGGAATGATGGTGTTGATCAGCGCATACATGCGTGATGAGTCTTCGGCTTGACCTGAGATGATCAGTGGCGTACGTGCTTCATCAATCAAAATGGAGTCAATTTCATCGATGATACAAAAGTTAAGTGGGCGCTGTTTTTTCTCTTTTAAGCTAAATACCATGTTGTCGCGCAAATAGTCGAAGCCGTATTCATTGTTGGTACCATACGTGATGTCGGCTTGATAGGCGTTGACTTTATCTTGCGGCGGCTGCTGCGAGTAAATGACCCCAACGGTCAATCCCAAAAAGTCAAACAATGGACGGTTCAGCTCAGCATCACGCGCCGCCAAGTAGTCGTTGACGGTGACCACGTGTACCCCTTTGCCGCTTACGGCATTGAGATAGATGGCAAGCGTTGCCATTAGGGTTTTACCCTCACCAGTTTTCATCTCAGCGATTTTGCCTTCGTGCAAGGTGATACCACCGATCAGCTGCACATCATAGTGACGCATGCCAGTAACGCGCAATGAGGCTTCGCGGCAAACAGCAAAGGCTTCAGGCAGTAATGAGTCGAGGCTTTCACCGTTTTGAAAACGCGCTTTGAACGATTCGGTCTTTTCTTTCAACTGCTCGTCAGATAAAGCCTGCACGCTGGCCTCTTGCGCATTGATTTTGGCGACCACTTTGCGCATGCGCTTAAGTTCACGGTCATTTTTGGTGCCAACCACACTGCCTACAATCTTTGATAACATAATTTTTTAACCTATGGAAATATTCGATAATCAGCGAAGTCATGATAGGCTCGCCTGCCGCCCAGTTATTACTCGACTAAGTATCACCCAATTAAGTGTGCCGTTATTATATATGGTTATCACGCTAATGGATACAAGGGCAGTTTGTAGATATTTACCGCCGCCAAAGCGTGATGGCTCATGTTAAAATAGGGACACTTTTGTCACCCAAACCTGCTTTTTTAGACAACCCAGTGTCTTGCAGCCGCTGCTGCCTATCGGGTGCAAACGACATTTTCTTAAAATCCAGCGCTATCATGGCGACAATACGCCATCTCTACGCTAAAACGACCAGCCATCACATGAATACGGGTCTGGCAATAGCTACCCACCAATGCGAGTATATCGCTACTTATTGATGGCACTGTCTGATCGTTGCGCACCCTACTTTTTGTTATGAAACCTTTGAGACCGTGTATGACCCAATCTTATAACGACACTACTGACACCACCTTGTTGACCATCGGCGCAGTCAATTACGATTTGGCGCACCACACCCCAATGATGCGGCAGTATCTGACCATGAAAGCGAAGTATCCCAATGCGTTATTGTTTTACCGTATGGGAGACTTTTATGAGCTGTTTTTTGAAGATGCCAAAAAAGCAGCAGAATTGCTCGACATCACGCTGACACGCCGCGGTACGGACAAAACTGGGCAAACGATTGCCATGGCGGGAGTACCCTTTCATGCTGCAGACAGTTATATGGCACGGCTGATTGCGGCAGGGCAAACGGTGGTGGTTTGCGAACAGGTCGAGGACGCCCCAGCGACTGCTGACGATAACAACCAAAAAAATACCGCTACTGCGAGCAAGCCTGCAACGGGCGGTATCATGCGCCGTGAAGTGGTGAGAACCCTGACAGCAGGCACCATCACCGACGATGCGCTTATTGCACCCAACCACACGCCCACCGTTGCCGCGCTAGATATCAGTATTCCTAAGGGCAACAGCCACCAGCCCATGCAAGCGGCCATCAGCCAGCTTAACCTCGCCGCTGGGACATTGACCACCCAAAGTGTACAAGCCGCTTATGACGATAGCGACGCGCTACAATCTGAGATACTGACTGTGCTGGCGCGCTTTGCCCCTAGTGAATGTATCGTCAGTGAAGCCTTGCCCGAAACATGGCTGCTATGGCTACGTAGTACACTAGACTGCCCCATCATTGAGGTAGCAGCCAGCGATTTTCACCGTGAGCATGCGGCGGCAACACTTTGTCAGCAGTTTGACGTTCAGCGTTTGGACGGTTTGGGTATCGCCGAGAGCGTACTGGCACAAAGTAGCTGTGCTGCTTTGATTCATTACGCACAGCAAACCCAGCAGCGCCACGTGCCACAGGTCAATCAATTGCTTGTTGAGTACAATGATGACTATTTGATTATCGACGCCAGTAGCCAACAAAATCTTGAGCTATTCAGTCCTGTCAGCAGTAATGGTACCTCTTTGATATCGGTACTCAACCATTGCCACACGCCTATGGGTCGGCGACTGCTGCTACAACAAATGAAGCGCCCATTACGTCAGCACGATCGTATCAATCAGCGTTTAGACGCCATCAGTCACCTACTACCAAAGGCTGATAACTCAGCAAACAATACACTAGTCGATGATCTGCGCGAGATATTGCACAGTATCGGTGATATCGAGCGCATCAGTAGCCGTATTGCCTTGATGAGTGCCAAGCCGCGCGACCTACGCAAACTGGCTGATGCCATCAATAGCAGTCAGCAACTGACCACTCGCTTAACCCAAGCTGACATTCATCCTGATGACGCAGGATTGCTGGCCATATTGATGCAGCAGCTGCCCGACCAGCTGCCTGAAGTACAGCAAGTAGCCGATCACATTGAGCGCGCGATTGTCCCTGAACCACCAGCGCATATTCGTGATGGTGGCATGTTGGCCACTGGCTTTGATGAGACTTTTGATCGTCTCACCCACCTGCATGACAATATCCAAACCACATTAGATGACATGGCCGAGCGTGCGCGCAAAGCACACCAGTTGCCCAGTCTAAAAGTTGGCTTTAATAAGGTCAGTGGGTTTTATTTTGAGTTGCCAAAAGTACAGGCCAAAAATGCACCCAGTCACTTTATCCGCAGGCAAACGCTCAAAAACAGCGAGCGCTTTATCACCGATGAGTTAAAAACGCTCGAGGGCGAATATCTCAGCGCCCAAACACTAGCACTGGCCCGTGAAAAACAGCTGTACCAAGAACTGCTGACCACGCTTAGCACTCATCTGCCGCAGCTACAGCAGTTTAGTGCCGCTATTGCACAGCTTGATGTACTGAGCAATTGGGCATACCTTGCCATAACCTACGACTGGCAGCGCCCTGTCATGACTGCTGCTGAGGCATCTCCCACAGTAATGTCGTCAAAAAATGGCGATTTGTTTTCGCAGCACCAAGCACCTCCTAGCCTTGATATTCAGGCGGGACGGCACGCTGTCGTTGAAGCCGTGCTGGATCGTACGCACACCTCAAGCGGCCATCAGACCAGTAGCAGCCGCCATGACTTTGTCGCTAATGACTGCGTACTTGGTAGCGGCGCGCATCCTGAACGATTATTGATGATCACAGGACCAAACATGGGCGGTAAATCCACTTATATGCGTCAAACGGCACTGATCGTGCTCCTTGCCCATTGTGGTAGCTTCGTCCCTGCCAAACACGCACATATTGGTGATATTGATCGTATCTTCACCCGTATTGGCTCTGCCGATGACCTCGCAGGCGGCAAATCTACCTTCATGGTCGAGATGATCGAAACTGCGACTATCTTAAACCTGGCTACTGAAAAATCACTGGTACTGATGGATGAGGTCGGACGCGGCACCGCCACCACTGATGGACTCGCCATTGCTCATGCCTGCGTCAAGCGTCTAGTAGCGATTGGCGGCCTGACATTATTTGCCACCCATTACTTTGAGCTGACGCAATTGGGAAAAGTAAGTGACGATATTCGTAACGTCCATGTTGCCGCCAGTGACATTGACGGTCAGTTGCTCTTACTACACAAAATCAGCGATGGCGCCGCCAGCTCCAGCTTTGGACTACATGTGGCAAAAATGGCAGGCATCCCAGCAGCCGTGCTCGAAGAGGCCAAGCAATATTTAAACCGTACTTTGCCTAACCACAGCGCAGTGCTCAATCATGACAAAATCGACTTAGCTAATTCACTCGCGGACAAAAGCGAATCCGCTGATAGTCAAGAGACTAAACATCTCGATGATATTGTAGAAGCGCCGCGGCATGACTATGTAGACAATCAAAAGCAAAATCAAATGCTTAGCCTACATGACCAGTTAACTGATATCGATCCAGACGGTCTCACGCCCAAACAAGCCCATGACATCCTTTATGAACTCAAAGCCCACATTAAATCCTAAAGATATTTGTTAAATCGACACAAAAGCGCTAAAATACATTTTATTTTTATCAGCCACATCAACAACAGGTAGACATCCCTATGACCTTTGTCGTTACAGATAACTGCATCCTTTGCAAATACACCGATTGTGTAGAAGTCTGCCCTGTGGACTGCTTTTATGAAGGCCCTAACTTTCTCGTTATCGATCCAGATGAGTGCATCGACTGTGCCCTTTGCGAGCCTGAGTGCCCTGCCAATGCCATCTTCTCAGAAGACGAAGTGCCAAAAGACCAAGAAGTCTTTATCGAGCTAAACGAAGAGCTGGCACAAAAATGGCCAAACATCACTGAGATGAAAGACAAAATGCCAGAAGCAGAAAAATGGGATGGCGCTGAAGGAAAATTGCAGTATTTAGAGAAGTAGGATTTATTAGTTAGTAGTAAGTCTATAAAAAAGCCGCCTATTAGGTGGCTTTTTTGAAATCTAAGTCAAATACTTGCATCATGTTGGCAATATTTAGGTAAATACTTTGCTTCGATACTACTAATACAATACCAAGACCCCTCTATCGCACGTGCCCATATGACTTTCTTACCGGATAGTATAGGCATGGCTTTGTCTGATAATACTCCCATTATATTAGTCGTCAATGTGAGCGGGTCGGTTACTTGGGCAACACCCATACCAGCAGGTAATATTGTACCAACTTGTGAGTTACCTACAAGTAATGTAGAAGCAGGCGCATGTGGATTACATTCAATTGGCTCGCGACCAATAATAGTAGTACCTGTTTGTATACACTCTTCTATATTTATGCGCAATTGCCCTAACTCATTGATTACCCGCACACTCTGCGATCTACCTAGGTATACCTGATATTGAGATATTGCGATAGCAGCTAAGATACCAATAATTGCAATAGCGATACCGAGCTCTATCAAAGTAAAACCCGATTGTTGAGCAGATCTATAGATACATTTGTGTCTCATGATGCACCTCTTACTCTAAATGTATTTTATGATTTGAAATACATATAGCAGACTATAATATTTATGGATTCATAAATTTATAGAGCAGACTATAATATTTATGGATTCATAAATTTATAGAGCAGCTTCTGTAACTGGTTACCATCTGTTTTAACATCATCTGGCGTACCATTACTCAATAATGCCACCACGCTGCCGTTATCGCTGGCTGCCACCCATGATGAAAGACCTAATAGATTACCGCTACGATAGTAAGTTTTTACCATATTCTCACTAGGTTGATAAGGTTGCATAGCGTAGCCATAACACTCTGAAAACTTCTGTAAATGGCAATGCGATGGAGCATCTATAGTCAAAATATTGGGTTGAGTTTTATTTGCCATCATATGGACTTGACGGACCAAATCTATGGCATTGCCTGACAAACCTGCGACTGATGCCAAATCATCATAATCAAATGCTGTATAAATATCTGAATGACCAGTTAGTCCTGTCTCTATGTAGTTATAGTCTACTTCATTTACAATACGAGAGTTCGAAACAAACTGCAACGTAGTATTCTCAAAATTATATTTCTCAGCTATCACTTGATTGTAGGGCATACCACTATCCAATCGACTAATTACTGCACCAAGTAAACAATAACCTAAATTAGAATAGCTGGTCTTGCTATCAGGCTCAAAATTTAGTTCGATCGTATTTAACTCATCTAAATGATTGGGACAAATATCTTTCCCAATACCAAACATATCATTACCAAATATACTATAGCGGTCAAAGCCTGCGCGATGAGTCAATAATTGACGGATAGTAATATCACTAACACGCTCGTCTTTTGGTTTATCGATCTCAGTTAAAACTTCAGAGAGTTTAGTATCTAACGATAGCTTATTTCCTTTTACTAAGTCTAAAATCGTATCTGCTGTCCATAATTTAGTAATACTGGCATAACGATAGCGAGTATTTTCTTTTACAGTATTTGAGATAATAGGATATTGACCAACGTAACCGTTCTCGCAATGGTGTAATCTTCCTTTTGGATCTATATAGGCGATCTGATTGGATGGTGCATTGTTTTGATTCACTTGATGTTTCAAGACATCGCTCAGCCATTTAGGAGCATCATCACTACAGCTAATTTGATGCACAGATAGTTCCGCTCTAACAGGATATGTTTTTAACCAGAGCTGATTGCGGGCCTGATTATTTGAATAGTAATAGCTAAAAATTAAAACTACTAATATTAATACAGTTACTTGTAAAATATCCCATATACCAATATTTTTAAACATAATTCTCTCTTTCAACTATTGAGTATGCTAAAACATGCGATATCCATAATCCCAAAACCTAGGAGGCGTTACTAATTTATCATCAGCTGGCAGCATATTAGTATTAAAAAACAACCCTCCATATAGAATTATACAGCATCCTAATAAAACAAAAGACATCCAAAATAAAAAACCATACTCTCTTTTGTTTTTATTATAGATTTCTATATTATTATTTTTATTTATCAAGAAAACAAATAGCCATAAAAATATCATTTGAGTTATTGGATATATATATGATCCAGACAAGGAGAAATCTATAAGTACAGCGAGCATACTTGCTAAAGCAAAATATTTTTTTCTTGAACTGCGATCAATCTGGATAATGAACGATATAAAAAATATTATAAGAAAAACAAACCCTATTAAGCCTGTTTCAGTTAAGAATTGAACAAATATATTATGAGGATGAGCAGACAAATAATTAAATTTGTCTAGCTGATAAAACCCACTACCCATTATCGGGTTATTGACCCAGCTATTTATGGCATTAAGCCATAATTCAGATCTACCACCTGATGTATTTCTAGCTATTTTTATATACACATCATCTTGGTTTAGACTCATTAGACAAATAATAATACCGTATGAAAGCCAAGAAGCCATATATACAGATAATAGTTTGTATCTTACTTTATTAAAATAGAAGCCCATTACAAAGCAAAAAATAGTGAAACTAAGTAATACTGAACGACCTCCATCTAATAGTACCGCCAAAAGCGCTATAAATATAAAAATAAGATTTACAAAATTATACTTTTTATTCTCATCCTCTATGTAGAACCAAGTAGCAAACATCATTAACACTAAAAAATAACTGTCATATATCCTAATATTCCATGGCATAGGATACCATATAGGATAATAAGTTCCTGAAGATATATAGTCAGCTATAGATATGGGTAATAGAAGAAATATATAAAAACTTGAGTACAAAATAAATTTTGTAAAAAACTTATTGTATTGAATAATATATATATTTTTATATATCAAGTAAAATAAAATTACATCACACAATAAATAATAATAATTACTCCAATAAAAAAGCCCAAATAATATAAATATAAATAAATACAAATCTATTTTAGAAACAAGAACCTTCTTGGTATAAATTTGATTTACACCAAAGAAAATTAGTATCAAAATCTGTAAAACTCTAAACTCATTATAAAATCTAGATGAGACACCTAAAGATAAACCAACAATAAATAAAAAAAAATAAAGAGCTATTAATAGCTCTTTATTTTTTAAAGTATCTATAACACGTAACATAGTATTAGCTACCAGAACAGCCAGCTGGCTTATACTTAGCATCAACAGTAGTAGAACATGTCCATGAACCTTCGCCAGAGCGCGTCCATGTCAAAGTTTTAGCATCAATAGCTGTAGCAGCATTACCACCGAATGTAGCTACTAAAGTACTGTTCTCACCAGCTGCTCCAAAAGTAGCAACTAGAGCATCACCTTGTAGTTGATTAGTAGCGGCACCTAGTAGGTTACTATTGGTCCAGCCAAAGTCGCAATCGCTTGCATCGATGCCATCATTCAAGCAGGTTTCGCTAGCAGTTCTCATTGAGCCCACTTCACTCATGACACGGCTAACTTGTGACTTAGCGATATAGTTCTGGTACTGGGGAATAGCGATCGCCGCTAGAATACCGATAATGGCGATAACGATCATTAGTTCGATTAGGGTAAAACCTTTTTGAGCGTTCATAAGAACTCCTTGGGTATAATAGAGCGATAGGCCATCACATTGACGTATCACTATCTGCGTTATAAGTTTGTAGATTAACTATCAGATATTTTATATCTAATCATCTTACTTATAATGTTGCAGTTCTTATGCCAACTTTTTATTAAAATCTTAAAAAATGTTGTATTAACCTTTATAAGACATAAATCTGGCACGTTTTTTAGGTGGACTGCCACACCAAAAACAACATTACGCAAAATATGAAACTAAATAGTTACTAATATTACAAAGTAGTTACTTAAAATTGTCAGTTCTTAACCTTGTAAGGACAAACCAGGTTTTAGCGTGACTATTTTTGTCAGTTTCCTCTGCAGTTCCTATCTACGGACAGACAAAACTTGACAGAAGTGCCTTACCTCCATTCATCTCCTACGCCACAAACATTATTTCGACATCTGATGCCTTGAAAGTTTAATGTCAGATTGCCATCGTTCGCCATTTGTTGATCAACCTTTGGCGTAGCTATTATCGTCCACGCTCTCGTTATCGGTTGTGGGGTGAAAGTTACTGTATATAGAGCGGCTCCTTGCTTTGGATAATCACCACCAAGTCCTGTTAGGGTATTAGCATTATAACTCCCTTGAGCTAGTTTGCGACTTTCGATCTGTATGGCAATATTTTGCATTTCACTCATCATGTCAGTACGTTTGGTCTCCATTACGTACCGCTGATAGTTGGGGTACGCAATTGCGGCAAGTATTCCGATAATACCCACTACAGTAACCATCTCAGCAAGGGTAAACCCGTGATTCCTACTACTAGCCTGCATCATGTTACCATCCTGTTTGTCCTATGCCGCAATCAGTAGATGTGGCTGTAACAGTTGTATCTTTACTTTTGCATTGAGTACCCGTGCTACTGGTCATTATAATACTGGCATCTTTGGTGATACCTGTATTGTTAGGTTCAGCCAACATACGCCAAGAGTTCCCTACAGTAGAATAGCTATTTGATGCAGATACTAGACTATTACCTGTATTACCATCTACAAGA
The DNA here is from genome assembly GCF_054960615.1 of Psychrobacter sp. PSi21. NCBI lineage: Bacteria > Pseudomonadati > Pseudomonadota > Gammaproteobacteria > Moraxellales > Moraxellaceae > Psychrobacter > Psychrobacter sp. PSi21. The sequence goes on from NZ_JBHNYR010000001.1 coordinate 240,688, forward strand.
GTAATTTTATAGCGATAGTTTGTGTTATCACTACCAGCCGGAGTATATATGGTCTTATTATCAGTTTCATCATAATCATAGCTTACGGCACCGATATTTGTTAGTTTTTTTGGTTTAAAGCCTTTATAGGTCAATGCTGTGGCACGCCATCGATTCAACTCTGTTTCTAGCTTCTTTAAATGAGCCTGTACTTGCGATTCACTGTTACGTACCACATACTGACGATATGATGGTATGGCAACCGCAGCTAGTACAGCTATTATAATAACTACGGTCATCAGCTCAATAAGGGTGAAACCTGACTGTCTTTGTATTATATTCATACTTATTCAATCACCTTATCATTCTACTTCGTACCATGTTCTTGGCTGTAAAGTGAAGCGTTCCTTGTGTATAAGCGCTGGTGCAGAGCCATCACTTAGGATTTGATCAGTTTGAGTTAGATTTTGTGCGTCATCAATTTGGCTATAGGTACTCTTATCACCAGTAAGTCCAAACTCCACTCTGTTCTCAGCACGCTCATTCAATGTTTGTGTACCAATAAGGAGTTTCTGGTTTGATAGCTTCGAGCTGCGTGGACCTAATGTCAGCTCCTGAATACCTTTACCTGCACGTACGAAACCTGCTGTTCCATTTTTAGATCTGGACTCTCTGCATATTCCATAAGGTAAGCAGTAAAGCTGACGTTCTGAACCACCAACGATTTGTGCAGTACAAGAATCTGTAGCACCATAGCTCATATCTGGATTGTAAACTGTAGTATACAAAAAACTATCGATAACTTCAGATTTCCCGATACCTTTGGTGTATCTAACATTGTCATAACCATCAAAGCGAGTTAATGGATAATACCATCCTTGATACTGTGCGGACTGCGTGGTTGTGCTCTGCATCTCGCTAATGGTCTTATCCTTCTGCCCATTGCTATATCCTGCTGATGAGGCAACACCCATCGCTATGGGTAGCTGGGCTAAGCTACTGTCAGTCAGGTCTACTATGCTATTGCTGCCACCAGTATAAAACCTATTATTAGGCTGAGTAACAGCATTATCTATAATACCGTATAGTCTATTAGCATGATTTGTGCTATCACGCATTTTAGACAGAGGCGAGCTACGATCACCAGAAATAGCATTAACCAGTGCAAACAAACTATTGGTCTTAGGGTTGCTATAAAAGCTCACAACTGGACGCTCATAAAAACGATAAGCATACTTACGCTCATCATTGGATGTATACGTATTTTTGAGTATACGAGTCACACCTACATTACTAAAGCTTGATTCAGGTGAGCTTTTTCCTGATGCTACTGGTTTGACGAAACCAGCGTTGGTAAAATCAGCACGGAATATCTGACCACCTAAGTCTGCGAAATAAATATGATCCATATAACCATCATTATTTCTGTCTAAAGTCGTTATACCAGCGACAACGCTGTTTTTCATCGCAGTAACCGTTTTTGTTGCGCCACTATCACCTGATGCAGACCAGATCAAGGCGCCTGTTTTGGCATTGATAATATATACTGCATTTCCTTTGGCAGAAGATTTATTAGAGCAAGCACCAAGTTCTACATCGGTAACACCAACTTGGAAATCTTCATTCTCGTAACACATATCATAGCCACCGCCGAATATTAAAACGTCGGTTCCCTCATCTGTATCACTGGTTGTAGTTTTAATTTTGGCTTTCGTCGGCTTCGACCATATTTGGCCCATACGGCTAAAGCCTGATGTGGATGGCGTAATGGTAAACATCATACCTGGGGCATTACTATCAGTAATGTCCACACCATAGAAAGCTTCACCGCCCATGCGCAGTCCACCATAAGCGAAAACCCCTCCACCTACAGTCACTCTGCTAGCATTTATGTTGTACTTGTAGTCAGCATCTACAAGCCAAGGCGCATCAATACCGAAGTTTGGGATACCGATTGCACCCTTCTTCTGATTTTTTATGAGCGCATCTGATTTGCTAGGATTTTTTAGCATCTCTCGAGGGATGATAACGAACTTTTCTTTCCCTCCATCATTAGCGTTACTATAGTTATCTGTGTTTACTAGATGCAGTCCACCTTCTGAGGAACCAAATAATACATAATCATCGCGGTTGTCGGTAACTCTACCTTCGGAATCAAGTTCAGCAGAATAGGAAACTGAAGCAGGTTTCGAATGTAGAGTTGCCCCAACGACTTTGATGGGCCCTGAAGCATTTTCAATACTAAGAGTCATTTCACTAACTTTTTTTGATGTATCAAGGACATCAAAACCTAAGAAGTTCAATAACTTTCTCAAAACTGCTTCAGAATAAGTTGCAGTATCTTTAAAATTGTTTGTGTCAGATAATATGGTGCCATCTAAAGTGAATTTTCCATTACTGTTGACGGATACTTTTCTTAAAACAGGTCTCTGATCATTTGAAGCGCTAAAGTCCTCTACATATAATGTTCTAACTGACTCAACCCCTGTATCGGGCGTATTCAACTGGGCATAAAACCCGCCTGACTCCACCTTATCATTCGCACCAACATAGTCTTTATCTGACCATAAGTCTTGTGTATTCTTATTTAGCTCTCCTGCGATATTTTTAAATAGTTTATTATTATCTTTTCCATATAAGGTACCTTCATTTAGGCTATATTTCTTCATATTACCTTCCCAAATAACCGCGTTATCAGCAACTTTGGGCTGTAAAATAGGATAATATGCAAATGCAAGCTGACTATCGGGACGATAAGGATCATCAGGCACACTGATAGTACCAGACGGGGTTGAAGGCAACGTTTGATTTAGATCGCTAACAAAAGTTGTAATACTCGTTACGACATCATCGGTAGACTGGGCAGAATAAAACCCACCTTCACCGAACCCGCCTACATTAGGTAACGAAGGATGTGACTTTTCTCCCCAGTTACAGGCATTCTTTGCATCTTTATTTGAGATTTTTTCACAATTATAAAACTCTCTTGTTTTTTGAGTTCCTTTTGAGTCTACATAAGATAACTTACGAATCACCCTATCCTTCTCTGGTTTATCAGCATCTGCATCTCTATCAACATCAAAGACTGAACCGAACCCTACTACTGCTGTCAAAATATCTAGATTCAATGGGTTTTGTGCTGGATTTCGCAACGCTCTAGCAAACGCACCTACTTGAGGCATACCGTTATTGTTTTCACTACCACTTGGCAGCGTATCTGATGGTATGCTAAATGTAGCACCTTTAGCTCCTAAAGCAACATCCATGAGCGCCTTAGGATTAGGAGCACTATTTGGATTGCCATCTGTCAAAAAGTATATACCTCTGCCATCACATGTCGCGGTAGAAGATGAGGATGACAATGGACTAATATAGTTACCATTGGTTTTAGAGCTAGATACAGAATCATCAAAGCCACTATAGGTAGAACTCGAAGAATAAAGCGTGTTTGTTCCTAACATATAGGCACCAGCTTCTGCATACGCGTTAGCCGTTGGTGTTCCATTTCTTCCTATTAAACCAGCCACTGCTGTTTTAATAGCATTTTTCTGAGTTTGGTCTAATAATGCAGCTGGTACTAAAATTTTGCCACTTCTGCCATCAGGATATTTATAGCTGTTAGAGCTGTTACTTTGCGTGGAGAACTGACCAATACCAATCTTTACTTTATCAGCATCTAACTTGTTACTGTCCATCAAAGTGAAGATAGCATCCTTGAGCCGCGTCAAACGGTCATATTCCTTAATATAATCTTTACTCTCTTTATAGGCGTAATAAACATTCTGATTGTTCGTGCTAATATATTGGAAATCATAAATTGAAGAGGGGCCATCACTTTTTGCATTGCAAACACTTGAACCATACGTGCTTGAACCCGATCCATCAGCCGCGCCACATCGATACCACTTATCACTTGAGGCTTGATAGCGATAAAAATAGGTTCTATTACTACTAGTACTAGATTGAGTTTTACAGTATCTTCTGGTGTACTGAGGGACGGTTGCTGATAGCTCTGTTTCTACTCCTTGAGAAGAGACTCCTGGGGGTAGATCACACGCACTTGTCGAATAACCAGCGTCCATACTACCTGATGTATCAAGCATCATGGTAATGATGACTTTGCCACCTTCAGCAGCTTTATAAATTTCTAGATCGCCAATTTGCTTTTTCGCTACATCTGCCTGTGCTACAGGTATTGAGATAACTGATGCCATCACAATAACCAAGTACTTTAGTTTCAAACCATTTCCTCGATCAGATGGCGTTGCCTTATTAAGTTGCTTCATAACGTCTATCCTTATATTAGGTAAGCAAATGCTCTACGGCTTGGTTGAAAGAGCACAAGATGATCCTTTACCTTTACCAAAGGGGATGCATACCGTAGATGAGGAGACGTTCTCTACATCTACTTGCTCATATAGCATTTTACTGGGTGTTTTAGCTTCTTTCATACAATCGTTCAATGAAATGCCATCTTTTTTTACATTAGCTTCAATACTGGTTTTTTCAAAGCAGTTATCACTATCCACTTTGGGTGCGCTATATGCTGGTAAGGCAGATGTTGCACGAAGATCAAATCGATATCTTTTACTGGTTTTATCTTGAATTTCTTTACCAATAACCACATGACTAAATGGATCAGCTCCTTGTATTGGTGTTGTTGTAACACTCATTTGGGTCATGACGGTTTGTCGAGCACTGGTATAGTCCTCTGCCTTCGTGTAATCACATGTCCCATTATTTGTGTTACTCCAATATTTTCCATCTTCTGTCAGTACCGTCGCATTAGTCGCGAAATATTTTTTTGTACGAGGATTAAAACAGTATATAAACTCATTTGTTGTGTTTTCTTCATTTAGTATAAAGTGACCAAATATGCCCGTAGCACTGATCACATCACGATGCTCAGTTCCGGGAGAGCCATCGCTATCATTTAACATCGACTCTAGTTTCTGATTGGCACTGTCTGATGACTGCAATATCACGGTGTTTATCTGATCACCTGTTGCCATTTTAAGATCAGTATTACTCTGCTTCACTGCTATTGCACCAGCCAACATAATAAGTACTAAAAACAAGAGTACCACTATCAATACTGCTCCCTGCTCAGTGCTGCGATATGTCAAGTCTATTTTGACACATTTGCTTTTTGAGTATAGTAAGTCGCGGTAGTTCATCATTTTAGTCTTCCTAGTAGAATCTTAATCTTATGGTCATAAGCCAGTACTCACGTTGACCACCCGTGCATTTCTCAATATAACTGTAGACTCATAGGTCATCCGTACTTGCTTGCTGCGGGTATTGTCTGTGTTCAAGTTATTACTTTCGCCTAATAGCTTAAAAGATGTTTGATCAGTACTGCCTATAGTAGGAGTGCTACCATGAACTATTATTCCAACTTTGAGTGCCATTATTGCAGGCTTAGTAGAACTTATCGCTAAATACGCACTACTGGGAAGATACATAACCTGTCCTGCGGTTGGTGCTGTTACTGACTGCGTGCCCAACAAAACTTTAAACTGATCCACATTTGGGATAAATTCTTGACCTGCTTGACCAAAGTTACGCTCATCTGATAATGGATTAATTAACTGTATCCCACCACCTGTAGCTACTCGCCCAGCATCACACGCTAGCACCAAGTCCTTAACATCAGTTGTACTACTATTATCACTTGAAACTCTCAAGAAATAACGTTCAATAACAATGTCGTTTACAGCAACAGTAGAGCCTTCGCAATCATTCATTGGATTGCCAGTAACGTTTATATACTGAATAGTCAATTGGTCACTAGCAACCTCTGTGTTAGAGATACCAGTCCAACCGTCTTCATCACCATTTTTGCTATCGCCTGCGCGCCTAGTTAAATAATCAGTATCGTCATAAGGCGTGACGTCAATATTGTTCCCTGTCAATACAACACCGCCATTGACTGTTGTATCGTTGATTTGCGTCGTAGGGTTTCCTAAATTTGCTATTCTTAGCTTCTGTTCTAGCTGTTGTAACCCAAATACTCCGGCCTCTTGTAATTCACTACCACTCTTTTGGATACTACTGGTTCGAACATTTATCAGGTATATCTGAATAACAGCAGCTGAAATGAGTAGGCCTAGCACCAATGAAATCATTAGCTCAATCAAAGTAAAACCTGCTTGATTGAAGTAGGTTAATGGGTACCTTCTCTTAGATATCATCAGTATGCCTCCATGATAAAACACTCAGCACTATTTTTATAAGTTCCATTGGCGTTGGCACAAGCCTTATCATTATCATTATCCAGATCAAGCGTCGTATCACCCCAACTGGCAACAAAGCATTGGCGCACTTGATTGTCTAATGTTCCTGGACACCCATTAGGTACTAAGCCTATAGATAATCCATTTGTAAGCGCATATGAATTCACTAATAAGCCATCTCGCGTAGCTAATTGAGCAATAGTGCAACTGTCCGTAGCAGTAGGCTCAGTAGTTGTATTTTTTATACAGCTATCTTTGGTTATAGCAACATCATCAACAGTTATTGTTGTAGCTGTTCCATTCACTGCCGTTTTGAAATTACTGATACTGTTTTGGTTTGTACGTAGCATTTCGGCTGCGCCTCTCATCACTGCAAGCGCGCGGGTACGCATCAAACTTTCATCTGTTGCTTGCACCGAAGTCATTTGCATAGCAGCAAACCCTAAAATAGCCACTGCCAACAATAATAATGCAACTAAAACTTCAATGAGGCCAAAACCTCTTTGATGCTGAATCATTAACAGTTCCCTCCCTGTTTATTACTAATATTGGCCAATGAGTTAATACTGATCTGCCTAGGTGCCACATTGGGATTACTATCACAAACAGTGTAAACTGCGGATGCATCTACTGATTTATTCGGTCGGAAAACGGTAGGGACCGTACCTTTTATTATACTCTTCACATCGTAACTGTAAGTTGATATGACTACACCATCATCTCCCCTAAGAACAACCATCTTTGGATTACTGTTTTCATCATAACTAAAAGATATATCGTTCCGTCTTATGATACTCTCTGCTTTAGCCTCTCTTAATATACTCTCAACCGTAGCTGCAGTTGATTTGACTCGCTGATTGGCAAGCTGAGTACTGATGTTCGGTGCAGCAATACCGACAACAATCGCAAGAATCGACATTGTCACCATCAATTCAACTAAGGTAAAACCCTGATGATATCTGTGGCATGAGCGCGATAAGTCGTATGTGGTTATATTCACATCAGTATCCTATTACAATAATATCTGATTGTATTTTATTTATAAATTATGCCAAAAAATCTGCTAAGACATTGAAAAAAAAGAATTTATCATAGTAATTATTGCAATTTTCATTCCACAATTATTAACTTAGATACCATCTAAATAGTCGTTTACCACTCTTAAATCTCTGATATATGTAGACATCAATCAATATTCTGATTGACTATGTCTCATTATTCTTATAATTTCAGGTATACAAAACCCAGTAACAATATCACTATGTTTAGTATACATAAAAATAGTGTTTAAGTCAGACTATAACGCTGATTGTTATCAAGAACGGTTGGACAATTAAAATAGATTAGCTCGAATGATGGCTACCATGTGCGAGCGCATAGGCGCTAATAGGGTGTTGCATCATTTCACGGCTTACAGAGGAGCTATTGGATAAAGAGGTATAGAAGGTATTGGCGAGCGCTTGCAAGCTAGCACCTGTGGTTGCGACGTCATCAAATAACAGTAGTTGCTTGGCAGGTGGCGGTGTGGTAAGCATAAAGGCATTATTGAGGTTGGTCAGACGTTCACTACGGCTTAGTCCTTGCTGACTGATGGTGTCATCGATACGCTGCACACCATACCAAAGCGGTATTTGCCAATGCTTGGAGAGATGGGCAGACAAAATAGTCACAGGATCAAAACCGCGCTTGATTAAACGCTTGTTGGTCGTTGGCATGGATATAATGACGCTGTTGTGCGCATGACAGCCTTTTGGACGCGGGAGTTGGCGCAGTACATGGATGAGTAAGGGCAGCTTGGTCAGGTCTTCGTGATGCTTGAATGCGGCGATTGCTTGGCGGATGGGATAATCGTAATAAGTGGCAGGCTGAATGGACAGCGCCTCACCTGATGCAGTATCTACATAAAAGGGCTGGGGCAGCCAAAATATGTACTGATGACAAGCCTCGCATAACCAGCAAACCTCAGTGTCCAGCAGAGCGCGCCAGCCAAGCATGGTTTGCTGGCGGCGCGCCATGCGGCAAAGCTGACAGCGACCATCTATATACGCTGTCAACCACAAACCTGTCTGATACGGAACAAACCGTGGTCGATACATAAGCGGCGATGATTGGTATTGGATTAATAAAAGCTTACAAGCCTTTCCAGTCGTTAAGCATCACGCCAACACCAATAGCGGTGTTTTCATGATTGTAATCAATGATAGACTCACCATAACCATGGAACACCTGTAAGTAGCCATTGACATTATTTGACAGCGGGTAGATATAGTCGATTTGCGCCGCGCCTTTATCTGTTTTGGTGTTGTAGCGCAGTGTACCACTCAGACTTTGCTCATTGGGCAAGTCATACAAGAAAGTCACGTCACCATAGCCCATGAAGTCCTCGATATCTGGGTTATCGTCTTTATCACTGTTGCTCTCTGTATTGATACGTGTCCATAAACGTGGCACGATGGCAAATTTGCCCCACTCTGCGCCGCCCATCACATACAGACGATTCCATGAGCGTGACAGAGGATCAGACTGACCATTTGAATGATGCGATGCGCCCACACCAAGCATGCGCAAACGGCCACCAAAAGGTAGGTTGGCTGTTACAGGCTGAGTGATAAAAATCTCAGGCTCATAGTCTGTGGCGCGAAACGGACGCGAGTTGTCCTCGTTATAGACCTGCCAGTGTGATTGCTGTGTATAGCCAAACCACATGTCCGCATTAGTATCGAATAGATCTTCGGCGACTTTGGTCTTGATAGACACTTGCAGTTTTAGCTCGGTACTGCGCATATCATTGGAGGTGAACTCGACGGCTTCTTGACTGGGCGTACTGGGATCACGATTGGGATCAACGCTATAAAACAGCGGCAGCAAATACATTGGGCGGTGCGGGCGGGCTGACCATGTACCACGCTCACTGTTTTTGTCCAAGTCATAAGCCAAGCTAAGTGGAGTATATTGTTCCACCTCACTTTTGGTTACGCCAATATCGGTGAGTATTTGTGTTTCATCTTTAGTGCTATCTGCTGATGTGGCGACTACAGGCTCACTTCCTTTATCGTTGTCACTCAGCGCAGCATTGGCTGTGCGTGTTGTACCATCAGCCAATACCACTTGTGGACTGCCTGTAAAGGTACTTTTGATGGTCTTTGCCAAATCTAGCGGCTGCTTGCTACCAGTATAGCTTGGGGTTTCTCCTTGCTGAGAAACTTTGTCAAAACAGGCCAATCGAGCTGCATCAGTTTGTACTTGCGTGCATTCAAAAAACAAGCGTGTTTTTTGCGCCACCACGTCGTCACTCACTAAACGATCTTCATCAATGGTGGTGTCAGGATTTTGTAGACGTGCATAAATGAGCTGCGGTGACTCGGTGTTTGAGGCTTCACTTTTCGCAGGTGCTGCTTGAGCAGTAACTGCAAAGCCACCAAACACCACGCTGATGGCGATACTCAAAGGCGTTGCGATACGCGGCGAATGGGCACGGCGGCGCGTGCTAATAGTAGGGGCAAACATGGCTGTCCTTTATCTGATTGGCATCGCGGCCGGCAGATTATCGATAGTGGCAATGATAGTAGCTGAAATGACAATCAACATGAAAAATACGAGGTATGTGCGAGTAAAAAACTGCGCAGGGTTATTGCACCAATTTTTAGGCATTGTTACTTAATTGTAATGAAAATAGCGCCACTATACTAGCTTTTTAGTGACTTAATATCTGCACTTAAAACTTGATATTTGACAAAAAACCTTTCTTAGAAAAAGTCATTCATAGCGTAGGCCGCCACTTTCAATCCAGCCGTGTTGATGCCGTGCTGCAGGATCATGGTGCGTCCAGTGTACCAAGCCGCCTTTATCGTTATATACATACTCACCGTAAAAACGAATGGGGGTACCCTTTGAGATGTTGGCCACGCGCGGTGCAATGTCGATATTGTGCACCAGTAGTAAGGTCTGCTCGGGGTGGGTGTTTGTGAGGGTAATTAAGATTTTTTGATGTCGACTGCCCGTATTGTCATCAGGAAGCGCCTTGATGATGGTACCACACCCCCAGACTTGGCGATCTGATTGCTGCTCCTGAAAAGCAGTAACAATAGCGTCATTTTGACAGCGAGGTGTAGTCGCCTGCTTGTTAGTTGCACTATAGTCAACGTAACTCGGTGCAATATTCATCGCCTCTGCTTCAGTCATCGCGGTATTATTATGACTCTTGCGGCTGTCTGAGGACGTATCACTATTGGGCTGACATGCAACAAGCAGCACAGATGCTGTCAGTATCCCAAACATAAAACTCTTAATCATCATGCCTCACCTTCCTTCATTAATAAACAACCCTATACTGCAATAAAAAATGAGCCAGTCACTTTATCAAAGTACTGACCCATATTAAACATTTTATCGATTCAAGCTTGTATTACCATCTGTGCACAGATGCTATTGGTTGAGCTGCGTCAACGTCTGCTCAAACTGATCACGGCCGATCTCGCCTACTTGCTGAGTGACCAACTGGCCGTTTTGATAATACAGCAAGGCTGGTGGTCCAAACAATTGATAACGTGCCAAAATGGCTTTTGATTCTGGCGTGGTATCAGTGATGTCCAAGCGCACCAACTGCCAATTTTGCATTTGGGCAGGACGGTTATGGAACAGGTTTTTGTCCATAATACGGCATTCGACGCACCAGTCAGCCGTCAAGTCTACCAACACATTGGGATTGGCAGCAGTAATGGCATCCAGCTGTGCCAAGGTGGTGATGTACTGGTCGGTAGTACGATTACCATCTGCCGACGCTGCCAGCATCGGCGCGGCGCTCAAAGATGCCAATGGATGCAAACTATCGTCATTGCCAAGTGCAGCACCGACCACTAAACAAGCCGCCCAAATACCTGCAATCAAACCTAACGCTTGGGTGAGCATGCGTCCGCGACCTATCCAGTGCCACGCCCATGTGGCCACGACCATAAACCAGACTGCCCATACCAGCAGCATCACAGGCGAGAAAAACACGCGCTCAATCAATAAGAGAGCGACAGCAAATAACAGCAGTGCAAAACCCTGCTTGACCCAGTCCATCCATAGACCTGCCTTGGGCATAATTTTGCCTTGTGTCGCTCCAATCAAAATCAGCGGCGCAGATAAACCAAAACCCAGCATAAACAGCGCGGCAAATCCAAGCAATGGATTACCAATGGTCGAAACGGCCAGCAGCGCGCCAAAGAGCGGTGCCGAGACACAAGGTGATACCACCAGTGCCGATAAAAAGCCAGCGATCAAGCTGCCGCCAGCGCTGCCCAACTTGCTGTCACCGGTTTGACTCAGTCCCTGCATCTTGCTACTGATGGCACGCGGTAGACGAATACTAAACAAGCCCAGCATATATAACGCCAGCAGTACAAAGACGATGGCAAAACTGATCAAAATAATTGGGTTTTGTAGCCAGCCAATGATACCCAATGACTCACCAAATACAGCGATTAGCGCGCCCAGCAGACCATAGGCAATCGCAACGCCAACAGCGTAACTGGTGGTCAAAATCACGCCTTTTTTGGCAGTTGGATGCTGCTGCCGTGCAACAATATTGGCCACAATCGGCAGCATTGGCAATACGCAAGGCGTCAATGCCAAACCGAGCCCAGCTAAAAATAACAGCGCTAAGGCCAACCACGGATGGGCGGCAAGGCCAAATGGATCTTGATCAACCAATGCGGCATTGTCTGGGCTGCCTGAAGCCACCTTGTTATTTACTGCATCAGCGCTGCTGATATTAGCGGCGGCCATGCTCGTGGTATTAGGGTCAGCGTTTGGGTCAAGCATGGCGCTATCAGCAATCTGATTTTCGGCTGCTGTTTGCATGGCCATCTCATCGTCTGTCAGATCAGTGCTGTCTTGGTCTTGCACCGCTGCGGTTGTTTCTGAGTCTGCCGCCGCGCTTATATCACTGGCACTCACATTTGCCGCATTTACCACATTGCTGCTTTGTTGAGGGTTCGCGGCTGCGCTGTTATTTGCTGTGTTATTGGCGGCAGGTGCTGCTGCATTATCGTTTTTGCTCGTAGCCGAAGCGCTGTTGGCAGTTGAGGCAGGCACGGGTTTTGATGTCGTGTCAGAAGTAACTTTTGGTGCTGTTGCTTTAGGGGCATCCGCTTTATTATTACCGCTACTGGTAGGTGCGGTACTGGCTGCAGGCGTTGCTGCAATACTAACGGTGGTATTGATGTTCTCAGGCGGATAGCATAGACCTGCTTTGGCGCAGCCTTGCCAGCCGATGGTCAACGCGGCATTGTCGATACGTTTGCCACTGCTACTGCTCAAGGTGGTAGTGGCGACCATGTTGGGTTGATCAAAAACGGGTACGCGGCCAAACTGAGGATCATCAATAGACTGCGGCGTTTGGCTAAAATTAAACGGTGTCGCCGTTACCCCCTCAGGCAACGTCAGCTTGATACGGTCTTTATAAACATAATGCCCAGATGTGATGTCAAAGTTGATGGCCAAGCGTGTGCCAGCAGTGACGGACTTGGTGCTGCTACTGACCTGAAAGGCTTCATCAACGGGCAAAAATTTTGACTGGCTGCTGCTTTGGTCATTGCCAAATAAGTCACCCAACCCTTCAGCATGACTGGGTGACGTGGGCAGCGCCAAAACAGAAGCGCCCATAATCACAAGCATTGCTAAAGACGACGGCTTTGCAGCGCGGGCTTGTGTTACAGAACGAGAAGATGCGAACGTCTGAATGGTCATGATGGGCTACCTTTGATTGCTAATATTCAGCCTATATACAGGGCTATGGCATCGCAGCGGTATAGGACGCCGCTATCAGGACAATAATAATCGCTAGAATGACAAAAAAGCGGGAGTAAAAAAACATCAACCAATACTTGTGATTGGTTGATGATGGCAATATGCGTGAGGATGAGCAAAACGGAGGTTACATAAGGCGCTTATAGCTGTGCGTAAAGGTCTGCATCTTGACCTTCGCCGCCTTGCTGACCGTCAGCGCCCAAAGAAAATAAGTCGTAAGGACGACCTTCGCTGCCTGGGGCCACGTATTGCAGCTCATTTTCCCAGCCGTCTGTGGGGTAGCCACCTTTGATATAACCGCCTTCAGGATAGTTTTTGGCGTCAGCGGGCGGCGTGGTCAAGGCATCGAGCCCTTGCGCTGTCGTTGGGTAACGTGAGTTATCCACTTTGTACATGTCCAATGCGTTGGAAACGGTAGACAGGGCCGTTTCTGTGGTTTTGACCCGAGCCTTATCACCTTGTCCCACCACTTTTGGCACCACCAGACCTGCCAAGAGCGCTAAAATGACGATGACCACCATAATCTCAATCAACGTAAAACCAGATTGACTAGAACGGAATGGTACTGCTGCCGAATCGGTTGTTGCAGGCGTGGTCGGTGTTGCGGACAGTGTCAATGGGCTGTTATTGCGTGTTGTCATAATACCTATCATCATTGTTAAAGGTGAATGCTTAAATGGCTCAAATGAATGTCACTATAGACCATGATTTTGCATTTATCTACCATTGCACATCGATTATTATGCAGCATTAAACCACATTGGTAGTCTTTAGTTGGCTATCATTTGCCATCTGTCCTATCGCCTAATCTCACAGTGTACTGAGGTACCACTACGCGATTGTTGTTGCTTTATTAGTGATTGGTTATAGCCACGACCACTAGCCCGCCAAATCATTCATATTCACAATCGGTAGCATCACTGCCATCACGATGATCATCACCACCACACCCATCAATACCAACATCAGCGGCTCAAGCAGCGATAATAAAGTGCTGATAAAGTTGGTCGCCTCAGCCTCTTGCATGTTGGCGGCGCGGCTGAGCATGTTTTCAAGCTCACCTGAATTTTCGCCACTTTTGATCATTTGTACCATCATCGGCGGAAAATAAGGCGACTTCTCCAACTGACTGGACAAACTGGCACCCTCGGTGACCCGATCGGCAGCGCTTAAGATGGTTTGCTGAATATGTAGGTTGGTGGTCACTGCCGCGCCAATGTGTAGCGCCTCAATCAGCGGCACTCCTGAGCGTACCAATATCGACAGCGTACTGGCAAAGCGCGCCGCATTCAGACCTTTAGACAAACGCGCCAAAATTGGCAGCTTGAGTACCGTGCTGTCAATGGTCAACTTGCCCGCTTGGGTTTGGGCAAAACGGTAGAACAAAAACGCGCCAGCCGCTAGTACCAGTAGCATCAACCACCACCACTGCGTAATGGTGTTGGACATGACCAGCACCACTTGGGTAATCCAGGGCAGCGCTTGGTCTGACTGCTCAAAGACTTTGACAATTTTGGGCACCACAAAGCTCATCAGCCCCATAATAACAGCAATGGCCATGAGCATCAGCACGATCGGATAGACCATCGCCCCTTGGATTTTCTTTTGTAGCGCAAAGCGGTTTTCGGTGTAGTCAGCCAGCTGATTTAGGATCAAATCCAAATGACCTGACTTTTCACCAGCAGCAATAGTGGCAATATATAGTGGCGGAAAGCTGGCGGCTTGCTGCAGTGCCCGCGCCAGACTCAAGCCCTCTAACACATGCGAGCGCACCGCCAGCATGAGCGATTTGATGTGGGTTTTTGGTGATTGCTTGGCGACCGCAGATAAGGTCTCTTCAAGCGGAATACCCGCAGCCAGCAACACTGACATCTGGCGGGTCAGCAGTGCCAGCTCATAGGCAGAAGGTTTTCTGTAACGGCTACTCGTGCGACCCACTTGGTCGTTGACCGCGCTAACCTCCATCGGTGTCCACTGCTTATCACGCAGTAGCTGGCGTACTTGACGCGCCGAGTCCCCTTCCAGCAGTCCTTTTTGCACCGCGCCATGATCATCAAGCGCTTTGTAGTGATAAGCGGTCATAGCAGCCTATATCCTCAGGTCAATCTCATCGATAAAGGGAGGTCATTCGCCATTTAAAACAGCGGCGTAGAATCACTGCTATCAGGCATGATGCCTTGTAACAACAACACGTCCAAATGCTGCTGCTGTAATTTTTTATCAAAATCATTGACCTCAGCGATGAGCATTTTTTCAATACGCTTGTCTGTTGCATAAACGCTCAAGCGCGCACAAATCACGGCCAACTGATAAATACGTTTTTTACAATAGCCATCTAAACCTTGCAGCAAGCGCACCATATATGGCGTCTCAAGGCTGGCATAATCATAGTTGCTGACGACTTGGGTGCCAAGGGCGGTCACACCGTAGCTCACTGACAGATGGGCGCAGTAATAGCACCCAAACAAATAGCCCACCACATGACCAATATAATAACCGCGATCATAGGTGAAGCTACTCACCCCGAAGTGTCCCAGTACATAACTGGTCAGACTGTGTTGATCCTGAACCGGCTTTGGGTGTTTGAGCTTGCCGACGGTGGGCAGTTGCAACGGGTTGTGGCCATCTTGGGTCATAAACTGCCAACCTGCTGGCTGCTGCGCAGGCATATGATGCACGATATCAGCGATGATGTCATCGACCACATGCAGCTGCTGCCATAAACGCTCAAGCGGTGCGGTATCGATCAAGCCGCGCTTATCAAGCTGCTGCGACAACTGATACTGCTGATACTCAGCAAACTGTGTTTTTAGCGTTTGTACCAGATAAGTGGGTCGGGTACTGCTTGAAGCGGCATACAGCTGGCGCGTGCGCTCGTGCTGAGCGCGGTAGAGCGCCAAGCGATGCTCAGCAATGCTCGGTTCGCTTGCTTCAGTGGTATGAAGCACAAACGGCGCTGTAAATAACGCGATCAGCTCGGCTTTGCTGATGTCTGAAAGCGTGCTCGTCATAGCAGTAGGTGTCAAGGTCGGTTGGGTCATCATATACCATCACCAGCAGAGAATAAATGTCGTCTGAGCGCGAATAATGATCAGACAATTTACCATTATATAGTATCTGAAGGCATCTGAGTTGTCAGCTTTACTGTCACCAAAATCACGATCGGTGCTTGACAGACAAACAAAAAAATAGCGCTAAAGACTTGTTTATCTTTAACGCTGCGTGAGTACAAAGCTGGTTTTATAAACTCTATTGGCTGTCTTCTGTCTTATAGGTATTGGTATCGGGTATGACTAATCTTATATGGGGCTAAGCAATGCGCTTGTTTTGATACTGCTGGCGATAAGCCTTGGGTGAGACGCCATATACTCGCTTGAAAGCTTGGCTAAACGTCGAATCTGAGGCATAACCTACCAGCTCGCTGATGCGACTGATACTGTTTTGTTGCAGACGCAAATAGCGCGCCGCCAAACGCAGCCGATAATCAATCAAATAGGTTAGCGGCGGCATACCAACCGTGTCTTTAAAACGCTGGGCAAAGCTTGAACGTGACATACCGGCCACCTCAGCCAGCTTATGAATCGTCCAATTTTGATCGGGGGCATCATGCATGACCGTCAATGCCTTGGCCAGATATGGGTCTTTCATTGCTTGTAACCAGTTGTCTGTGGCTTCAGGCAGACTTTCAATATAGGTACGCAAACACTCAATCATCATGATGCTTGCCCAATGATTGATCACCGCTGTTCTACCCATACGATCGTAGCTTGACTCTAGTCTCAATAGCTTAAAACCCACATCCAGCACCTCAAATCGGCTTTCTGGCTGATCTTCATGCTCAGGCAATATTGATGGCAATACTGATAATAATGGTCTGATCATCTCTTTATCATAGCGGCATTCAATCAAAATCAAGCACGAATCATATACCTTACTGTCATTAAGGTTGACAATATGGCTGGTGGCGCTTAATAATCTGTCATCTAGTGGCTGGGCATCGTTGCCGTGGTGATCTAGGGCATAGCAGACATGCTGGTAAGCATTGGGAATCATGATCATATCGCCAGCATGCGCTTTGCGCGAATTGTTACCAACGTTGATACAAAAACTGCCTGACATCACAAGATAAAATAAGATAGTGTCTTTTCTGGTGATAGAATAAGACCAGTTGCCCGCACCATTTAAGCTATAGTATTTGGTATCGCATAAATGCACGTTTTCCAATAGCATGCTCAGTGCATCCATTACTCAATTCCTCAACAAGGTGACGCAAATAAACCAAGCCTAGAAACATAAACCACCTACTAGACACGATACAAGCTAAATCGCTGATTATGGACTACAGTTAAAAAGATACATACGCTAAACACATCTTAACAGACTCCAAACTGTCTGTGAATATTGGTTTTTTATCCACACTTTCATAAAATTTAGACACAAAAAAATTGCCTTATAGGCAAGTATCATTGAAATTTTGTAGGATATAAAAAGAAAGTAAGATAATTATCAGAGAATGATAAAAGAAAGAGATAATAAATTGGGGCGACTGATGGGACTCGAACCCACGACAACCGAGATCACAACCCGGGGCTCTACCAACTGAGCTACAACCGCCATAATTACTGCCAAGGAAGGCAAAAAGTGCAGGCTAAATGGTGCGCCTGGCAGGGCTCGAACCTGCGACCACCTACTTAGAAGGCAGGTGCTCTATCCAACTGAGCTACAGGCGCTCTTATGGGCTTTTTATATAAAATATCTGGTCTATTATATCATAAACCAAACGATTATACATAAAAAAAAGCCTGTAAGGCTCTTGTAATAGATGGTCGGAGTGATAGGATTCGAACCTACGACCCTCTGGTCCCAAACCAGATGCGCTACCAAACTGCGCCACACTCCGATGTACTCTATCGTCTCGATAATTTGTTGATTAACGCGTTGTTGGCGATGCCGCTAACTGGTTAATGTTCCTCGCTATCGAGGTGCACATATTAATGCGTAATCCTTATTCTGTCAACACCTATTTTTAATTATTTTATAAATTTGGCGTTTTTTACGAGATTTTCTTATTTCGGGCAGGTGAAGGCCCAATAATGTACTCTACAGTAGTCATGAACCCACTTGATTGAGCGTACCTGTTAAGACATTAAATGGCATCAACCATAGCGCTGCTTGCAGCTTGTCAGTGCGCGTAGTGGCTGATTGCAAGGCAATGGGCGGCGCTTTTTTATCTAGGGTTGGATAAACCAGCCATGCAGCAGCGGCTTGATATGCCTGCGCATAGCTGATCAACTGATAAATATCACTGGCGCTGATGGCCGTTGGTCGCGGCAAATGCTTCCATTTGAGATCAATCACATGGCTACAGTGACGGCGCGCAGCTGGTACCATACCGTCGAGCGGTGTATCACCGCGCTGCGGCACTTTATAGATCACGACATCAGGCTGGACAGACAAATAGGTCTGCCCTGCATCATCTTGTAGCCACACATCACGCGGCTGATATACGGGGTCATAGCAGTGCGGTGCATCGACATTCGCCTCAAACTGCGCTGCAATACGCAGGCTGGCCCACTGCTCAAATGCTTGGTTCATATCGATTAACATACACAGCTGCAAGGGCTGTTTGTGATTGTTCATTGATAGCGCAGGCGGTGCAATACCATTACCTGTAGGCACGTGCGGTCGCTGCATTTGTAGCAACCAATAGGCCATATCAAGCAGTTGCTCAGCAGCTTGCTTTTGCTGTCCCACCAAAGGCTGAGCATGTAGCTGATGTTTGGCACGAGCATAGGTATCATCAAGACGCTGATACTCATGGAGGGTCAGCACAGATAAATGGTGCCAGCGTGCCAAATGCGTGGCCATCAGTGCTGTGTGTGCCGATGACAACAACAGCGGTGTGAGTAATACCAAGGCCGTCTTCATCATCCGATTGCTGAGCATGTCCGTACTGCGCTGATTGATTTCGCAGACAAATTTATGCGGCTGATGTGCGTGTTGCTGAAGCTGCTGCTTGATGAGCAGCTTGCCTTGCACTGTGCCCTGCTGCTGAGTTTGTGACACGTAATGCTCGGCTGGCCGATAGTGAATCAGGTACTGCAAAAACTGCTCAGCCAACCACTGAGACAACGGCGGCGTATGCTGAGACCACGGCGTCAGTGGCCGACTCAGCTGATGAAAATGCGTGTTGTGTGGCGCTTTACTGGCATGTTGCATCAAATCACTGAGCATGTGCTGCACCCAGTGGCGAGTTTGCAAAATGTCTGTGTGGCTTCGATGGGCAGTCTGCGCCGTACCTGCTACGGGCTTGGGCAGGATCTCAAGTGCGATGCCGCTTGGCAGCATGATGATACCGATATAGTGCCCGACTTTCAGCTGCCACTGACCGCGCTGGTATTTGCTGGTAAATACTGGCAACTCTTTTGTCAGTAGCCACGTAAAATCAGTCGCCTGCGCAAAGTCATGACAGGATAAACGCTGATGCTCAAACACGCTCATGATACCGCGCTCGGTGGTACTGTCTTTTTGCTCTAAAAAGGTGGGCGCGGTGGCTGTGTGCATTACCTGCATGTTCAGTTGAACCATCAGTATAAGCGCTGATAGACGGTTGGCTCAGTAAAGACGCCCGTACCTGAAAGCAGGTCAATATTTATCACATAGCCGCCCATATTTTGTCCAAACATCGCCGTCTGCGGCAACAAGGATGACTGGTCGGCAAAGCTCGGCTGGCCATGTGTTGGCCGCTGCTGAGCATGACTATCCTGCACAAACTGCTGCTCCGCAGGCTGCTGCTCATCACAAAACAAATACTGCAATACGGCCACTTGCCCACTGGACGCTTGTGCCAACTGCGGAATGACTTGCGTCACCAACACGCGCCGTAGCTGCGTCAGACTCTGTACAGACATAAAAAACGCATGTCCGAGCTGCATCTCAACGCCAAGTATCTGAGCGATACGGTGATTGAGACCAGCCAGTAGCTTGCCCAAATCGATATCACTTCCTTGTGCCACCTTATCTGCTACATCAACCGTCAATATGGGCAGCAGCTCAGGTCGCGGCGGACACTCAACAAAGGCAAAGCGGCGACGTAGCGCCATATCCAGCGGCGCTAGTGAATGATCTTGGGTATTCATGGTGGCATAAATATCAACATTGGCGGGCACGCTAAAGGCACGGCTGGAATAAGCCAGCTGTACCTGCATGGCATTGGGCTGTTCTGCTCGTTTGTCAGGCTCAATCAGGCTCAGCAGCTCACCAAACACCCGTGACACATTGGCGCGATTAATTTCATCAATCAGCATGGCATAGCGCTGGGCAGGGTCTTTGGCGGCGCGCTGGCACAGCTGCAAAAAAGCCCCATCTTGGATACCATAGCGCAGTGCGCCCTCTGTACCACTTTGCTTATCGCCTGCCTTATCATTAACGATAGGGCGAATGCCTTCAACAAATTCTTCATAACCATAGGCTTGATGAAAGCTGACCATGCTATAGCGCTGGTACTGTAGTGGCTGGTGTGAGCGCTGGGCGTGGCGTAACTCGATCAGCTGCTCGGCAAGCTCGGTCAGTAACTCATGGCTCTCAGGCAGCAAGTACCAGGCGCCACTTTCGTCTTTATCAAAATAGGCTTGATTGGCGCGCTTGCTGTACTCGACGGTTTGTGAGTCACGGGCGCTGTGCATTTGGAGCACAGACCATGCCGTGTTACTTAAATTTTTGTCACGCTCGTTGTGCGCCGCTTTGGCCACAAAAAAGTCATGCGCAAGTATTTCAGGGACACGCACCAACTCCTGCTGCAAGTCTAAGAATATCAGACAAATCACCTCGCGCCAGCTCAAGTTTTGTAGTACCTGTTTTAGTATGACGTCGGGATCATAAATAGGCAACTGGTCGGTATATTGCGCCGCGATCTGTAGCAGCTGATAAGTTTTACCCGTGCCAGCCACACCAGTGTAAATCACATTTGTCGGAGAAGTCGGCATATCAGGCATAAAACACTCAGTAGTGATATTCAGTAATAGCAAAAGGCACAAAAAAGTGGCTGCCCATAATCATGCAACCGTCAGGCAACTCAGGCGCTTTTTTGAGCGGATGTGGGCGCGACATCATGAACCGCTGCATCTATGATAATGATGACAATATAGCGCTGCTTAATGCTAACATAGATGATTCACTCAGTTTTATTGCCATTGTTTTTTCTAAAATACCAATAACTATCATCGAGTTAGCATCATATAACGGATATTATTTCACTTAAGGAAAGTCGTATGTCAGGTCTATTGAGCAAGCTGCCCATCAAACGCAATACCAATACCAATGTAGACAGTATTGAGAATACTGATAGCACCCGTAACGCTGATACCGAAAGCCATATTTACGAGACCACCGCATTCAAGCCTGTCAGCAACCGCTTGACCAAAATGCTGGCCGTGACCAAATACCTGCCTGCCAGCACCCGCGCAAGTCTACTGTCCAAAACCTTTGGCAAAATCGTGCCCTATGTTGGCACCACTGGCCTATATTACGAGACCGTTGAGCCAAATCAAGTGGTGGTGAGCTTAGATAATAACAAAAACATACGCAACCACATTGGCTCAATCCACGCCGTCGCTGTTACCTTGCTTGCTGAGACTGCCACAGGCTTTATTCTGGGCGTCAACCTACCCGCCGATCGGATACTACTGATCAAATCGTATTCGGTGGATTTTTATCGTCCGCTACAAAAAGGACAGGTAGCAGCCGTCGCCACCCTATCTGATGAGCAGCGCTTAGAGATTATCAATACCCCAAAAGGTGAAATGGTGATTCCGTGCGTGATTGAGGATCGCGATTCAGACAGTGAGCGCGCACCGATCACCGTGGAGATGACGTGGGCATGGATTCCTAAAGCCGAACTGGATGCACGCCGCGCGGGCAATCAATCAAAGCAAATCACCAATACATCAACTGATACTGCAGACGCTTAACGATCGGTTTTCATGATCATCAGTGAGCCATCATAAATGAACCGTTAGCTGTAGCGCTTAATCGATCAGCATATCCTCTGTCGCTGCGCTCTCTTTGGTCACGCGCAGCACCTCTTCCAACGTGGTGCTGCCTGCGATGACTTTGCGCAAACCATCAGCGCGAATGGAAGGTGTTTTTTGCCGCGCATAGCTTTCTAGCTCGTATTCTGCGGCGTTGCCATGAATCATACGCCGCAGCGCATCATCAACAGGCACGACCTCATATATCGCGGTACGACCCTTAAAGCCAGACTGATTGCATTTGTCACAGCCAACCGGTTTGGGCAGCTTGATCGACGCTGCTCCAGCATGATTATTGATGCCAATTTCATCAAACAGTTTGGCCTGCTCGCTGTCCGCTACCTGCCACGTGTGACAATGGCTGCATAAAGTTCTGACCAGTCGCTGCGCCACCACACCGATCAGCGATGACGACAATAAAAACGGCTCTACGCCCATGTCTTGCAAACGTGTGACCGCACCGATGGCAGTGTTGGTGTGCAAGGTAGAGAGCACCAAATGCCCAGTCAATGAGGCTTGGACGGCAATCTCTGCGGTCTCAAGGTCACGAATCTCACCGACCATCACCACATCCGGATCTTGACGCAGCATGGCGCGCAGGCTTTTGGCAAAGGTCATATCGACTTTGTTATTAACCTGCGTTTGTCCGATACCATCAAGCTGGAATTCGATCGGATCTTCAGCGGTTAAGATATTGCGGGTTTGGTCGTTGAGATCAGTAAGCGCTGCATAAAGGGTGGTGGTTTTACCCGAACCGGTCGGCCCTGTCACCAAGATGATGCCATGCGGACGATGAATCAGACGTTTCAGTTCACGGTAATCATTGTCCGACAAGCCAAGATAGGTCATGTTGAGGTGTCCCGCTTGCTTATCGAGTAGACGCATTACCACACGCTCGCCAAAGCTGGAGGGCAAGGTAGACACCCGCACATCGACCTCACGCCCTGCCAAGCGCAAGCTGATGCGCCCATCTTGCGGCACGCGCTTTTCGGCAATATCAAGCTTGGCCATAACTTTGATACGTGACACCAATAACGAGGCCAGTTGCCGCTTAGGGCTGATGATTTCTTTGAGTTCACCATCGACACGAAAACGCACCACCAAGCGCCGCTCAAAGGTTTCAATATGAATATCAGAGGCATTTAGGCGAATGGCTTCAGAGAGCAGCGCGTTAATCAGACGAATGATGGGCGCATCATCCTGACTGTCCATCAAGTCTTCGGTTTCGGGGACGCTATCGGCCAAGCTGTCCAAATCGGGATGGTCTTCAAGACCAGCAGCAATATGCTGCGACTCACCCGTGTTGCCTGCGTAAGCCGCGGCCATGCGCTTCTCAAACGTCTCGCTACTGATGCTCTCATAGTTTGGGATGCCGCGCGCGCCTTGTTGCTGCAAAAAACGTACGGTTTCATTGATCGCAGATAATGGCGTAGCCTTGGTCAGGA
Source organism: Psychrobacter sp. PSi21 (assembly GCF_054960615.1). Classification (NCBI taxonomy): domain Bacteria; kingdom Pseudomonadati; phylum Pseudomonadota; class Gammaproteobacteria; order Moraxellales; family Moraxellaceae; genus Psychrobacter; species Psychrobacter sp. PSi21. Next base: position 264,169 of record NZ_JBHNYR010000001.1, read on the forward strand.
TAATGGTCGGCGGCTGGGTCATATCAGGCGACGGTATAACCAAAAGCTGATGACGCTTGGCAAAGCTATAGGGCAACTGCATCATAAACACCACCTGATGAATAATAAGAATAAAAAATAACAGTAAAAAGGGCGCACGGTTAAATGGTTAAACTGGGTAAAGAGTGCAAGTAAGCGCGCATGAGTTTGTTATAATAACATTTTGTTTTGTGCCATAAGCAAGGCTTTCGCGCCATTTGTATTTTGCGCGTTTGATTCATGCCCTCTTATTTGCTTATGTTGTTTTGTTTTCTCGCGCGATCTTTTATTGCCTCCCGCTATTAGGATATCAGTCATGACCAGTCATACCGCCGCCCCTGAGCACACGCCACTTAGCCAAGACACATTTACCGTTGGTAGTCGTACGTTTTCATCTAGGCTGCTGGTCGGTACGGGAAAATACAAAGACATGACCGAAACGGGCAACGCCATTGCCGCATCACAAGCGGAAATTGTCACCGTCGCCATTCGCCGTACCAACATCGGTCAGCACCGCGATGAGCCAAACTTACTTGATGTCATCTCACCAGACAAATATACCATTTTGCCCAACACCGCTGGCTGCTTTGATGCTGACTCCGCCATCCGTACCTGCAAGCTTGCACGCGAACTGCTTGACGGGCATAATTTGGTTAAACTCGAAGTATTGGGCGATGAAAAAAGCCTCTACCCCAATGTGACCGAAACCCTAAAAGCGGCGCAAGTGCTCATTGATGATGGCTTTGAAGTCATGGTGTATACCTCAGATGATCCCATCGTTGCACAAGAGCTAGAGAGTATGGGCTGCGTGGCCATCATGCCGCTTGGCAGCTTGATTGGCTCAGGCCTTGGTTTGCTAAACCGCCACACGCTCAGCTTGATTATCGAAAACGCCAACGTGCCTGTCTTGGTCGATGCTGGTGTGGGTACGGCTTCAGATGCCGCTATTGCCATGGAGCTCGGCTGTGATGGGGTGCTGATGAATTCAGCCATCGCCCATGCCCAAAACCCAGTATTGATGGCGCATGCGATGAAACATGCCGTTTGGGCGGGACGCGAGGCATTTTTGGCAGGGCGTATGCCGATGCGCAAAATGGCGCAAGCCAGCTCGCCACAAACCGGCTACTTTTTTCAGTAAGCACGCACGTTTTGAGTGACTCATTATCGTCACTGATGTGGGTGATTTCGATTAGCCGCCACACTTAACCCAACCGCTGTACCTATGGGCGCGCCGCATTGCTGGCTGTCCTTAACGCGCAGTTTATTGATAGACAAGGATATGCCATGCGATTGTTGACGGCTGTTGATCAGTTATTTTTACTTCTTGAATCGCGCAAACAGCCGATGCATGTGGGTGGCTTGTTTTTATTTGAGTTGCCAGAAGGTGCCGAAAGCAGCGACTTTGTTGGTCAGTTGGTGCGCCAAATGCAAACCTCAGATGTGCCGCCCAGCTTTCCTTTTAATCAGGTGCTAGAGCATTTGTTGTTTTGGAAACAAGACGAAGACTTCGATGTTGAGCATCATTTCCGTCATGTGGCACTGCCTCGGCCAGCCTTGGTGCGCGAGCTGCTGATGTATGTGTCAAAAGAACATGGCCGCTTGCTTGATCGCGCCATGCCTCTGTGGGAGTGTCATGTCATCGAAGGTATCCGTGCTGAAAGCGACGACAAACCTGAGCGTTTTGCCTTGTATTTTAAGATTCATCATTCGCTGGTTGATGGTATTGCGGCAATGCGCCTGATCCAAAAGTCGCTGTCACAATCGCCTGATGAGCCGATGAGCCTGCCTGTATGGTCACTCATGACGCGTCATCGCAATCAAGTCGATGCGCTGATACCCAGCGACCGCTCAGTGCGCCGTATTGTCAAAGAACAGCTCGGCACCATCAAACCTGTCTGCCGTGAGCTGATCGATACCTTTAAGAACTTTCGTGATGACAATCATGTCAGCACCCTTGATGCGCCGCGCAGTGTATTGAACCAACGTATTTCAGCCTCACGGCGCGTGGCCACACAGTCGTATGAGTTACAACGCTTTCGGAATGTCAGTGCCGCGCTGGACGTTAGTGTTAACGATGTGGTGCTGGCCGTGTGTGCAGGGGCACTGCGCCGCTATCTCTTGGCGATGGATGCTTTGCCGCGCAAACCGCTGATCGCTTTTGTACCCATATCACTGCGCCGTGACGATAGCGCCAACGGCAACCAAGTCTCCTTTTTACTGGCCAATCTTGGCACCCATTTAGACGATCCACTGGCTCGCTTGGAACTGATTCATGGCAGCATGAACTATGGCAAGCGCCGCTTTGGGCGTATGAACCAAGCACAGGTCATCAACTACAGCGCCATTGCCTATGCGTGGGAAGGCTTTAATTTGTTGACAGGTCTGTTCCCCAAAACTCAAGCCTTTAACCTGATCATCTCCAACGTACCGGGATCCAAAAAACCACTATACTGGAACGGTGCCCAAATGAGCGCACTCTACCCTGCGTCGGTGGTGTTTAATGGTCAAGCGATGAACATCACCCTTGCCAGCTATTTGGATAAAATTGAATTTGGCATCACTGCCTGTAGCAAGATTTTACCTCACGTACAAGACATGCTGACGCTGTTAGAAGAAGAGCTGAACGTGCTTGAGCAAATAAGTGGTGATCGCGGCGTACAAAAAATCGGCGACAACAATACGCCCTAGCCAGCACCTTATTACCAACATAAAAAAAGCTGACCCCATTGAGGATCAGCTTTTTTTATGTCATAACTTACTGCTATTTTAATGGCAGATCACTTATAACGCATCACCCCATGCAGGGACAACCACTTGCATCAATGGCTTGAGCAGTTTGATGTTACAAGCAAAGATAGAGCCGCTGGTCATTGAATCGTGCGCGCCTTTGTGATCAACCACCACACCGCGCGCTTCACTAACGATCAACTCACCTGCTGCGATGTCCCAAGGCTTGATAGACATCTCAAAGTAACCATCAAGACGGCCAGCAGCCACGTAGCACAAATCTAATGCCGCAGAGCCCAAACGGCGTACTTGGCCGCCTGCTTCACATACCTTTTGCAAGCTTTCAAAATGCTCTTTGGCATAGGAGATCACCTCGCCATTACGGCGACGCTCTAGTGGATGACCTGTGGTAAATAGGCCGCCATCAAGAGTTTTGCGCTCACTGACGCTGATACGGCGCTGGTTCAAACGTGCGCCTTTACCGCGGCTGGCTGAAAACATCTCGTCACGGACAGGGTCATAGACCACGCCGTGCTGGGTAACGCCTTTGTGCTGTACCGCAATCGATACACAAAACTGCGGTACGCCATGAACGAAGTTTTTGGTGCCATCAAGTGGATCGATGATCCAGCACCAGTCGGCATCTTCACCCACACCTTCTTGCATACCGAACTCTTCACCCAAGAATGAATGGTTTGGGTAGCTGCTTTTGAGCGTGGCGATGGTCAGCTCTTCGCTGAAGCGATCAATACGCGTCACCAAGCCATCAATGCCTTTAGACTCAATATCCAGCTCGATTTTATGGCGGTTTTGATGTGCGTGTAAAATCTCAGTACCAACTTTTTCAGCAGCACGTGCTGCGATGACTACCATGGGTTCCATAAATAACCTATCTGCTTGATGAATAAAAAATAAAGGAATAAAACCAGTGATGACACACCCATGAGCGGTCGTGTCACGCGTCGTTGCGATGATGAAGACTGCCAGACCTCACCCTACCAATTATAAGACTGCGCCCAACATAGCATAAAAAGCCCAAAGCGGCACCAAAGATGCCGCCACGCTTACTACCCAAGTTGTGAAACAGTCAGCACCTACGGCAAGCAGGCGTTTTTTCTCATTCATTAACCAATAACGTTAATGAAGTCATATCTCTAAACCATCATTATGCGCTCAGCATTTGCTGCACACGCGCGACCACACCTGCGACATCAAGGCCGCAATCTGCCAACTGCTCAGCAGGTGACCCGTGGGCGATAAAGCGATCAGGAATACCGATGTTGGTAATGCGTACTGGCTGCGCTTGGAAACGTGGCGACTCGTTGAGCAAATACTCATTGACCGCGCTACCCGCGCCGCCCATCACCACATGTTCTTCCAAAGTCACCAGATGCGTGATGCCTTGCGTCAGTAATGTTTCTAACAATTCAGTGTCCAGTGGTTTGACCCAGCGCATATTGACCACTTGTATGTGGCAATCTGCTATATAGCCCGCTGCTTGGCTATCCGTCAGCGCCGTTGCTGCTTGCTGCGCCGCAGCCACCATAGTGCCAAACGCCAATAGCGCGACTTTTTTGGTGGCGGACTCAGCGCCAAGCGTCGATTCGATCACCGCCTTACCGATGGGATAATGCTGCGCGGGACGACTGATCGGTGCGCCCACACCTGTACCACGTGGGTAGCGTACCGCCGTACTGCCTTTATGATCGTAGCAAGTATTGAGCAGCTGATAGCATTCGTTTTCATCCTTTGGCGCAGCGACCAACATATTGGGCACGCAGCGCAAAAAGGCAAAATCAAATACCCCAGCATGGGTCGCGCCATCTTCACCAACCAAACCTGCACGGTCAATGGCGAACATCACATCAAGGTCTTGCAGAGCGATATCATGAATCAGCTGGTCATAGCCGCGCTGCAAAAACGTTGAGTAAATCGCCACAATGGGTTTGACGCCTTGCGTGGCCATGCCGCCTGCTAGCGTCACCGCATGCTGCTCAGCAATGGCCACATCAAAAAAACGGGTCGGAAACTGCTGGGCAAATTCGATCATGCCCGAGCCTTCTTCCATCGCTGGGGTGATGGCCAGCAGTTGGTCATCAGTGGCGGCCTTGTCGCACAAAAACTGACCGAATACTTGCGAGTATTTGAGGGCAGGTTTTTGCTTGGGCGCAGCTGGCGCAGCGCTGTCATCAGCAGGTAACTTACCAATGGCATGATAGCCAACAGGATCGGCTTCTGCAGGCGCAAAACCCTTGCCTTTGGTGGTATAAATGTGTACCAGTACTGGGCCTTTAACCGATTTGGCAAGGCTGAGCACACGTAGCAACTCAGGGATATTATGGCCATCAAAAGGGCCAAAATAAGTAAAGCCGATCGCTTTGAATAAGTTGTCTTCTAACTGAGGTACGGCGCGCTGCTCGGTGTGACGCTTGCGGCGATCAAAACCGCGCATATCAGGACGACGACGCAATACGGGCGCGCCTTTATCGCTGATATCAACCTGATAACCCGACTCCCACAGCATCGCCAAATGGCGCGAAAACCCGCCGATTGAGCAAGAAATGGACATGTCATTGTCATTTAAAATGACCAGCAAATCAGCATCTTGCTGCACCGCGTCATTCATCGCCTCAAACGCCATGCCACCTGTCATCGCCCCATCACCAATCACGCAGGCCACGGTTTGAGGTCGGCCTTGATAGCGCAGTGCCAGACTCATGCCCAAACCTGCTGAAATGGCCGTCGAGGAGTGACCCACGCCAAAGGTATCGTACACGGATTCGGCGCGCTCAGGGAATGCGGTCAGACCCTCTTTGGCACGAATACTCCCCAAACGCTCGCGGCGACCTGTTAACGCCTTATGCGCATAGGCTTGATGACCCACGTCCCAAACGATCTGATCTTCAGGGGTATCTAGCAGATAGTGCAGCGCAATGGTCAACTCAATCACGCCCAAGTTGGCACCAAAATGACCACCGCTTTGGCCGACTGAATATAGCAAAAACAAACGCAGCTCATCGGCCAAGGGGATCAGTTGCTCAGCACTGAGCGCTGAGAGATCAGATGGCACATCGATGGTATCGAGCAGCGGCGTCTGCGGACGCGTACGCGGCAACACTGAGTACGTCTGTTGCAGGTCAGATAGCGATTCAGTAGACTCGGTAACTGATGACGATGGGGGTGACGACCAAGACTGTGAGGAATGAGTTGATTGCTGCATAAATCTTACGATACCTACCAATCTACTGACAAGTTGCTGTTAATCATAGCGTTTTGCGTCATGATCTCTCGATAAGGCCACAAAGACATCTGTTAAAAGTGGCGCCCAGTTTGGCGCCGTTGTTCTAATCAGGTCGTCCGTCACGATATACGCCACCGCGCCGCCACTATGCATAAGTGACGATACAGTAATGTAAGGCAAAGACTTGTCACTGTATCCGTTAAAATAGTATGGCATAATAGCATTTTTTTTTAACTGTCGCTTCAATCATCGTGCGTAGTCTGTGAACTTTGTGTGTTTTTCGCGCAAATGCGATTATCATCACGGTTACAGTATTTTTACTACGATAACAACACAGCTGTCTCGACATGGCTGTTATCATCTCATCTAAGCGCCGATCATCAGCCTTTGCAGGACATTAATGTCATATCAATTTATCACCAGCGCCAAACTGCCCACTCGCCATGGCGAGTTTGATCTTCATGTATTTGAGAACGAGGCGGGAGAAGAGCATGTGATGCTTACCGTCGGCTTGCCTATGGTCAAACCGCCAATGGTTCTGAGCGATAGCGATACAGCTTACGATAAGCCGCCTATTCCACTGGTACGCATCCATTCTGAATGCCTCACAGGTGATGCGTTCAGCTCGCTAAAATGTGACTGCGGCCCTCAGCTCAACGCCGCTATGCACGCCATCCAAGAAGCTGGATGCGGCGCGATCTTGTATCTGCGCCAAGAAGGTCGCGGCATTGGTTTGACCAACAAAATCCGCGCTTATGCGCTGCAAGACCAAGGCCATGATACCCTTGATGCCAACTTGATGCTAGGTCTGCCTGCAGATGCGCGCACCTACGATATGTGTCAACCGATGCTGGCACATGTGGGCGTAGACGAGGTGCGCTTGATCACCAATAACCCTGATAAGCTGGCTTATCTGAGCGCGCATGGCATTCATGTCGCGGCGCGTGTACCATTACTGGTGGGCGTCAATGATATGAACGCCAGCTATTTGGCGACCAAACGTGATCGTATGGGTCATTTATTGGACCCTGAGTTTTAGGGTGTGTTCTTCATTCAAACGCTGATCACCACTTTTTAAATAGGGACACGCCCAGTCACACTTCCCCTTTATTCACTTATGACAGGCACTTTTATGAGCACCTTTCACGACAACCCCATCGACCAGCACAGCCACAATAATAATCACAATAACAATGACGACGCCATCACGCCAAACGATACCGATTTGCAACGTGTACGGACGTTTTTGCTCGACTTGCAAGCGCGTATTTGCCAAGCGTTAGAGGCGCAAGAAAAAGACGGCGGCGGCGAGGCGGTATTTGTCGCTGATGAGTGGCAGCGTGAAGAAGGCGGCGGCGGTCGATCTTGCGTCCTTGCAGACGGTGCGGTGATCGAAAAAGCAGGAGTGATGTTCAGTCATATCCATGTCCATAACTTGCCCGCCTCAGCCACTGCCCGCCACCCTGATATTGCCGGTCGCCGCGCCCAAGCGATGGGCGTGTCACTGGTGGTACACCCTAAAAACCCCAATGTCCCAACCAGCCATGCCAATGTGCGTTTGTTCGTCGCTGAAGCAGAAGGCAAAGCACCGATTTGGTGGTTTGGTGGCGGTTTTGATTTGACGCCATTTTATCCAGTGCTGGCCGATTGTGTGCACTGGCATCAGGTGTGTCATGACCTGTGCGTGCCGTTTGGTGACAACATCTATCCTGACTTCAAGCAGTGGTGTGATGAATATTTTCATCTGCGTCACCGCGATGAGCAGCGCGGTATTGGTGGTCTGTTCTATGATGATGTCAACACCGAAAGCCGCGGCTGGGACTTTGAAACCTGCTTTGACTTTATGCAGGCGGTGGGTCAAGGCTACCTTGACGGTATCCTTCCCATCTTTGAGCAGCGCAAAAATGTACCGTATACCGAGGCGCAGCGCGAGTTCCAGTTGTACCGCCGTGGCCGCTATGTCGAGTACAATCTGGTTTATGACCGTGGTACGCTCTTTGGCCTACAAAGCAACGGCCGCATTGAGTCAATTTTGGTCAGTATGCCGCCGCTTGCCAGCTGGCATTATCGCTTTGAACCAGCCGAGGGCACGCCTGAGTTTGAGCTGACCGATTACTATCTCAAACCGCGTGACTGGTTGACTTTGGCCTCATGACTGGCATAATAATAAACAAATGCGCGTTTCGTAACCACACGTAACAGTAGCGGTGTGCATTAACTGTCTGATCTTAACATGTCAGTCATTAAAGTCAGCGATGATCGCTGGCTTTTTATTTGCCGCGCTTTTGATAATGACATTTGTCGCCAGTCGTCACAGTATCGCACGGCGCTGCGTATGACCCAGTGCTGGCCACTAAGGCGCGTCCCTAGTTGGTAACTCAGCGCTTACAAAACAGTACGTAAACCTGCTACCCAACTGCGCGTCATCACCGTTACATTATCAGTCATACGCCTATCGCAGTAGCCAAAAAAAACCGTGCAAATGCTGACCCGTTTCCGTATTACTGGTTTATTTGTTGTACTTAACCACCTTTTACCCACCTTGACATGGGTATTCAGTCACTATTACCAAAGTCATGATAGATCATATAATGAATAAGGAGTTCATAGCTATGTCACAGCTTAACCGCAGACGCACCGCCAAATCTCTCATCAGTGTCGCCTTGGTGACCGCCGCGCTAGGCCTCAGTGCCTGTAGCAGCCCCGAAAGTCCTGACCTTAAAGCGCGTGAAGACATCATGAAAGGTTGGGGTGATGCCATGGGTATCATGGGCGGCATGATAAAGGCACCCGATACATTTGATGCTGATATGTTCAAGGAGCAAGCGGCATTTTTGGCAGATGATGCTGATAGCCCGTGGAGTCACTTTGCGGATAAAAATGCGGTTGGCGGTGCGGCTGAAGCAGTGTGGAGCGATGGCGACGGTTTTAATGCCGAAATCGATAAGTTCAAACAAGCCACTGCTGAGCTCAACAGCGCAGCACAAAACGCGACCAGTGCTGCTGATGTCCAGCCTGCCTTTGGTGATGTGGGTGCCTCTTGTAAGTCGTGCCACACAGAATACCGCGCCGAAAAATAATACTTGAACCTTTGCTTTTATAGCATGAGAAAACCGCCATACTCTGATTGAGAATGGCGGTTTTTTTGTGGCCTGAGTGTGATTTAAGTCGCTATATTACGAGTCATTACCGCTGTTCTCTGGTGTTTTGGTATCGTGATCGGTTGTCTTTGCTTGTAGTTTTTCAACCACGGCATTGACGGACGCATCACTGAGATCAAGCGTACGAATGGGGAACGGAATGTTCACGCCAGCGGCATCTAGTGCCCGCTTAATCTCGACAATCACCTCATGAATCGAAGCGACTTTATTCGCCTGCGTGCCATCATCGATAAACCAGCGCACCATCAAGTCAATCGATGAGCCACCAAACCCTGTGGCAATCACGCTTGGGGTTTGGATACGTGAGACGCTATCAGAATGCTCTAATGCCTTGATGATTTCCGCTTTAGCGCCTTCGATATCGTCATCATAACCGATACCGACTGCCACTTGCAGACGACGCTGTTTATAAGCCGTGTTGACCGTAAGCGCAGAGGTATACAGCTCCGAGTTCGGGATCACCACCTGCCGACCATCATAAGTTTTGATGGTGGTCGCACGAATTTTGATGTCCTCAACGGTGCCTTCATAATCGCCTGAGATGATCTGATCGCCAATACGAAATGGCTCTGAGAGCAGTAATAAAATACCTGATAATAGGTTCTGAAAAATATCTTTAAACGCAAAACCAATCGCCACAGAACCAATACCCAGCGCGCCAATCAACTTAGCGGGAGTAAAGCCTGGAATGGCAATGACCATGGCGATCATAAAACCGATAAATAAAATGAGCGCCCCGCCCACACGCTGAAACACCTTGACCAAATTTTGGTGACGTACACGTGATCCCAAAATTTTATGTACCATCTTTTTAAAGGCGATCGATAACAGCCAAAAGAGACCAACCACAATCAGCGCGGCCACAAAATAGGGAATTCGATCAATAAAATTGCTGGCCAAGTCTTTGGTGGTGTCCACTACCTGTTGATAAATAGTTACCCCACCGTCGATCTTTTCTGAAATGCTGTCTGCATTGGGGATGGGCATAAAAAGGGTGCTCCTATAGTGATGGTCATGACGTGCGGTTGGGTAAGCCGCACAGTCGATTCAGCGTCGGTGATGCTTTATTTTGACATCAGACCCGCTTGGACAATTTCGATCCAGTAGCCATCGACGTCTTTGATAAAGGCGATGTTTTTCATGCTGCCCTCTTCTGGACGTTTTTTAAAGGTGACATTGTTGTCATCGAACCAAGCCACTGCCGCATCCAAGTCAGGCACACTAAAGCAAATATGACCAAAGCCTTGCGGCTCAGCGTTACCGTCATGATAGCTAAAGTCTTCTTTGTCTTCAGTACCGTAGTTGTGGGTCAGCTCCAAGATACCACGTTGGCTAAACGCATAGACGTTTAGGTCATCGCCAGCTGGCAAATGGTCACGCTCTTCTTCAGTCAGTTTGGCCAAGAAGTACAAGTCAAATGCCATATCAGGATATTTTTTGACCGCCAGCAAGGTCATGCCCAGTACGCCAGTATAAAATGCTAACGACTTTTCTGGGTCTTTGACGCGCAGCATGGTGTGGTTAAAGATGAAGTTTTCAGTATTGGCTGCTATCGGTTGAACGCCAGCAGCGCTGAGACTGTTTTTTGGTTGTTCGATAGTGGTGACGTTATTGGTATGAGTGTCAGACATGATTATCCTTATAATAAATGAGTGAATATGTAGCGCAGCCGCACCGATGCAAGGCAGTGCGGTCTGATTACCTCATAATAATAAAAAAATAAGCCAGTAAGACTGTCGTTTTGTAAAGGCGCGCCGATTCAAGCCGGTTTGATGTGGCGCAGCTTGGAGGGTTCTGCGACATGATATTGATAGCCAGCAATCAAAACAGCCGCTTGCAATCGGGCAAACGGCTGTTTTTTGGATCAGTAACTCTCTTTTTATAGCGTCCTATGGATGACAACAGCGTTGTAAAAGTCATGCCATGTCAGTGATGCTTAAGTATCTAAAAAGCGTACTTTGCCTGTTTTTAGGTCGTATTCTGCGCCGACAATCAGCAGCTGACCATTGCTGGTCAAGTCTTCTAAGATGCGCGATCCATGTTTGAGCTGACTGACTGACATGCGCACATTGGCACGGATAGAGCGATCAACCAACTCGTCTGCGTCAACGTCATGGCCATTGGCGGTCGCCAGCTCATGCAAGTTATAAACGCTTGGGCGAATGCGATCAACAATAGACTGCAAGTTGGGTGAGTAGTTTTGCTCAGGGTTGATCAAGGTCTCAACGCACGCGGTCACTGCGCCGCAATGTGAGTGCCCCAGTACGACGACCAGTTTGGTGCCAAAAGTTTCGGCCGCAAACTCGACCGATCCAATTTGCGAAGGTGCGACGATATTGCCTGCCACGCGAATGACAAACAAGTCACCCAAGCCTTGGTCAAAGACGATTTCAACAGGGACACGGGCGTCTGAGCAGCCCAAAATGATCGCCATCGGATCTTGTTTGCTGACCAGCTCTGGGCGTTTTTGCATCAGCTGATCAGAGCTGGTCAAGCTGTCAACATAGCGCTCATTGCCTTCTTTGAGCATGGCCAGTGCCTCTTGACCTGTCACAGGGCGAGTCTGATTTGTCATGACATATCCTTTAATAGTAACTACTGTAAAAGCGAATGGGATGGCAAGTATAAACGCAACAACACGCCTATCTGCTATGAAATGATTGTATAGCAATCTGCCTGCCAACATGATAAAAATTGTTATGGCGCGCACGTGCTAACCGTTATTAATACCGCGTGCATCGAGATATCATCCAGTCTACACAAACCCAATATATCATCATACATGCCATCGGCTGAGCGGTACTTTTAACCTGTTAATTGCTCAAACCTATTTTTTTAACGTCTGTTTTTCCATTCTAAATGATCTGCCTTTTTTGATTTCATTGCCGACTGTCACTGGCACTGCTGCACAACCAATACCAAGCGCTGGTGGCGACGGGCTGCTGGTTTGTTATAATGTGACACATTCATAAGGTAGACCGTCTTGATTTTTACTTGCTTGTTACTTGCCATACCACTAACCACATACCGATATGCACGCCTTGACGCACGTCTAGGGTTTATCGCCGATTGACCTTATCCCAAACCAAACGAACCTGCCAAACGCTAGCGATTGCTGTGTATTTACCATTGTCTCTTAGGAACTTATGCCATGACTGACTCGACATCAAGCGTGCCTGCTGCAGATGCCAAAGCGGCGGATGTGCTGCTGCAAGTGACAGGGCTTAAAAAAAGCTACGGCGCTGCTGAGGTGCTGACCGATATCAATTTAACTATCAAGCAAGGCGAGTTTTTGACCTTGCTTGGGCCATCAGGCTGCGGCAAGACCACTTTGCTGCGCTTGATTGCGGGTTTTGAGCAGCCAACCGCTGGGGCCATATTTTTGGAGGGCGTGCAAATGGCGGGGCTCTCGGCGGACAAGCGCCCTGTAAATACCGTGTTTCAGCAATATGCGCTGTTTCCGCATATGACGGTGGCACAAAACGTCGCCTACGGCCTGAAGCTTAAAAAAGTCCCCAAGGCAGCGATTCAAACGCGGGTCAGCGAGATGCTGGCGATGGTGCAACTTGAGCATTTGGCCAATCGCAAACCGCAAGATCTATCAGGCGGTCAGCAGCAGCGAGTCGCCATCGCCCGCGCAGTCATCAACCGCCCTAAAATCTTGCTGCTTGATGAGCCATTATCGGCGTTAGATTACAAGTTGCGCCTACAAATGCAGTCTGAGCTTAAACGTTTGCAACGCGAGCTGGGCATTACCTTTGTGTTTGTCACCCACGATCAAGAGGAGGCGCTGTCGATGTCCGATCGCATCGCAGTGATGAAAGATGGTAGGTTTCAACAAATTGGCACGCCCATTCAGATTTATGAAACCCCTGCCAACTTGTTTACCGCGGAATTTATCGGTGAGACCAACTTATTTAAAGCCACCGTACATGGCGTCTATCCCGATCAGCCCGATCGCAATGGCAAAGTGACCAATGGCCGTATTGAAGTGTCAGTTTGTGAGGCAGACTCGCAGGAGGCGCCTACCGCGCTGCGCAATTTGCGCCGTCATGAATTCGCAAAAAACGTGCAGGTCGGCGATACGGTCAACTTGCTGCTACGGCCTGAGGATTTACGTATTTATGAAGCCGATGATGACGCGCATGCGGGACTGCTGGGGCGGATTATTGAAAGTAACTATAAAGGCAGCACGCTGGACTCTATCATTGAGCTGGACAATGGTCATGTGATCAAAGCGTCAGAATTTTTTGATGAAGAAGACCCAAGCTTCGATTATAAGCTTGGCGAGCGGGTCAAAGTGTCGTGGGTCGATGGCTGGGAGTGGCTGCTGCCTGAGCAAGACTCGCCGCGCGAGATACAGCGCAGCAAGATAAGGGTATGAGCTGATGGCGCGTGCAAATTTAAGCAATAAAAGTCCGTTTCGTACCGCCACACTGTGGCTGATTTGGGGCTGGCTACTCATCTTTGCCTTACTGCCTAATATACTGGTAATCGCGGTTAGCTTTTTAACCCGTGACAGCAGTGACTTTATCAGTTTGCCTGTCAGTTTGGGCAGCTATTATCGTATGCTCGATCCGCTATATTTTGATGTGTTTTTGCATTCATTATGGATGGCATCATTAACCACGGCGATTTGTTTGCTGTTTGGTTATCCGTTTGCGTGGCTGATATCCAAGGCCAAAGCGCGCTGGCAACCGCTTTTAATGCTGCTGCTGATTTTGCCCTTTTGGACCAACTCACTGGTGCGCACCTATGCGCTCAAGTTGCTGTTTGCCAACAATGGCCTGATTAATAAGTCGTTACTCGCGATGGGCCTTATTGATGCGCCGATTGATATTTTGTACACCCAAGGGGCAGTGATTGCAGGACTCACCTATCTGCTGTTTCCATTTATGGTACTGCCGCTATATGCGGTGTTTACTGATTTGCGCGGTGACATGCTGCTGGCCTCACAAGATTTGGGCGCAAGCAGGCCGCAGACCTTTTGGCATGTGGTGTTGCCATTGACCACGCCCGGTATCATTTCAGGTGTCCTGCTGGTACTGCTCCCTGCAATGGGCATGTTTTATGTCGCTGATATTTTGGGCGGCTCACGCAACCTACTCGTGGGCAATATCATCAAAAATCAATTTTTGGATGCACGCGATTGGCCGTTTGGCGCGGCTGCGAGTGTGCTATTAACGGTGGCGATGGCGATATTATTGCTCGCCTACCGCGCCAGTAGTCGCCGTATTGGCAAAACTGACTTTAATGAGGTGGCATAATGACCGCAATGACCTCAAAATCAGCGACGAAAACCACGTCCAAAACACGGTCGTTTTCCTTTGGCCGTCTGGCTGCGCGCAGTTATTTGGCACTGATTTATGCGCTGCTGTATATCCCCATCATCGTGCTGGTGGTGATGTCGTTCAATAAATCCAAAATCGGCTACAATTGGGGCGGCTTTAGCCTCAAATGGTACGAGGCACTGATGAACAACCAAGCGATGCTGGATGCCCTTTGGCATTCAATCGTCCTTGGCTTGGTCGCTGCCACTGTGTCGACTTTGATCGGCACCTTGACTGCCCTTGCGCTGCATCGCTATGACTTTCGCGGCAAAGGGTTGCTCAGCGGTCTATTGTTTGTGCTGATGATGTCGCCTGAGATTGTGCTTGCCATCTCACTATTGGCGCTGTTTTTATTGATCGGTATGCAGCTTGGGTTTGTCTCATTGCTACTGGCACACATCACCTTTTGCTTACCGTTTGTGGTCATTACCGTATTTGCGCGGATGAGCAGCTTGGATGAGCGCTTGATGGAAGCGGCGCGCGATTTGGGCGCGACTGAGTCCACCATGGTGCGTACGGTTTTGGTCCCTGTCATTTTTCCTGCGGTGATGGCAGGGTGGCTGCTTGCCTTTACCCTATCGCTTGATGATGTGGTGGTCTCTACCTTTGTCACTGGCCCCAGCTATGAGATTTTACCGCTGCGTATTTATTCAATGGTGCGCGTGGGTCTAAAGCCTGAGGTTAACGCCATTGGCACGCTGCTGCTGGTCGCCTCCTTGCTTCTTGTGGTCATCTCGCAGTGGCTGCTTCGGCGGCGCTAATAGCGGCTACAGAGGTTTTCCGTGAAAAGCCGCGCCATATTCCTTATAATGAATTTTTTTCAGCTTGCGGCTTGTTGATCTTATGCTTGAACTTCGTCACTTAAATACTTTAACGGCGCTACGCGCTCATGGCTCGTTGGCTGCGGCTGCCGAAGAGCTACATGTGACGGCATCAGCGGTGTCGCATCAGCTCAAAGAGCTGGAAAATTACTACGACATCAGTCTGGTCAATCGCCGTACCCGCCCATTGACCTTTACCCCAGCGGGCAAAATCGTGCTGGCACTGGCAGACAACGTTCTGCCGCAAGTGGGCCGCACCAAAGCCAATCTCAAACGTCTCGCCTACGGTCAAGCAGGCCGATTGCGGCTGGCCTCAGAGTGCCACAGCTGTTTTGATTGGCTGATGCCCATACTCAATCACTATCGCCGTGAGTGGTCGGATGTGGAGCTGGATTTTGCCACTGGCTTTGAGCCTGAGCCGCATCATTTGCTGTTAGAGGGCGATATTGACCTGCTTATCACCACCAGCAACTTACCGATAGACGGGCTCAGTTATCAACCGCTTTTTGAATATGAAAGCCGCTTGGTACTCTCGCCGCTGCACCGCTTGGCCGCTTGTGACGTGATTTGTCCTGACGACTTAACCGATGAGACCTTAATTGCCTATCCAGTAGAGGCCAAACGGCTGGACATCATTGCCAACTTTATGACCCCAGCGCAGGCGTCGTTTAAAAAAATGCGCACCACAGAGCTGACCGCGATGCTGATCCAGCTGGTTGCTAGTGAACGCGGCGTGGCCGCGCTGCCTGATTGGGTAGTGGCCGAATATGAGAAAAAGGGCTGGGTGGTCTCACGACCACTAGGCGATGGTGTGCATTGTCAGCTGTATGCAGCAACGCGTACTTCTAGTCAAGATACGGCGTATATGCAGGGGTTTGCCAATTTATTGGAAGGGATCGTAAAGCCAGTTTAATGCTCTACTGCTTATTACATTTTTTGGTTATAAAATACTGTCCGCTTTCTTACGTTGTGGTAGGCGCTGGGAGAAATGATGGTACCCTAATGAGGACTTGAACACTAGGCTATGGGATAGTGATAGCAATGGTTCGAGTTACCTAAATAATTGCAGTGTACTTTCTGAGAAGTGGCACAGAATATGGGGTATTCTCTATCAAAGTAAGCCGTTCTAAGCTTACAACAATCAAATAATATTGGAATCAATCTATGAGCCAAAAATACGCCATCCGTGCAATCTCTTATCCTTACGACAATTATTTTTTTACGGAAAAACCCGATAGTATCACCATTGATGAAATTTTTGATAGCAAAGAACAAGCACAAAATAGACTCGAAGAACTATTAAGTGACACTTATCGTGAGTATCAGGCAGTTGAACAAAATATACAATATGGCGAAACATTTGGCTCATTTGATATCTTTGCAGGATATGGCTTGGAAGATGTAATTCAAAAACTTGAAAACTTCTATGAGCAAAGAACAGGTGAAACCCTAGAATCCTTTGAACAACTATTGACCCTGCCATTAACGGACGAAGACGTTGTCGAATTTATGATGGTATCGGGTATTAATCAATATGACATGATTCCACTTCTTGATGAGGAAACAGATTTATATGCGGTTTGGATAAACGGCGCCCAAAAATACTTTGGACAAATCTATGGGCAAACTATTACTCCTTTTAATAATAATTATTTAGCCTTTAATGGCGATGAAATGATGGCAGAGTTTGTGGCGTGTCTAGAAGATTACTGCCCGAAAGGTGAGCTTTCTGAATTAAGTAATCAACCTCAAGCTGTAGCTAATCTTCTTAATAACGTAAGTTATATCCATTATTTTGAGGGGAATGAATCAATTTATATTGAACTAAATGATTATAGTTTAGGTCGTTATAAAGATATGTCTGAGTTAGTCCAGTTAAATGCCTTACTCAAAAAACCGTGGTTTGAAATCAGACCTATTACTCCAACACAGCTACAGCAATTAAACACAGAATTTATTGAAAAAAATAATGCGATTATCTTGGGGCAACAATATTTTGCTAAAGCAGGTGCCGTTGATAATTTACGTTTTACCGATCAAGATGAAAAATATCAGGCGCAACTTGATGCCATCAGTTATTATCAGCAAGGCGTGAATTACGCTAGGCAAGCATTACTCACTGATGATGAACCCGACCAAATCAAATTACTAATATGCAATAACCTATACCGATTAGCCAATCTTGCCGATAGTACCGCCACTCTGCTTATAAAGAAAGACGATAATAGTGATGAGCCGCGCTTTTGTCAGCAGTATTTACTAGCTATCATGAATCATTGGCAAGTTGCGATTAATTCCTATAGCACCATGATGGCGATTGATGATATTAACTCTTTTGATCATAAACTTAACTATGCAATTACTTGCTATACAGAATATACGCTACGTCTATTAGATATTTATCTTAAAAACGAGTTTGCTGATAAAGATAAATGCATGGCAATCTATCTACGTTGGTTATCAGAACTAGCAGACTTATTAATAATCAGCAGGGAAAAATTTGGTGATGAACTATTGCAGCGTAATACGCCGGTATTAAAATTTGAGAATCAGTTAAAGGTGCCGATTATCAAAGGACTGTCACACCTAATGTTCAATGGTGGCTTAGACGCAGGTACATTTGCAGATATTGTCAGCTACACAGACTCAAACCAAGCGGGACAATATTATGAGATCGCCAAAAAAATGTTGTACCAAGCATTGTTAATAAACCCAAAAGCTGGCACTGCTAAAAGCATCTTGAGTATGTATGTTCGACACTATCAAGCGGATAAACAACAACTTAACGATCAACTAGCTGCAGCAAAAGAAAAATTCTACGAATTTTTAGCGAAATATCCTGAATTTTTGGGCGAGATGTCATATAACAGGGCGTGTATAGCCGGGTTAGAAAATGATGTTGAAGAAGCGATTAAGTACTTAAAATTATCTGAACAAACAGGCTATTTACCTAGTAAAGAACAAGTTATTAATGATCAGGATTTTAGGAGCATTTCTGCACGTATGGAGTTTCAACAATTTTTGTCGATGATTGATGAATAAAACAGTTATTGTTTAAAAGGTATACCCCAACGAAACCAGTCATCTTACCTTTTTAGCTCATTAACAGACCATTTAAAACAGACTGTATGTCGGTCACTACTTAAATCAGACCACTAATTGAGCAAGTGATATCGATAAAAGCTCAAAGTACACTTTTAAAGATATAAAAGCCAATCGCGGTCGCCATCAACGTCAAGCCGACATGCAGACCGATCAACCCCAGTCCTGCCAGCACTTTTCCTGCATTGATAAAACCAAACACCTCAGCGCTAAAGGTGCTAAAGGTCGTCAGTCCGCCCAAAAATCCTGTGATCACAAACAGCTTGACGTTGGCATGTAGCCCTGCACCCACACGCTCAAACCATACCAGCGCCAATCCGATCAAAAGTCCGCCCAGTATGTTTGCGCCCAAAGTCCCAAGCGGTATCCAGCTGTGTATCGGATTAAAGCGCGCCAGCCATGCGCGTATACAAGCACCCAGTGCCGCGCCAAGCCCTATCGCAAGCCACTGCACCCTAAGCACCTTGGCCACTGGTAATCGGTGGCAGCTCGGTCATCGGCCAACGCGGGACACAGCTGACGGCCAGATCATCGGCTTGATCAGCCTGCAAACGCTGGTAGCCTGCATAGGCGATCATCGCGCCGTTATCGGTACACAGCGCGGGCGGCGCATAGTGGACAGTGGCATTGATTTTTGTCAATTGCGCTTCGAGCGTTTGACGTAAATGGGTGTTGGCACTGACCCCGCCTGCAATGACCAAACGGCTCATTTTGACCTGCTTGAGCGCTTTGACGCATTTTTTGACCAAGGTGTCGACCACCGCATGCTGAAAACTTGCAGCGATATCAGCGCGTACTTGTGGATCACTATCCACGCCTGAGCCTTCGGTGTCTTTAATCAGATTGTGTACCGCAGTTTTCATTCCACTGAACGAAAAGTCCAAGCCGCGATGCAGCATCGGTCTTGGCAATGAGTAAGCATCAGGATTGCCAGTTTCGGCAAGTTTGGCAATGTTTGGCCCACCAGGATATGGCAATCCCAGCATTTTTGCGGCTTTGTCAAAGCACTCCCCTGCCGCGTCATCAATAGATTCGCCCAAAATTTCATATTGTCCCACGCCATGCGCGGCAATCAGCAAAGTATGACCACCAGATACCAGCAGTGAGACAAAGGGAAAGGCTGGCGGATTGGCTTCCATCAGCGGCGCCAGTAAGTGCCCCTCCATATGATGAATACCAATGGCAGGAATGCCTAGGCCATAAGCCAAGCTGCGGCCAAATAACGCACCCGTCATCAGCGCCCCAATCAAACCAGGCCCTTTGGTATAAGCAATCGCATCGATATCTTGTTTGTCGATACTGCATTGATCCAGCAGCTCATGCAATAGCGGCACCAGCTTGCGAATATGATCACGACTGGCCAGCTCAGGCACCACACCGCCGTATACCGCATGTAGCTCAATCTGCGAGTACAGCACTTGTCCGAGTAGGCCTTGGTTGTCGGTACCCATTTGCTCACTATCAAAAATCGCCAGCCCCGTCTCATCACAAGAGGTCTCTAAACCCAATACTTTCATGCTTTTGCCTTTATGTCGTCGATAGCGTGATGGTCACAGTGTGTGATATGTCCTTTTTTAGCCAAAAAAAACCGTCACTGCGACTTACAATGACGGTCAGTTTAGCAAATTTCAATCACAAATATCAGCTGGCAGCGTCGATCATATAATCTACCGCCGCATGCACTTGTGCTTCGCTAACATCAGCGTTCACTTGTGCTGGCATTTTATTAAAGCCTTTTGCGGAGTGTAGATATAAGGTTTCTTTGCCTTTAGTAAGACGCGGCGCCCATGCGGCCTTGTCACCAAATTTGGGGGCGTTTAGCAGCCCACTGTCATGACAGACTTTGCACTGCTTGTTATATAGCGTTGCACCAGCATCCGCTGCAAGCGGCGCTTGGTTTGCATCAAGGCTGGCGTCTGCCGTCTCAGTACTGCTATCGCCAGTGGCCTCTGCTGGAGATGGACTGACGGCGGGCTCGGCATCTGTGGGCATGTCTGCTGTCTCTGCCTCTTTGGCTGGCGTCGCTGCAGGCGCTGTGGCGGGTTCAGTGACCGCGTCATCAACCGCTGGTTCAACGGCCGCAGCGCTGCTTGTGCTGGTCTCGCTAGATTCCGATGCGGGCGGTAAGCTCGTTTCAGGTGTCTCACCACAGGCGGTCAGCAAGCCACTACCGATCGCCATAACCACTAACCATTGATATCGCGTGTGCATCATAATCTGTCCCCTATCTCAATAGGCGTCTTTCAACAAGCGTCTTATTGCGCTGCGCTCTCGTCCGCTACTGGCATTTCTGCCTCTGCCATGTCTGCTTCAGCATCCGCACTCGCTTCGGCTTCGGCATTGTCGTCAGCCATCGTAGCGTTATCATCAGCGCTGGCTTCAGCCGCATCACCAGTGATTTCTTGCTCAACGCTTACCGCTTCGCTTTCAGTCGCACCAGCTTCGTCTGCTGCTGTCGCATCGTTGGCTACTGCGGTTGCCGAGCTCTCTTCAAAGCCCATGTCTTCGGCTTCAGGCGCATTGGCACGTGCCAGCTCAGCCGCTTCATCAACCATATCAACGGCCATTACTTCGCCATGCTCACCGCCTTCTTCATGACCACCGCACGCACTGATACCAAACCCTGCAGTTGCTGCTAGTGTTGCCCATAGCGCCATGTTTACTACTGTCTTTTTCATCCAAATATCCTCAAAAAATTGACCCAAAAGCATGAAACTGCCCACTACTAGATGGCGATTATAATAGCATAAAGTCAACCTAAAACGTTATAGACAGTAGGGGATTTTGGCTGAAAAACGCCATCCTTTTTGATAGCCATCAAGGCAATAACCGTAATATAGCCTGCTATTTTGATAAAATATGGCGATAAACACAGGAAAGGCTTTGACTTTATTGAAATTTTTAAGTAAAATACTTGCCCTTGTGCTACCTGCGCAAGATAATCCTAGTTTGAGCTGATGCCTGTGATTTGAGACATCATGGCTAAATACTAATACACAGCCAAGCTAATGCCCTTGTTATCTCATCCTCATAAGGAGCCTTCATGCCTGCAGTTAAGGTTAAAGAAAACGAACCAGTTGATATCGCTATCCGTCGTTTCAAGCGTGCTTGTGAAAAAGCCGGCGTTCTATCAGACGTACGTAAGCGTGAATTTTATGAAAAACCAACGCAAGAGCGTAAGCGCAAAAAAGCCGCTGCCGTTAAGCGTTACAAGAAAAAATTACAACGTGATACCATCCGTACCACGCGTAAGTACTAATCGCCTTAGCGTTTAGTTTTCCACTTTGATGGCGTGCCTACGCGCTTGCTGACCAAAGTGCTACTGATTCGTTTGCCCTTATTATGATCAATGCCCTATGTGGCAGTATCCATATAACCTTTGGCAAACCTAGAAGATACTCTGCTCTATACCAGCGCCACTGCTATCCATTGATATCAGTGGCGTTTTTTGTGCTACACTTTTTAGCAGTATTTTAGCGTGATCTCTCAATAGAAAAAGGAACCATAACGGTCATGAGCGAACTTAAACAAAACCTATCTGATCAAATCAAAACGTCAATGAAAGCGCGTGAGCTTGAGCGCGTCAAAGTCTTACGCAACGTACAGTCAGTCGTCAAGCAAATCGAGATTGATCGCCAAATAGAGCTGAACGATACGGATGTGCTCGAAGTATTGCAAAAGCAGCTCAAGCAGCGCCAAGAGTCATTGGCTATTTTTACAGAAAATGGCCGTGACGATTTGGCGACTAAAGAGCAGTTTGAGATTGACATCATCAACGAGTTCATGCCCAAGCAGATGGATGAGGCAGAACTGGCTGCATTGGTCAATGCTGAGATTGCCGCCCAAGGCGCGATCTCAATGCGTGATATGGGTAGTGTGATGGGGGCGCTCAAAGCCAAAACCGCCGGACGCGCTGATCCTGCTGTGATCTCAAAGCTGGTTAAAAGCGGCCTACAAGGCTAGTTGGTTTTGTCATAACCCCGCTAGAGCTGCGCTCGTATGCGTATCAACCGCCTAAGGCTTATAGTCTTTGGCGGTTTTTACGTCTGCAATTTCTTTGGCGATACTGGCAAGCAGTGGTCTGGCGCTGCTGCTTTGGCTTTGCGCCTGCAGTTGCTCCGTCAGCTGCTTGGCCTGTGTCAATGAGGTGAGCGCGGCGTCATAGCGGCCGTTCCACAGCTGGTCTTGGCTGCGATAGCGCAGCGCATTGATAGTGGCGATATTGGCCAGCTGCGGCATATCCGTGGTTTTGGCGATTTTTTCATTGGCCAATTGCAAGCCCTGCCACGCATAGCGATCACTGTGCTGCTGCTGGGTGAGCGGTTTGAGTAGCGCTTGTGCTTTGGTCGGTTGGTTGCTGTTGGTCAACGCGTCTGATAAATACAATCGTAGGTCACGGCGCTCAGGATATAGGCGCTGCTGACGTGCGAGTATCTCGGCCGCCTCTGTCCATTTGTTTTGTTCACTAAGTACTTGGCTGCGTGTGATAGACAGTAGCGGCTCAAGTGCTTGACGTTTTGCGCTAGGCAGTGCCTCAATCTCAGCCATAATATCAGTGGCATCTGCAAAGCGCTGATGCTGAGCATACCATGACATCAGTGCCATTTTGGCACCGATACTGTTTTTGGCAGCAGCAGTAAGCGCCGTGTGTGACACGTTTTTGCCCGTGACCTGTACGCGCCAGTAAAGTAGATCAAACAAGGCTTGATGGCGCTGCTGCTGGCTGAGCGGCAACGTCGCAAAACGCTGCGCCCGACTTTGAGCATCACTTAAGCGCTCACTACTGAGTGGATGCGAGCGTACAAAGCTGGGTAAAAACTGGTTGTTAACTTGGTTGAGCTGGTTTTGTTGATTCATGGTCGCAAAAAACCGTGGCATGGCACGCGGATCATAGCCTGCTTGGGTCATGATTTGCATACCCACGCGGTCAGCTTCACGCTCGTTACTGCGACTAAACGCCATGCTGCTGTTCATAGCGGCGGTCTGGCTGCCCATCATCACAGCAGCCGCGGCATCACCATCGACGGCAGAGGCAGCAATGGCTGCCAGCATCCCGCCGATTTGCATCATCATGGCTTGGCGGCGCTCGTCGGCACCATGCTCATAATGGCGCTGACTGACGTGCGCCACTTCGTGCGCCACCACACTGGCCAGCTCATCCATGCTACTGGCGGCTAAGATGGTACCTGTATTGAGACCGATTACCCCACCTGGCGCGGCAAAGGCATTGATACTGGGGTTGTCGATAATGACCAGTGCCAGCGGGGCTTGCTGACGGGCTTGGGCATTGAGCCGCCACGTCATCTCTTTGAGCGTCTCATTGATCCATGGGTCATGCTCCATGTTGATGTGGCCGTTGAGATTTTGTAGCGCCCATTCGCCCATCAGCTTGTTTTGGTATTGATCGGCAAAGCTCAGTCCCTGCCCTTGTAGACTGGGCAATGATAAATCTTTAGCATCATGCTGTTGCCACGAGCCATACGGCGAGCTTGAATGAGTATAGGGATCAGCGCTTGCAGACAATGGTAAGGCGTGACTATAGCTGGCCATACCACTGACCATCGCACTGCACATCAGCAAACGCACATGGCGTGGCCGAGCCAGAGACACAGCAGCCTTATTGGCAACATGAAACGAAATTAAACGAGTGGGCAGGCGCACAGCGGTATCCTATACTGATGATATCAAAACAAAAAATAGAGCTGACTTCGACTATACGAGCTTGGCTTGGCAGCGTCAATGCCCATCTTCTGTGCACTACCAATGTCTAAGCAGGTGTCACCTTCGTGCAACATTGCACACTTAATTGCGCCTACCGTTGATAATGAGCCATCATGATTGGGGCAAGATTTGTTATAATAAGGGGCTTGATTATCGCGTCGTGTGTCGCTTCTATCTTAGTCAGCATAGTGCTGTGACAGCTCGCTGATACGCACGCTACAAGTTTTATTTTTATCGTAAGGTATTCATCTATGTCAGCTGATCACGCTTCACCTGCTATCACGTCTTCACCTTATTATGTGGCTGTCGACACGACCTTACCTGATGCGGTACAAATTGCGATGAACGCGCATTTGGCCTTGCTGCCCGTAGCATGCGCGCGCCTAGTAGACAACACAAGTGAGCATATCAAATCTGCGCTCATCCTACGTGGTCTGGTTGATGGGCGTGGTCTTGCCTGCCCCATGCCGCTGCTAAAAACCAAAGTCGCGCTACGTACTATCGCAGCTGGTGAGTCGCTTTATGTGCTCACCACTGATCCCAACTCGCGCGCCGATATCCATGCCTTTTGTCAACAAACTCATAAAATAGGCAGCGCTGATACATTGCAGCTCACAGTCAACCAAGCAACCGAGGCAACCAAAACACCTGAGATGCCTGACAGCCCAGCACAGGTATCCGATACAATATTTCACTTCATCATTACCAAAACCGATAGCAACTGATCGACGCTATCCTTTACAATTAAGATAATAATAATATTTCATCTGTGTATTTGTTCACTTATTTGATCAAGGTCAAAGATATGGCTACTATTTCTACTGATTCGGACAGCGCGCCGAGTGTGCCCGACACTGACGACGCGGTAACCGATACCAATGCGGCACGTACGGCAGCGCTTGATGCCGCAGCCAAGCGCCCTCCCTACGATGCCAGTACCCTTGGTGACATGCGTACCCGTGATTTGGTGCCTGCCATGCCCACGCATCTGTCTGCACCAGGGGTCAACCTTGGCGCGTATATCAATACCGTTCACCAAATTCCTATTTTAACGCCGACCCAAGAGCAAGAACTGGCGCACCGTTATTACGATGACGGCGATGTCGAAGCCGCCAGACTGCTGGTGATGTCACATTTGCGCTTTGTGATTCATATTGCCCGCAGTTATTCAGGTTATGGTCTGCCGCAAGCGGACTTGATTCAAGAGGGCAATTTGGGCTTGATGAAAGCGGTCAAACGCTTTGATCCCAATAAAGGCGTGCGTTTGGTGTCTTTTGCAGTTCATTGGATCAAAGCGGAGATTCATGAGTTTGTGATTCGTAACTGGCGTATTGTCAAAGTTGCGACCACCAAGGCGCACCGCAAATTGTTTTTTAACCTGCGCAGCCTAAAAAAAACCAATAATCAGCTGACCATTGAGGAAGCCGATGCCATTGCCAAAGACCTCAACGTCACACGCAAGCAAGTGCTGGAGATGGAATCACGCTTGACCTCATATGATGCGTCGTTTGAGACCCAATCAAGTGATGATGACGATGGTCGCTATGCCCCGCAGCTGTTTTTGGAAGACGGTATTGATCCTGCCGAGATGGTTGAAGAGTCCGACTGGGAAGAAAACAACTCCTCTGCTTTGATTGCAGCGATGGGAACGTTAGATGACCGGTCACGAGACATTGTTGAGCAGCGCTGGTTGGCTGAGCAAAAATCAACCTTGCATGAGTTGGCCGCCGTATATTCCATTTCCGCCGAGCGAGTACGTCAGATCGAGAAAAACGCCATGGATAAGATCCGTGAAGCCATGACCATCGACAGTGTCATCTTGCCTGATGATGTACAATAAAGATTAACGCTGTCGCATGATGGATAAAAGTGGTGGTTTTGTTTGGCAACTCAGCAATTAAAAGTAGGCTTCTGATGAATTGGATTGGTATCGCAGCGCTCAATCTGGCGATTGCAGTGGCGCTCGGCGCTTTTGGTGCGCACGGCTTAAAAGCCATGGTCAGTGTGCAACAGCTTGAATGGTGGCATACGGCAACGTTATATTTGTTCATCCATGCACTTGGGCTGTTATTGGTTGGCATATTAATACGACTGGGCTATACCAGCGCACTGACGGCATGGTTATTACAAGTTGGGGTACTGATCTTCGCGGGCAGTCTTTTTGCCATGACACTGGGCGCACCGCGCTGGTTTGGTGCGATCACCCCGATCGGTGGCGTGTTGATGATAGCCGGTTGGCTATGGCTGGCCGTTACCGCCTTTCGCGCAGGGTCACTGCCCAGTTAAACCAAAATAAACCAAACGACACGCTGTCTATAATGGACAAATAGACTTGAATAATTAAGGAAGAGCAGTTATGAGTACGATCAACGTCAACGGCAGAACCCTGCAAACCACCCACCAAACAGTGCAGCTGGTTATTAACGAATTGGGCCTCAGTAAAGGCCGCTATGCGGTCGAAATCGATGGCGAGCTGATACCCAAAAGCGAGCTTGCGCAACTGCTCATCATAGATGGGATGAATATCGAAGTGGTACAGGCGGTTGGCGGCGGTTAGGCGGCTGGTATCGGGTAAAACAAAAAAAGACCTCAAATACTGAGGTCTTTTTTGTTTGGTTAACTGCATTTTGATCAATAATGTTGGTTAATGGAAAATACGATTTAATCACACATTTGTCAGTTGGTTAATGAAATGGTTCTTGTTTGGTTTAACTGGTGTACTTTTTAATCCCCTAACTGTTGGTTAATGGACGCTGTTATCAGATAGTGATGCGATAACAGCAGCTGCGGTACATCTTTTATCTTTTTAATATATACGTCCTTATCAGTTGTGGGTTATTGGAAATTAGGTGATCGTTTGTCTCATCAAGGATAAATATATACTCATTGACCATACAGATGACCACCTAGCGAAAAAATCTACATACTGTGCTTATGAGGGTACTGGTGCATCGTCTGCCATGTCCATTTCTTCGAAACGGGCGCCACTACGTACTTTTTTGCGCTCTTGACGGGTTTTGTATTTGCGTACTTGTCTATCAAGTTTGTCAGCCATTTCATTAATGGCTTTATACATATCATCGTCGCAGGCTTGAACGAACATTTCTTGACCTGATACGCGCATGATGGCTTCGGCCTTATGGCTCTTCTTACCGCCGTCACTGGCGCCGCTATTGTCTAGTGACAAAATTACTTGAATACTTTGTATCTGATCAAAATGACGCTCTACTTTAGAAAGCTTCTCACGGACTGCTGAGTCCATGGCATCGGTAACGCTGATATGGTGACCACTGATAGAAACATTCATATTTTTGTCCTTATAGTTATTACTCTTACTTAACAGGTGAACTGCAATCCTAGGCTTGTCACCTGACCTTATCAATAGCGCCACATTCGTCTGATAAACTCTGATTTTTATATTGTCGTTATGCGGTACTACCAGTTATCAACTGCTTGGCGTTTGCTATTGATGTGTCTCTAATTTGTCATGAAAAGGCGCAGCTGGCAATACAGTATATTGTAAACAAATGTAAACATGACTTCTGTTCTTTGCAGAAATATATATAATCAGGAATTTTTATTTTTTATTCACAAATCATTACCACAGACAGCACCGCTTATTGAGCAAGGCCATAGACCTTGTTCAATCAGTCAACGCGACAGTAAACGATGGGCTAATATTTTTGTTTGCGCTGCGTCGAGGAGCCAATGTTCATGGCCTCGCGATATTTGGCGACGGTGCGGCGGGCGATATCAATACCATCAGCCAGCAGGTGTGCTTGAATGCGACTGTCAGAAAGCGGCTTTTTGGGATTTTCTTCAGTAATCAGCGTCTTGATCATGGCACTGATGGCAGTTGATGAAATATCGCCGTCACTACTGCTGACATGGGATGAAAAGAAGTGCTTGAGAGAAAACAAGCCTTGCGGGGTCAAGATACTTTTGCTGGTGGTCAAGCGTGAGACGGTGGACTCGTGCAGCTCCAACTCCTCAGCAATATCCTTTAAAATCAAAGGCTGCATCGCGGTTGCCCCTTGCTGCAAAAAAGCCTGTTGACGGCGCACAATACTGGTGGCGACACGCAATAGGTTTTGATTTCGCTCTTCAATGCTGCGGATAAATAGGCGCGCATCGGTGAGATTTTCGCGCAGATATTGGTTGTCTGGGCTATCATCACCGCGCTTGACCAAATTGGCGTATTCTTGATTGACACGCAGTTTGGGCAAAGTGTCGGGGTTTAGGCGCACATGCCAGCCCTCTTCTACCTCGTTATCACCCGCCTGCTGGCGTATCGGTGATACCAGCACGTCAGGGATGTCATAGCTGTCAGGCTGCTGCATATGATCGGGCTGCTGCCGCTCAAAAGCGAGCCCTGGGGCAGGGTTTAGGCTACGTAGCACATCAAGCGCTGGGGTAATTTGTGAGAGGACAAGACCTGTTTGCTCGGTCAATGCCTTAATGTTATTGCTGACCAAATGCTCGGTGGCGGACAGTAGCGCTTGCGCTTCTGCCAGATAAGGGGTGTTTGTATCCAGTTTGGCCAGCTGAATGGCGAGACACTCGCTTAGGTTACGCGCGCCAACACCCAGTGGGTCACAAGACTGGATAATGCGCAGTACCGCGACGATTTCCTCACGCTCGACATGCGTTTCCCACTGATAAAAACTGGCCATGGTCTCAAAGCTGCGCAGTAATTCATCAACGTCAAGCTGTACAAAGCCCATATCGTTCATTGAGTCAATGAGATAATCGGCAATCAAAATATCGGTCTCGGATAACCGCTTAAAGTTCAGCTGCCAGCGCACATGGTCTTGAATACAAGCGCAGGTCGCGCCCTGATAGCTGTCAAACTCATCTGGATCCATGCCACTGGCTGCCGATGTGGTCTGCGAGTAACTGCTGCTATCAAATGTGTCGCTGTCAAAGTCGCTTTGCTCGGTGTCTGTTGCCTCGGTGTCCACGCCAGTTTGCTGCAGCTTGTCGAGGCTATCTAACACGGCGTCACTGCTGTCCTCATATGTCGTCTCCTGAGCGGCGCTACTGCTGCTCTCTGTGCTGGCCACTGAGACTTCACGGTTCCACGCCTCAAGCGTTAAATCTGTCTCTACCTCTATGGGTGCATCATAGCCCTCGTCATCTTCCACACGCTCAAGCAACGGATTGCTGTCCAGTTTTGCTTGCACTTCTTGCGCCAGCTCAAGACTAGACAATTGCAACAGCTTAATGGCTTGCTGCATCTGCGGGGTCAGCTTCTGCGAGGTGCTGAGGGTGGCGGCCAATCCAAACGACATACTCATGGCGACGTTATTACACTCCATTGTGATGATGGTTCTGCTGCACCTTAGTTGTGCGTAACAGGCGCTTATTATTTTGAGGCAACATTGCTTTTTTTGTACAAACTTGTTATCAGTCTGCTGCTTATCAGGACATGACGATAGCATTTTTTGCTGCAATGTTGCTATGATAATTTATATCTTGTCGCAACAAGGCAAGCAGCAGCAATCTTATCACGGCAGATAGTGAACGCTAAAGCACCTAGATTGAAGACAAATCGTATGCTAATCACTGCCATTATTCAGATTATCGAGGAAAATTATGAGTCATCAACTGCGCGTCGCCGCTGTCCAACTAAACAGCCAGCAAGATCAAGCGGCCAATCTGGCAACCATCAACGCAGCGATTGCAGATGCCAAGCGCCAAGGCGCACAGCTTGTGGTACTCCCCGAAAATTGCTGCAGCATGGGCGAGCAGTTTGCGACCGCTGAGCAGTTTGAGGCGCTCTCTGCTGAGCTTGCCAGAGCGGCGCAGGCACAAGCTGTACATGTCCTGGTCGGCTCACTGCCCTGCCCGTACCGTCCCGATGGGGTTATTGTCCCTGATGGTCGCTTGCGTCAAGTCAGCCAGCTGTTTGCCCCTGATGGCACACAGGTGGCACGCTACGACAAAATACACCTGTTTACGGCGACCGTTGCCGACAAGCAGGGCAGTTATAATGAAGCGGCAACCTTTGAGCCGGGCACCCAAACGGTAGTGGCGCCCATTGCCCTTGACGCGGTGACCTATCAGTTGGGTATGATGGTTTGTTTTGATTTGCGTTTCCCTGCCCTCGCCCAGCGCTTGCGTCAAGCGGGGGCGGATATGCTAAGCGCTCCCGCTGCCTTTACTTACCTCACAGGACAGACGCATTGGTCACTGTTGCTACAAGCACGAGCGCTGGATAGCCAATGTATGGTGATTGGGGCAGCGCAAGGTGGCGAACATCATTATAAAAAAGGCGATACGCGCCAAACGTGGGGACATACCGCCATCAGCAATCATGATGGCAAGATCGTCAGTCATTATGAGCACAGCGCGCTTGAGGGTACGGCAGCAGCAGCAGGCTATCATCTGGTACTTGCAGATTTTGATGGCGCCGCGCAAGCCAAAGCGCGCGAGCAGTTGCCCACGTTTCACTGTCATCGACTGGCTTAAGCGCGAAAGCCAGCGAAAAAACAACACCGCCGCACATATTAAGACCAGCTGGTCTTAATATGTGCGCTACTGAACATTGCGAGTAGCACGCGGATGAGCACTGTCATAAACGTGAGTGAGTTGGGCAAAATCGACGTGGGTATAGATTTGGGTAGTCCTGATATCACTATGCCCCAGCATCTCTTGCACTGCACGCAAATCACCGCTACCTGAGAGCATGTGTGAGGCAAAGCAATGCCGCAGCAAATGCGGATAGAGATTTTGGGCGATGCCTGCACGCTTGGCAGCGACTTTTAGGCGCTGCTGCACGGCGCGCGTCGATAAGCGTGTGCCCAATTTTTCACTGATAAATAAAGCGTTATCCTCCCCCTTCACCCACAGTTGCCGATACGGCAAATAGCAATTGATCGCCGTTACCGCCGCTGTGCCTATAGGGACAAGGCGCGTTTTGTTGCCTTTACCTGTCACCCGCACACGTCCAAGCGACAAATCCACATCCGCCATATCCAGCGCCACCAACTCACCCACCCTAAGCCCGCTACCATAAAGCAGCTCAAACATTGCTTTATCGCGCAGCCATAGCCGTGCCTGCGCTGGCGTATCAGGTGTGTCTTGATCCAACAACTGGGTGAGCAAGTCCACATCAGCAATGCTGGGTAGCGGTCTTGGGCTACGTTTGAGCTTGTAGCCTGTGGTGGGATTGACGCGGGCGATCTGCTCATCGATCAGCCAGCCATAAAAGTGGCGAATAGCAGACAGCTCTTGCTGCATACTGGCCAGCGCCAGCTTGTCCTCATCCAAACGCTGACCGATGTGCTGTGCCAGCTGCCGCTTATCACAACGGGTCCACGTCAGTCCCTTACCGCACAAAAACAGGGCCAATGGATGCACACCTGCACGATAAGCGGCCAGCGTATGTGCTGAATGCTGACGCAGAGCGAGTGCGGCAAGCCAGCGCTGTACAGGCACCAGTAACGCTTGTAGCTGCGCATCCGCTTCTGTTGCCGTCTTTTTTTGCATCAGCGCTCCTTACTGTCATTTTGTCAGCGACCTTGAGGCGTGCATGGTCACATTCGTGACTTAATGCTCGCTATCGGTGTGTGGTTTGATACCAGCCTGCGCCATCAAACCATCAGGACTGAATACGCCTTCATAGACAAATGCGGTTGGCCCAGTCATCATCACCGAATAGCCTGGCTGCCAGCGCACCATCATGCTGCCACCGTACAACTGCGCGCGCACGTCAGCGCCTTCATCGAGCCACCCTTCACGGATGCCTACTGCCACCGCCGCACAAGCACCCGTACCACATGCTTGCGTCTCACCCACGCCGCGCTCATAAACGCGCAGACGGATATGACGCTGATTCATCACTTGCATAAAGCCGACATTGACGCGATCAGGAAAGGCAGGGTGTGACTCAATGGCTTTGCCCAGCGTATCGACATCAGCGTCAAGCACGTCATCGACTTTGAGTACCGCATGTGGGTTGCCCATGTTGGCGACATACAGCTGCACGGGCGTGCCTGCCACATTCATATGATAGGTGTTTTGGATTTTGGTGATGGCTTTTGGGGTAAACGGAATCTCGTCAGGATCGAACTTCGGTTTGCCCATATCTACCTCAACCCAGCCGTAACGATCGGTGGTCAAGGTGATAATGCCGCTGGCCGTTTCGACACGTAGACGCTGCTTGAATGACAATTTGCGTGCTTGCACAAAACGCGCAAAACAACGCGCCCCATTGCCGCACTGCTCGACCTCGGTACCATCGGTGTTAAAAATACGATAGCTAAAGTCCACATCAGGGCGCATGGGCGGCTCCACTACCAGCATCTGATCAAAGCCAATACCCAAATGACGATCACCCAGCAGCTCTACCAACTCTTTGGTCAGCTCAAGGCGCTGCGTCACCAAATCGATGACCATAAAATCATTACCCAGACCGTGCATCTTCGTAAATTCTATTAACATATCCTTACGTCCTATCCTATTTTTATGTATGCGTTATAGTAGCATGCTGTATGTTGCAATGATAATCATCAGCGTCAGAAGTTGGCGTATTATTGGACAACTATCAACTAAATGCAGGCCATAAAAAACCCACCGTTATGACAACAGTGGGCGCTTTTTATCAGTTAGCTTTTTTATCAGACCTAGTGGGCTTTTTTATCCGCGTCGGCGCGCTCTAGTACCAGATCAGCCTTGCCACAAGCACTCACGGGCGTACAATTCTTCGACCGTCTCACGCTTGCCAACCAGTTGATGTTGATCAGCGGCCACCATGATCTCACAAGCGCGCGGACGAGTATTATAGTTGCTGCTCATGTTAAAGCCATAAGCGCCTGCACCTGTCACTGCTAGTACATCACCCACCGCTAAGCTGAGCAGGCGGTCTTTTGCCAAAAAGTCACTGGTCTCACAAATCGCGCCAACGATATCCCACGCTGCTGTACCGTCAGTATTGAGACCGTCACTGGGCAATACGCTTGGAATCACAGCCATTTGCGCTTGATATAGCGCTGGACGAATCAGATCATTCATCGCAGCATCGACGATGGCAAAGTTTTTGTACTCGGTCGGCTTGAGCACGTTGACTGTGGTCAACAGCAGCCCTGCGTTGGCGACCATGCTGCGACCTGGCTCAAGAAACACCGTCAAACCAAGCTCTGTTAATTTTGGCAGCAAGGCATCCGCAAATTCGCCGACACTCACTGGGGTTTCGTCAATATAACGCACGCCTAGGCCGCCACCCAAGTCCACATGCTTTAATGTAATGCCTTTGTCTTTTAGGTTTTGGATCAGCTCAATCAGTTTGTCCAGTGCCGCAATAAATGGCGCAACCTCGGTCAGCTGAGAGCCAATATGGCAGTCGATACCAGTGATATCAATATGTGATAGCGTGGCAGCCTGCTCATAGACAGCGACGGCCTTGTCATGAACGATACCAAATTTGTTGTCTTTCATCCCTGTTGAGATGTAAGGATGGGTCTTGGCATCCACGTCAGGATTGACGCGTAATGAGATGGGGGCACGCTTATCCAACTGCGCGGCCACATCATTGATCAGCGTAAGCTCACTGATCGACTCAACGTTAAAACAGCCAATGCCTTGCTCAAGCGCATAAGCGATATCGTCACGGGTTTTGCCCACGCCTGAAAAGACCACGCGGCTGGCCTCACCACCTGCGGCCAACACCCGCATGAACTCACCACGTGAGACGATATCGAACCCAGCACCTGCCTGTGCCAAAACACCCAATACTGCAAGATTGGAGTTGGCCTTGACCGCATAACAAACCTGATGGTCAATAGCAGCAAAACTATCATTATAAGCCTGATACGCATCCAATATGGCTTGCTGCGAGTACACGTAGCAAGGCGTGTCGTAGCGCTCAGCCAGCTCATTGACGCTCACATCTTCGATGTACAGCGCACCATTTCGGTAATCAAGTGCAGGCAGATGTTTGCTAAGTGTCACGGCATCAATATATAACCCATGCTCGGTTTGCGTGCTGACAGTGTGTTGCTCACAATTACTCATAGTCTACTCTCTAATTCAATCAAGTTATCAGTGTTAAGTCATTCAGGCTCAATGACCAAGGCATCAGACATGCAGTCATTTGTTAATGAGGTTTGGGTTCGTGGTCGGGCGGATTAATAGTCGTTTGAGTCTGCTTCAATCTCGGCCAGCAGCGCCTGCTGCTCAAGATAGCGTGCTCTTCGATAAGCATCATCATCGACCCGTTCAAAGGCTGCATCTTGCGGATAAGCAGTGCTTGTAGGCTCGGTTGCCACCATCGACTGGCTGTCTTGTTTGGGCAGTACCAACGCACCTTTTTGACCGCAGCCTGTCAAGCCAAACAGCGCGGTGCTGCCAAACAGCAACGTACAAACAGCCACGCTGCCCAATGAGGATAAGTGGCGGCGCGCAGTTGCGCGTATCATGGGCATGATCATAACCATAAACAGCCTTACAAAATAAGGGGACAAAAAAAAGCCACCAAAACGTGGGCTACTGACTGACGCCCTAACATACAAGGGGCTGGCAGCCATACTGATCCATCAAGCACTGTCAAACACAGCCATCAGGCGTATCGCCTCAATCATAGCATTAATCACTAGGGTGTGTCCCTATTTTAAAAATGGTGATAAAAATGAGATAAGTCGCAGGCAAATAAGGAAAATAGTACAGACAATATCGAGATATTGACCCGCTGTTTGGCAAAGATTTAGCCATTTTTAGCCCATTTAGTGATAAATGTTTGAATTAGGGACACGCTCTAGAACTGTGCGCCCTCAAAAGTGGATTTAGCAGATAATTTTGTGAAAGATACACCATGTCATGAGGGCGCGATCATATTGTCTGATATGGCAAGATCCCAATCCAAATGCAGCCAAAATGCAGCTAAAACGCAACCAAAACATAGCCGAACAATATTTGACAAATTTGCTTACAATTTGGTTTGAGACATGTTCTGCCTTTATAGCATCAACCAAATTGACTCATGATCCATAGGACTTACACTTGACGAAACATAATATAAAACCTTATAGTGAGTGAGGTATATGGCTAATCGCCGATACTCTAGTATCCAGACCCTACTACTTATAGGTTTGGCGTTACTGGCGCTTGATTGTTGTCTGATGATTATACTCGTCAACACAACCTGACGCTGCAGATAACCGATACTTATTAGCTCCCTTGTTTTTTACATTGTGCTTTTGACCTCTCTAGGGTTAATAAAGCCAAACGGGCGTGGGCTGGTTTCTGTTTGTTCTACCTGTGTGAATCCGCTATGATTCACGCCTCTTATAAAAACATCTAAGGACAGAGCATGAATGACAATGTAAGCAAACCCACGTTTAGTGATCGCAATGTAGGCAAGTCAAAGCTGATTAACCCCACCTTGGTACTCAACTGCGGCTCATCTTCTATCAAATATGCCCTTATCAGCGAAGACAATGCCACCCGCATCACAGGACTTGCCGAAAACTTGGGATTGGACACCGCCCGTATCAAGCACACCACCTTGAATGGTGAAAAGCTTGAAATCACCATTCCTGGCGGTCAACATCAGCTGGCACTACAAAAAATTCTGGCCTTGCTTGAGCAATATCACTTTATTGCGGTGGGTCACCGCGTGGTTCATGGGGGTCGCGAGTTTTCAGAAGCAGCACGCGTAGACAAACACGTCATCGAAGAGGTCAAACGTCTCAAAATCTTGGCACCACTACATAACGGTGCCAATGCACTGGGTATCGAAGCCGTCGAAGCCATTTATCCTGAGATTCCGCAGGTGGTGGTGTTTGATACGGCCTTTCACCAAACCATGCCCCCTGTAGCGTATCGCTACCCCATCCCAAAAGCACTATATGAAGAAGAAAAAATCCGTCGCTACGGCTTTCACGGTACTTCACACGCCTACGTTTCAGATCGCGGCAGTAAACTGATAGAGAGCAGCGGCCCACATGGCTGGCTAACGGCACATTTGGGCAACGGTTGCTCCGTGGCGGCCATTTATGATGGTAAAAGCTTAGATACCAGCATGGGGCTCACACCGCTTGAGGGCTTGATGATGGGCACACGTAGCGGTGATGTTGACCCCAGCTTGCACATTCATCTCAAACGTAAGCTTGGGATCACCTTGGAAGAAACCAGTGATATGCTCAATCACAAAAGCGGCTTGCTTGGTATTTCAGGATTGTCCAATGACTTACGTACTATCGAGCAGGCTGCCAACGAAGGCCATACAGATGCGCAGTTGGCGATTGAGATGTTCTGTTACCGTGTGGGCAAGTATTTGGCGTCGCTCACCTGTGCTCTACCTGAGCTGACGGGGATTATCTTTACTGGCGGGATTGGCGAAAATTCGGCATCCACGCGGGCACGGATTTTGGACGTCATGCGTCATTTTAATATTAACTTTGACCAAGATGACAATCAGGCACTCGTAGGCGGCAATGAAGGCAGCTTTCATACGCCCGATAGCAAGCTTGAGCTGTGGGTCATTCCAACCGATGAAGAGTACCAAATCGCACAAGAGACACGCCAAGCGCTAGAGATATAATACCTCTGTAGTATTACCCCTCTTGATGACATGATTCACAAACGGTAATTGTAGGATACACCATGCAAACTATTTTATTGGTTCCCATTAGCCGCGGTATCGGCGTAACCTCCGCCGCCCTCGGTCTGATTCGCGCCTTTGACTATAACGGCATCAAAGCCGGCTTTATAAAGCCCTTTTTGCAAGACGATACGCTGGACAAACAAAACAGCCTAGATAGCTCCAGTGCACTGACCATGCATGCATTTAACTTAACCCCGCCACAATCGATCAGCCGCCAGCGCGTTGAGCGCATGATTGGTGATGGCAATCTTGATGACTTGATGGAAGAGGTGATCGTCAACTACCATACCATCGGCGATGATTGCGATGTGGTGATCTGTGAGGGCTTGGTGCCGACCACTGAAGCCTCTTATGCGTCACAAGTCAACCGCGCGATTGCTCATGCGTTGGATGCCAAAGTCATTTTTGTCAGCACTGTTGATACCAGCAAACCTGCGTATTTTGCTGATAAGCTTGATGTGCATGCGCGTGAGTTTGGCGGGATTGCCAGCGATCGTACGCTTGGCTGCATCTTGATGCGAGTTCATGATGTGCCCAACACCTTTGAGACGCAGCCTGTGGCCCCTGGAGAAGCGGTGGTCAGTTTAGATGAAGGCTTTATGCAAGAAGTACAGCGTTTCTCTCCGCATTTTTATACCGATCAATTCCGTCTGATTGGCGTTGTACCATTTAGTAACTCGTTATCCGTACCGCGTACGTGGGACATCGCCTCTGAGCTGGATGCCACGTGGCTCAATATTGGCGAAGCAAAAGCACGCCGCATCAATAATATCA
Organism: Psychrobacter sp. PSi21; assembly: GCF_054960615.1. Lineage (NCBI taxonomy): Bacteria > Pseudomonadati > Pseudomonadota > Gammaproteobacteria > Moraxellales > Moraxellaceae > Psychrobacter > Psychrobacter sp. PSi21. The sequence goes on from NZ_JBHNYR010000001.1 coordinate 301,668, forward strand.
GTCTAACTGCGCGTTCAGTGGCCCGCGTTGACGAGGTCTTTAAACGTGGCACCTTGATTGTGGTACCAGGGGATCGTGACGATTTGCTTTTGGCGGCAGCGCTGGCTTGTATCAACGGTATTCCACTCGCAGGCCTTGTGTTGACTGGCGGTGTTTCGCCTAATGATACGGTGACTGAGCTGTGGCAGTCGGCACTCAAGACAGGTATTCCTGTGATGAGCGTAGAGACTGACAGCTATGAGACCGTGCAAAACCTCATGCATATGAGTGCTGAGATTCCAAGTGATGACATCGACCGCGCCCAAGAAGTGACCCGCTATGTGGCCGCGCATCTTGATTTGAGCTGGATTAAAGATTACTTCAGTACAGGTTATCAGCCGCGTCTGTCACCATCTGCCTTTCGCCATCAGGTGGTTAAAAAAGCCCAAAATGCCAAAAAACGTATTGTCCTACCAGAAGGTGCTGAGCCGCGTACTGTTGAGGCGGCTTGTATTTGTCAAAGCCGCGGTATCGCCGACTGCATCTTGCTTGCGCCGCGCAGCGAGGTTGAGCAAGTGGCCAAGAACCGTGATTTGACGTTGCCTGAAGGCTTGCAAATTTTAGATCCTGATACCTTAGATATGGACAAGTATATCGCTGCTGTGGTGGCACGCCGTAACGGTAAAACCACGGAGCTGGTCGCCGCTGAGCAGCTCAAAGACACCGTATTTCTTGGCACCATCATGCTACAGATGGATGAGGTCGATGGTCTGGTCTCTGGTGCTATCCATACCACGGCCAACACGGTACGCCCCGCTTTTCAGCTGATCAAAACCGCACCGCAGTATTCGCTTGTGTCGTCAGTGTTCTTTATGCTGCTGCCTGAGCAAGTAGTGGTCTACGGTGACTGCGCGATCAACCCTGACCCCAGCGCAGAAGAGCTGGCTGAGATTGCCATTCAATCAGCGCAGTCGGCGGCGGCCTTTGGGATTGATCCCAAAGTGGCCATGATCAGCTACTCAACTGGCTCATCAGGTGCGGGCGCAGATGTCGAAAAAGTCACGCGCGCCACCGAAATCGTCCGTGAACGCGCACCGAACCTTGCAGTCGATGGGCCGCTACAATACGATGCGGCGTCTGTCATGAGTGTGGGCAAACAAAAAGCGCCTGACTCTCCTGTTGCGGGTCAAGCCAACGTGTTTATCTTCCCTGACCTTAACACGGGTAACACCACCTACAAGGCCGTGCAGCGCAGTGCCAATGTCATCAGCGTTGGCCCCATGCTACAAGGTCTTAACAAGCCTGTGAATGACTTGTCGCGCGGCGCACTGGTTGATGACATCATCTACACCATCGCCTTGACTGCGATTCAAGCCGAAAGCGACGCCATTTAAAGCCGCACAGTCTGATTGCTATGCTCGCTGCCGCGTATCACTGAGTGATGCGCGGTTTTTTTGTATATGGGTCTATTTGGTCTGCTAAAAAGGCCACTTTGTCTGTGGCTATTGGCATTTTTGCTGATGCCATGTGCTATGATGGCGGGACTAGGTCTATGCGCTGATATAAAGCATTGTCGTGCCAGCCGTATGTCTACGCCCTCAGCATTTGATCACCGCCTTTTGTCATTGTCTTTTATTATTGCCGTATCATCATGAGTCTTATGCCACCACAGCCCTCCGCCTCCCACTCGACAGACCACCAAGCGTCACTTGCCAGCACAAAAGTGAGTGCTGATGCCAGCCCTGATCAGCAGCGCGTAGAGGGCCCTTCCCAGCCTGCCATTCGAGCCTATCTTGGCGGCTCTTTTGACCCCATTCATGATGGTCACATTCAGATGGCAATGCACGTTTATCACAGCCTTTTGCCCATCGCACAGCAACAGCAGCGCAAACTACAGGTATCACTTCTGCCCAATGCGCGCTCACCGTTTAAAGACCAAAGCACTGACGCTGCTCACCGCTTTGCCATGCTACAACTGGCCATCGCGCAAACGCCGCTACAGATTTGTGAGCTTGAGCTGTGGCAAACACCGCCTGTCTACAGCATTGATAGTATGCGTTTGCTACGCCAGCGGCACCCAGAGGACAGCTTAATCTTTATCATGGGTATGGACAGCGCGCGCACACTGGCACGCTGGAAAGATGGTTTGCAACTGACCGACTATGTCCATTTGTGGATGTTTAGCCGCAGTGAGCACATCGCGCATATGGCAGGCGCTGAACCGATCACTGCTGAGCCAGTCACCACACCTGCCAGCCCAGTACCGCGTTTGCTCAGTACGCTTGAGATCGATCAGCTGCGTGATGAGCTGCCAGCGCCGCTACCAAAGCAAGTGATCGATAGCGTCAATGCGCTGACCGCACCTAAAGCGCCGCCTACCAACCATACTGACAAGACCATCACCCCCTTGAAAACCCACACCAAAGGACGCATTTATATCGACCCGCGCCCAGTGATGGCAGTATCGAGCACCGATATCCGTCAGCAGTTACTGGCACTGCCCAGTACGACGACATCCGCCCAAACCCGCATGCTACCGTTACTGAATCCTACGGTTTATCAATATATTATCGCCCATCAGCTATATTCTGCGGCTCAATTCCGTTAAAATCGACTTATTATCGTCATGATGTCCAGCACCTATCGACACTCATAAGGTGAACAGCCATCCAATGACCATGTATCCCTTTATTTTTGCTAACGATGTAAGAGACCAACATTTATGATCAATACCATGAGTAACGAACGACTGAATGAGTGTTTAGCACTCATTAACACCACGCTAGAAGATATGAAAGCCAAAAACATCACCGTACTCAATGTCGAAGACCTAACTGACGTGATGGAACGTATCGTCATCGCTGATGGTACCTCAAAGCGTCACGTACGCGCCCTTGCCGACAGCGTTGGTGCAGAAGCCAAACAATCTGGCTTTATGCCACTTGGCCGTGAAGGCGGTATCGATTCTGATTGGACGCTAATCGATCTTGGCGCGGTTGTCGTCCACGTCATGACCCCGCAAGCACGCGAATTTTATGACCTAGAAGGCCTATGGTCATCGTCAGAAAGCCTCGCTGAGTTGGTGGCAACCCCGCGTGAGAAAAAAGCAGGCCGCCGTCACCAGCCTTAATCCAGCAAGCAATGTGTACAACCCAAAAAGACCAGATTATTTATCTGGTCTTTTTTTGTGCCGATATTTGGGCGTGCTGGTGATAATCAGCAGCTATGATGCGCTGTCATCTATGAATTTTGAATGTAAGCGTAAATGAATGGGCTTATAAAAGTAGTATATAGTCGATTTACTTTAGCACCGAGACAATGCGACTGGGATGAATTTTTCGCAGCCGCTGTGTTAGCAGCACGCAAGAAAAGTTTATACCAGTCGTACGTATAGTGAGTTCAGTATAAAGACGATACAGCGGGACTGGAATAATTTTTTCGTAGCCTCTGTCTGCGAAGGCACAGCAAGCAAGAAAAAAAAACTTATACCAGTTCAGCGTTGGCATATCATGTCTCTGTTTTATTTAGAATCAACTATAACCCTTAATATATCGAACTGACTATAACAAGATAAAAAGTCGATTTTTTCCAATTATTGTTACTGATGCGCCAATATACTTATTTATAGTTATTTATCCATTAGGAGCGACTATGAAAAGAGCAAATTACTATACTATCGAGCCTGAGCTCGTTAACTACTTGGTGAACCAAGAAGCCCCAATCAAAAAAAAGGTAGAGTCAAGCTTTGGGTTAATCATTTGGGAGCTGGTAAAATTAAGAGCGTCGCAGTTAAATAAGTGCGCTTATTGCTTGGCGATGCATAGTGCACAAGCACTCGCATACGGCGAAACCATTAACCGAATTATTGCCCTTAGTGCATGGCAAGATGCGCCTCTGTATAATGATCAAGAACGTGCAGCATTAGCACTTTGCGAAAAACTGACCCTATCACAAGACATTGATGATGACTTTTATCTCGCGCTTACTGAGGTGTTCGATCCCCACAGTTTAGTGACGCTAACCGTGGCCATTAATGCTATAAATAGTTGGAACCGTATGGTCAAAATGTTTAAACCTACCGTCGAATTTAATGAACGATAAACTGTTGCTTGAGCTTTATCATCCAACAGGCGATATCGCTCACTATATCCAAGCCATTTGGTTTGCTCATGCGCCGTTTTCAGGGGAGAGCTGGCTCCCCTGCGACGGTGCGACAGGGATTATATTTTTAATTTCAGGTCAGCTTGACTTGGCAGGAAACAGATTGCAACCGCCCTACTTTATGCAGACCATATCAACACAATCAAAAAAAATAACGTTTACCAGTGGCACCGTTTTTTGCGGGATCAGATTTAAGCCTGCAGGACTTGCCCATCTACAAAAGGTGAAACACGCGCTCGTTGCGCCCACAACCCTTACCAAGATCGCGCAAGCGCTTGATCAAAACGCTCATTTGGATTCATTCATTGACTTGCTATCGGCGTACCTCAATGCGCCAAAAGCATCTCATCATACTATTGAGCAAACACAGCAGTTCATTCATAAAGTCATCAATCTTACCCCGCTCAATACCGCCTATGACAATAGTCCAAAAGGTAAACGTCAGTTAGAGCGTTACGTAAAAAGCACCTGTGGCATCACGGCAAAACACCTCTCCCGCATTTACCGAGTCAGACAAGCCAGACAACTTATCAAAGAGAACCCAAAGCTTAGCTTGGCACAACTGGCGCTTGAATGTGGTTTTACTGATCAGTCGCATTTAAATAATGAGTTCAACGCTATTTTACAAATAACGCCTGCCAAATATAAAAAACTCATTCATAAATGAGCCAATGCATTTTTGCCGCATGGTAAACAGACCAGAAATGTATTCTGGTCTGTTTTTGTGCCGATATGTGGGTATGCGCGCCATGATAGTGCCTGATTAAATAGATAATCTACCCATAGATTGCTATCATCAAGCTACCGATTAGACAACGGTTGTCTTGTCTCTTGCCTTTTTATCCTGCTGTGAATAAGGAACGCTCATGTCTGCCAGCCAGTCGCCCACCCTGCCCATGCACGTCGCCAACTTAATCTGCGTCCGCGCAGGCAAAGCCATGCCATTCACTCGCGAAGAAATGAGCGCCATTGACAAAGCGCCCATTGCAGCGCCTGTCACCGTTAACTTTATGGGATTGACCACTGACGAGCAAGCCGACCGTAAGCATCATGGTGGCCCACTCAAAGCCGTGCATCAAATGCCAACAGCCACCTATGCACGCATCAATGAGCAGTTTGACTTAACCGTGCGCATCGGCACACTCGGCGAAAACCTCACCACCGAAGCCATCGAGGGTATGCCTGATATGGACGAATCGAATGTCTGTATCGGCGATGTTTATCAATATGGTGGGCAGTATGGCGATGATCACATTAACGGCGCGGACAGCGTGCAACTGCGCATCGTCCAGCCACGCCGCCCCTGCTACAAAATCAACGACCAAATCGGTCACTTTACCAAAGTGCCCAATATCGCGGCATGGATCAGCAAACAAGGCATCTCAGGCTGGTATTTTCAAGTGGTGCGTGATGGTATGATTCAGGCGGATGTGCCCGTGTACTTGGTCGAGCGTCCCTACCCGTTTGCTACGCTTGAGACACTCTGGCAGTTATCTAATTCAAAAGAAAAGTTTGACGCCGAGATTATTGAGCCGTGGCTTGAGATTGAATGTTTAGAGGACAGTTGGAAAAAGGTTCTGGCTAAGAAGATTCGGGTCTATTGAACATCAAATGTATACTCAGCACAAAGGATCACGCGCTTGAAACACACTATGTCTTACTTCGCCCCTGGTATGGTCATCGCTTATGGTCATGCCATTGATGCAAAGCTGCATAAGCACAAGCTGTGGCAACTTTGTCTCCCAAGTGCAGCGAGCATATTGAACAATCAACCCTTGATGACAAGCACAATTATTCATCCTAATGTCTTACATCAGCTCACCATGCCCACAGGCTGGGTGATACTGGCTGAACCAGAAAGCCTATTAGGTGAAGTCATTGATGAGATGTCTGGACAACATTCCTTAACACTGCCGACCATACAGTCAGATGCCAAAATAGACTCATTATTTGAGCAGCTCAACGAGTTTCCAACACTCATCGCCGCAATCAAGCACAATCCTTACCAATGTCAAGATGTACGCTTATCCATTCTATTATCACGATTGGATGCTTGCCTAGAGGGCAGCTGTTTGAAGCCTGACCAATGGCGTGCCAAAGACGTTGCAGACTGGCTGGCGCTATCTGAAAGTCGATTTTTGCATTTGATAAAGGCTGAATTCGGCATCGCATGGCGTCCCTACCTATTATGGCGACGTCTCATCTGTGCGCTACAGGCCATTAAAAGCGGTCAAAATGCCACGGCTGCCGCCTATTTAGCAGGGTTTAGCGATAGCGCCCATCTTAGCCGCACACTCAAAAGCACCTTTGGTATGACCAGCAAACAACTCTTGCACAGCTTCGGATCAACGCAGCCAGTTTATTCAATTATTGAATGATTTTTGTCTTCATACTGTCCGAAACCCTAGGAGGACAACATGACCATTCAATATACAAAACTTACTGCTATGCTTAACTTTCAGCAAGCCAGCATTCAACAACTCATCGATCAGCGTGGTTGGCATTCTCTACCGCAAAAGCAAGCGGTGCGTGAGGTATACTATTTTGTACGTGATGAGATAAAGTTCGGCTACAATCGCCATGATCGCATCGAGGCCAGTGAGGTATTAAAAGATGGCTATGGTCAATGCAATACCAAAAGCACGCTTTTTATGGCTTTATTGCGCGCACTGAATGTGCCTTGTCGCTTGCACGGCTTTACCATCTATAATGAATTGCAGCGTGGTGCCATTCCAAGCTATTTAATGCCGCTCGCACCGAAACGTATCCTGCACAGCTGGGTCGAAGTTTTGCTGGATGACGATTGGATTGATGTAGAAGGTTTTATTATCGATCAAGCGTTTTTGACGCAAGTACAACGCGCACACCCTGATAGAAAAAGCTTTAGTGGTTATGGTGTCGCAGTGCCATGCTTACAAAATCCCGCCAATGAGTTTGACAATGGCAGCACCTACATTCAAGCTGAGGGTATCGCTGATGATTTTGGCCGATTTGATAGTCCAGATGCTTTTTATGCGCAGTATGGTAGCAATTTGCGCGGACTAAAAAAGTGGGCTTTTCGCTATTTACTCAGACATTTGATGAATCGCAACCTTGAGCAGATACGCCAATATGGTATCAAAGTCTCCAAATAGCGAGGCAATCAGACATTTTTTGAACAGGCATTACTGATCGCTAGCATTATTCCAAACAAGGTGTAAGACAACGATAAGTCTTATACCTTAACTGGTTTTGTGACCCACTGCTTATATAGGGCAGGGATAACCCTAACATCAGCTCGCAGAGAAAGCATTTCATGGTAAAAAACATCTTCTTAGCACTTGGCTTAACCCTGCCTTTGGTTGGCTGTGTTACGACCACTTCACCAGTCGCCACCACCAAAAGCTACAGCGTTGATAGCGACACTTATCAATCGACTGGCAAGAGCCAGCGCATCAAGACCATCGTCCTACACTACACCGTCTCAGACAATGAGCGCTCGATACAGACTTTGACCACAGGCAATGTCAGCGCGCACTATCTGGTCTTAGACAATGACGATGACAAAATCTATAACCTCGTACCAGAGAATGAGCGCGCGTGGCATGCAGGGGATGGCGGCTTTGCAGGGCGGACGATATTAAACGACACCTCTATCGGTATCGAGATCGTCAATAACGGCATCAAGCCTGAATATCGCGGCGCGCTAAAAGATGGCACGCTCGACTACCATCCTTACGAGCATTACGCTGACTTTGATGAATTACAAATCAAAAAAGTCGCCCAGCTGGTACAAGATATCGCCACCCGCTATGACATTTCACCCAAAAACATCATCGGTCACTCGGATATGGCTCCCTCGCGTAAGATCGACCCCGGAGCCAAGTTCCCGTGGGAGCGACTGTACTTCTATTATGGTATCGGCGCGTGGTATGACGAGGCGGACAAAGCCGAGTTTCTAAATCGGCGCACTTTGGTCGCGCCCAGCGTGCAGGAGATCAAACAAGCGCTGCGCCAATACGGCTATCAAATCAACGATACTGATACGTGGGATAAAGCCAGTCGCGATGTCGTCTATGCGTTTCAGCTGCACTTTCGCCCCGAGCAGCCAACTGGGGTGATGGATCGGGAAAGCTATGCAATATTGCAGGCGCTCAATAAAAAGTATGCGGGTCGGGATGATTTTTATTGATATCAATAATATCCCTCGTCTCAACCCTCAGTCTACGAGCACTATCATGATAAAACCTCACTTTGAACTTATGGCCGCATACAATGCGCTGATGAATCAAAAAATCTGTGACCGTATCTCTACAGTCGCTGATAGCACCTTATGGGAAGACAAAAAGGCGTTTTTTGGCTCGGTACTGGGTACGCTCAATCACATCATGGTCGGTGACTTAATTTGGCTAAGCCGCCTCAACCAGCACCCCAGTTATCCATCAGGATTTGGGGCGTTAACATTACTCAAAGACTTCCCAGCACCTGCCACGCTCAATCAAATTTTATACGATGATAAATGGCACTTTAGCGCCAGCAGACACGCGTTAGACCAGATGATTATCAGCTTTATTGCAGAAACAGATGAGCGCGACTATTTACAAACTCTGACATACCAAAACACCAAAAATAAGACCTTTAGTAAACCCTTTTCGATGCTGCTACAGCATTTTTTTAATCATCAAACCCATCACCGTGGTCAAGTCACGACTCTACTGTCTCAGATGGATATCGATATTGGAGAAACAGACTTATTGATGTTGATTGCAGATGTAGAGGGTTAAAATCTATTGATGGCTCAGCGCTTTTAGCACCGATAACGCCTGTTCTGCTTGCGCGCTAGGCACAAAAACATGATCATGATAATAGGCAGCGATCACATTGGCACTGATGGCTTGGTCTGCAAGTGCGGTGGACACGGCTGCGGTAAGCCCCACCGCCTCCAAGCTTGAATGAACGGTCAAGGTGATTTGCCTAAACACGCCCTCATACTCTAAACCTGCCTGATCCGCCGCCGCTTGTGACACAACCAACGTCAGACCCTCAGACTCTCTAAACGTCGCGATGGGTTCTGAAGCCAAGTAGTCAGCCAGTTGACCTTTAACGGTACAAAATACAAATGACTCATCAACCAGTGCTGGCTGCATAGAACCAAGCAGCTCGTTTATATCTGTGATACCTGACATCTTTTTGCTCCTAAATGTGTTTTGCGCTAGCGCTCACTGGTTATGGGGGCTATATTATCCCTTAGCGATGATGATAAGGACAACTGATGTATACCCTATATGGCAATCAATTTTCTGGAAACAGCTATAAAACGCGGCTGACATGCGCGCTGCTAAACATTGAATACCACTGGGTCGAGATTGACATATTAACGCAGGAAAATCGACAGCCTGAATTTTTGCAGATCAATCCACTCGGTCAAGTGCCCGTTCTACGGATCAAGCCTGACGATGCGCCCACTGACAGTCCACCTACGCTGCTGTTAGAGTCCAATGCCATCATCAGATACTTGGCTCGTGATTCGGCACTGATTCCGAAGTCTGATATAGCGTATGCCAAAATGTGGCAATGGCTACTCTATGAGCAAAATGAGGTTAGACCCAATATCGCCTCTGTTCGTTTTATCAAAAAGTTCCAAAACATGATACCCAGTAGACTGGACGAATATCATCAGAAGTTTGCCAGATCACAAGACATTCTCAGCTATATGGATGGGCAGCTCAGCGGCAACGACTACATATTGGGTGACAATGTGAGTCTGGCAGACGTCAGCTTGTATGCTTATACCCACAATGCCGACGAAGGTGGATTGGATTTATCACCCTATCACAACCTGCACCGTTGGTTTGCGCGTATTGAATGTTTGCCTAATTTTGTGACGCTTTAGTATGCGGGTAGGGATGGTTTTTATTGAGGGTGCAGAATATCAGTGAGTATAATCCATGAAGGACGTTCAAAAACATGAACAAAATAAGCTGCAATAATCAATGCAGAAGCTAAGCAAGATCAAGCAAAGGAGCAGAAAGTGAATCGCTTTCTGCTTATAATGCTTGCGAGCTAATTTAATCTATATTACGATTGCTCGCCTCATCTAAAAATTTGACAGCAGGATTGAAACACTCGTTAATAAGAGATCTAATTTGCACTTCACTAATTTTACCTTTCCTAAATTCAGCTTCATCCTCTAACAAACCTACTACTTTTCGTAACCAATCTAATTCTAATAATAAAATTTCAAGAATATGTATTTTCTTATATCTAGATGAAATTACTAACGCAATATTTCTTCTTGCATTAGGCTTAAGTTCAACAAAAGCAGTTACGAATTCATTTGGTGCTATATATCTTAAAATTGGTTCTTCTTGGTAAATAGTTACCGAACCAGTATAGTATATTTTCTTATGGAAATTATCCCCTTTGCTTTTTATATCTTCCAATAGCTCCTTAGCAATTTCCGGTAAATTATCTAAGACCTGCTTTTTAGACACTTCTGTCATATACTCCAATAGCTCTATAAAATTACTATCGTTTTGATTACGAAAAACTAATCCAAATGTCTGCGTATCATCATAAATATTAACATAGTCAAAATGTGGTATTTCTTTTCCTTCTGTAACTAAATTATCTATATTATTTTTAGCTATTTCGAGAACTTCTTTTTTGGTCATATCTAGAAGATCTCGCTCTACAAGCTCTAAAAACAAGCCTGTTACGTGCTTTATTTCTCCTAATTCTTCATATTTTTTATCGCGAAACTGCTCTTTCACGATAGCTAGCAGACTATCAAACTCTTCATCTTCAAGACGCATAAAATACCATAACTGTATCCATTCTAGTTTATTTTCATCAGGGAAATAACGTGAATTTTTTAAAGAATATTCTATTCTTTCCTTATTTATTAAACTCTTGTCAAATATATCAATCCACACAGACTCTTCTAACAACATATCAAATGTATCGAAATCTGGATATTTTTCTTTCAAAGAAATATACAAGTTATTACTTTTTTCTAGAGCTTCGTTACCGTTATATTTAGATGATAATGCAGAAATATGTGCACCTCTAAGATCTTTAATATTAATAGGCATCATGTTTGCACTTTTCATCTCAAAAGAAAATATCAGATATATCATTAAAAGATGCTCGACAACCTTGTTTTCTTCTTTAATTCCGTTAGACAATAACTCTACTAGTCTCGAAAAGTCCATTAAAGCTTGTCTCAAATGTCTTAAGTTTAAGTAACCAGAACGTCTATAACAGTCTTTAATTAGATCTATATTGCTATTGAATAAATTCTGGGTAGCCTGATTCTCTATTTCCTTAATAAAGTTATTGACTGCTAAATCAAGACGAGGTTGAATTTCAAAAGTTTTACCGATTAGTTTTTCTTTTATACGTTTATAGCTAACATCAGATGTTTTCTCTTTGTTACCTAGCTCATCTTCATTGGCTACAATCACCACCTTATAACCTTGATGCTCAACGAAATAGTTTATATAGCCTAATAGGTTTTCCAGATCCATTGAAGCTCTCTCCAAATCATCGAATACTAATATTAAACCTTCTGTATTAGATAAATAATCTGGCAAATTAATATCTGGTATTTGAGACGATACACTAGCATCACTTTTACCATCATCGTTCAAATCAATTTTCAATACAGTTTTAAGAAGTCCTTTCCCAATTTTTCCTGCTAAAGCCATACCTTTAGAAGATAAAACAGGGTGAAGCTGTCTAAAAAATTCATTTTCTATTTCTTCGAAACTAGCAACACCATATAAACTCACATATAAGTGTGTTTTGACTTGATGATCAGGATTATACAAACTTGCCATTATTTCTTTCAAAAACCAAGTTTTACCAACACCCCACTTACCCTTTAACAAAACAGCATACTGTGGTGGGCTAGATAACTTAAAGTAATATTTTAAAAAATCTTCAATGTGTTGATTTGGATTACTCATACAATTCCCTTTTTATTTTTCTAAAATTTGTTTATAGATAGATACACTGATTTTGGTAATGTAACAGATTTTTATTACAACATAAGATAAAACTGTCTTCTCTGATTTGAAATCTCAAACCCCAGACACAAAAAAGGTGAGCATTACGCCCACCTTTTTTATATCTACGATAATACTCTAAACCAACTTAGTCTATCTAAACCAAGCACGAGCGTTACGGAACATACGCATCCACGCGCCGTCCTCATCCCACGCCTCTGGTTTCCAGCTGTGGTTATACGCTTTTAGGTTACGCTCAGGATGCGGCATCATGATAGTGACGCGACCATCGGTGCTACATAGACCCGTGACCCCGCCGAGCGAACCGTTTGGATTGAGCGGATAGGTCTCGGTTGGATGACCTTGGCTATCGACATAACGCATCGCGAGCTGACCGTGGTTTGCCATACCGTCGATCTCAGTATTGTCCAGCGTGGCATAGCCTTCACCATGCGCCACCGCGATTGGTAAGATACTGTCTTGCATACCTTTGAACAGGATCGACTTGGTACGCTCAATTTTGACATTGACCGTACGCGCTTCAAAACGTGCTGATTTGTTAGCGACGAAGCGCGGGAAATTTTCTGCACCTGGGATGAGGTCTTTTAACTGCGCCATCATCTGACAACCGTTACAGACACCCAAGCTAAAGGTATCAGGACGGGCGAAGAAGCGCACAAACTGCATGCGTAGCTCGTCATGGAACAAGATAGAGTTCGCCCAGCCAGAGCCAGCGCCGAGTACATCACCATAACTAAAGCCACCACAAGCGACCAAACCATCGAAGTCACGTAGATTGATACGACCACTGAGTAGATCGCTCATGTGTACATCGACCGCTTCAAAGCCAGCTTGGGTAAAGCCTGCTGCCATTTCCGTCTGACCATTGACACCTTGCTCGCGCAGGATGGCGACTCTTGGCTTATTGTCACGACTGGCTAAATATGGCGCTTCCACTTTTTGATTCAAATCAAAGTTTGGCGCAGCGATCAGGCCTTTATGGCTCGCGTCGCTAATCAAGTCATACTCTTGCTGTACGCAGGCTGGGTTATCACGGCGACGCGCGATTTGATAGCTGACCTGCGTCCATGCTTGCTGCAACTCAGTACGGCTAAAGCGTAAGGTGTCATCACCCATGTGCGAAGGCGTTTGGATCAGTAGGCTGTCTTCTTCTGAGCTTTGACCGACGAGGCTGAGCATATCACTGACATTAAATTCTTCTGCCAACTGCATGAGCGCGGCGACGTTTTCTGGCAATACTTGGATGACCGCGCCCAGCTCTTCGCTGAACAGCTGACCGAGTAAGTTGTCATCAGTCAATGACAGCTTGATACCCTGACGGCTGGTGAACTGCATCTCTGCGATGGTCGCAAGCAGACCACCATCACCGATATCGTGATAGGCGCTGATGACGCCTTGCGCGTTACCCGCTTGGATGAAGTTAAAGAAGTCGATCAAATCACTTGGCTGCGCTAGATCTGGGCAGTCATCGCCTAGTTGGCTAAGCGTTTGCGCTAGGATTGAACCACCGAGACGCAATTTACCTTTAGATAAGTCAATACGGTAGAACGCGCTGTCGCCATTAATAAGCTCAGGGGTTAGCGTTTTTGCGACGTCAACGACAGGCGCAAACGCCGTCACCACCAAGCTCATTGGCGACACGACTGATTTATCAGCGCCCTCTTCATCACTCCAATTGGCACGCATCGATAACGAGTCTTTACCGACGGGGATGGCGATACCGAGTGCTGGGCACAGCTCTTCGCCGACGGCATGTACCGCATCGAATAGTGCCGCATCTTCCGCATCGTCACCGCATGCAGCCATCCAGTTCGCTGACATGGTGATATCTGACAACTGAGCGATACGCGCGCCCGCGATGTTGGTAATGGCTTCACCGACTGCCAGACGTGCAGAGGCTTTTGGATTAATCAGCGCCACAGGCGTACGCTCACCGACACTCATGGCCTCGCCAGTCATCGGCTGACCATCTAGCGCCACTAGACCTGAGGCCGTTACCGCGCAATCTGATACAGGCACTTGATAGCGACCGACATACTGATCCCGAACGACCATACCGGTGATAGAGCGGTCACCAATGCTGATCAAGAATGATTTGCTCGCCACGGTTGGGTGACGCAATACATCGGTGATTGATTCGGCTAGATTGACGTCGCCAAGTTCTAATGCTGGCAATGTATTGTCTTGACGCTTAAAGCTGCGCTGCATTTTTGGTGTACCGCCGAGCAAGACTTGCATTGGCATATCGACTGGTTGCTCATCCAATAGCTCATCATCAACGATCAGCTGACGGATATCGGTCGCCTCACCCAAGATGGCATAGGGGCAGCGCTCACGCGCGCAGATCGCATCGAACTGATCTTTGCTTTCTGGGCGAATCGCCAGCACATAACGCTCTTGTGCTTCGTTTGACCAGATCGCCATTGGCGACATGCCTGCTTCTAATGAGGGAATCTTACGTAAGTTCAGGTGCGCGCCCATTTCATGATCATTGACCAGCTCTGGCATGGCATTAGATAGACCACCTGCCCCGACATCATGTAGGGAGACGATTGGGTTACCGTCTTTACTGTTGTTACTGGCGTCTACGTCATCACCAGCAAGTGCCCAGCAGCGATCGATGACTTCTTGGCAACGACGCTCCATTTCAGCGTTATCGCGCTGTACTGAGGCAAAGTCCAAGCCTTCATCAAGCTCGCCACTATCGACAGACGACGCCGCACCGCCGCCCAGACCGATTTGCATCGCAGGGCCACCAAGGACGATAAGCAAATCGCCTTTTGTAATCGCATTTTTTTCAATCAGGTTGCGTTTGATATTGCCGTAACCACCTGCCAGCATGATGGGCTTATGATAGCCGCGCATCTTGCTGCCGTCTTTTGCCGCAGAGGTATCTAGCTGGAAGCTGCGGAAGTAACCGCATAGGTTTGGACGACCAAACTCGTTGGAGAAGTTGGCGCTACCGAGTGGCGCTTCGGTCATAATCTCAAGGCTGGTTGCCATGCGATCTGGCGTACCATACGCTTGCGTACTCAGTTGACCCGACTGCTCCCATTTCTCGCTAAGCTCTGGAATATGCAAATGTGATACGTGGAAACCTGCTAGACCGGCTTTTGGCTTACCGCCGCGACCCGTTGCGCCTTCGTCACGGATCTCACCGCCAGAACCCGTTGCTGCACCTGAATACGGCGCAATCGCGGTTGGATGATTGTGCGTCTCAACTTTCATCAAGATATCGATATTTTCTTGGTGGAAGTTATAGGGATGGATTGCATTGGCATCCATTGCGTCGGTTGGGATCGGATAAAAACGCATACCATCAGAACCCGCCATCACCGCAGCATTGTCTTTATAGGCTGACAAGATACCTTGCGGATTTGACTGATAGGTGTTTTTGATCATTTGGAACAGTGATTTTGCCTGCATCTCACCATCAACGGTCCACTGGGCATTAAAAATCTTATGACGGCAATGCTCTGAGTTGGCCTGTGCAAACATCATCAGCTCAACGTCGGTTGGATTGCGACCCAGCTCGCTGACATAGGCATTCATCAGATAGTCGATGTCTTCAACGGACAACGCAAAGCCGAACTCGGTATTGGCAGACTCTAGCGCACTGCGCCCTTGTCCGACCACGTCGATATGATGCAGCGCCGCTGGTGGCTCATCATCAAACAGTTTGCTGACGTTATCTAAGTCATAGACCAAGCTTTGGGTCATACGGTCAAACAATAACTGCTCAGCGGCAGCGGGTAACTTGTTGTCAGCCACTTTATTATCAAGCGTTAGCGTATAAACCACCACACGCTCAACGCGGTTGATTTTGATTTCACAATTATTAAAGATATCGGTCGCTTTACTGGCCCATGGTGAGATCGTACCAAAGCGCGGTGCAACGATGACTTGCAGCTGGTTGTCTTGCGGGGTGTCAAGCTCAATCGCTGCTTGTAGGCCAAACAAGTCCAAGGATTTTTTGTGCTCATCACCGCTCAATTCGCGGGACAACACATACACTTGCTGGGTATTTATTTGACTGACATTGAGCTCGGTTTTTTGCTGAAACTGACTGATGAGTTGCTGCGTCTGAAAATCGGTGAGAAACGGTTGTCCGGCGATGGTCATCATAAAGGCATAATCCGTAAGATCAAGGCATCACTGCCATGCTAAGTAAATGGTTTGCGCATTATAACAAGAAGACCCCGATTTATCAGACAAAAACGGCAATAAATTGCATCCAGCCACCCACTGCGTTGATGGCTTTTTTTACCTAATCCTTGTATTCCTTACAAACGGTCACATCGCGTTACGGGCAACCTATATAAACCGACCGCCCATCATCGCTATTCTACAGTCAGTGCATAGACATGCCACGCTCACTCAAACAACAATCATAACGATAAAAACAACAACAGCACGAGTAGCGGCAATGATCTCCTAAGCCTAACCAGTAGCACGCTGCATAATTATAATAAATAAAAAGGCTTAGGTGCACAGGCACACTGATACTTATAACAATTGCAACTATAAAGACGCAGCACGGCATGACCCGTACTTTCACGCATAATAACTTTTAAATCATAATTCACACTCAATAGGGATAATAACGATGAATAACCAAGAAAAAATCGAAAAAATTCAGGACGTCATCAAAGACATCAAATACTCAATGATGAGCACCGTAAACACCAGAGGTGATGTGCACGCATGGCCGATGACCACCATTGAAACCAGCCTCGCGGCCAGAGAAATTTGGTTCATTGGCGACAAAAATTCTGATGTGGTCAAAGACATTCAAGACAATTCAAACATCGGTCTGACCTACGGCAGCCAAGACGAAAAAGACTACGTTTCTATTACAGGTAATGCAGAGCTGGTCAACGACCAAGACAAGCTAGAAGCGTTGTGGTCAGCCATGGACAATGCCTTTTTTGAACAAGGTAAAGAAGATCCAGATGTACAATTAATCAAAGTGGTACCACATGGTGCAGAGTGCTGGCTCAGCGGTAATGGCGCAGTAAATATGTTCAAAATGGCATCAGCTGCCGTCCAAAGCGGTGAAACAGCCGAAGACATGGGCGAAGTATTCTCAATCACGCTGTAATACTGTTAACACGATGGTCAGAGCTCATATCTGGCCATTATTATGTCAATGGTACAAACATAACCATCAAAATGTATAACAACACGCTATAAGGATATACCCATGAGTAAGCAAGAACATATCGACAAGATTCAAGAGATCATCAAAGACGTAAAATACGCCATGATGACCACGCGTACCTTTGAAGACCATTTGCATTCATGCCCAATGACCACATCTGAAACCAGCATTGGTGCCAGAGAGATTTGGTTTATCGGCGACAAGACAACCGAAACCGTTAAAGACATTCAAAAGCAGTCACAGGTGAACCTTGCCTATGTCAGCCAAGATGATAAAGACTATGTCTCTATCACTGGCAAAGCTGAGTTGGTTGAAGATCAAGACAAGCTCGACGAGCTATGGTCACCTGTTTATAGCGCCTTTTTTGAGCACGGTAAAGATGACAGCAACGTCCAGCTTATCAAAGTAGTGCCTCATGGCGCAGAATACTGGATCAGCGGTAGCTCAGTCGTCAACATGTTTAAAATGACCGCCGCGGCAGTACAAGATGGCAAAAAAGCCAATGACTTGGGTGAAAACAGCTCAGTCGCCTTTTAACAGCGCATTTAACCAGATCCACAAAAAAACGCCAGTAGCTGATGCGACTGGCGTTTTTTTGTGCCTTTATCATCGGCTTTATTGTGGCGGCGCGGCATAACCATTATCTGCTGGATAAGCCTGCGGCTGGCGCGGCTGCGGCTTTGAGGGATCATAGAGCTCATAAATCGCTGTACCAATCACACCCGTATTATTGATAGAGCCTTGGCTGGTATTTGCAGCGTACGCATCATCTGGCTGACTAAAAATAAAGGAGGCAACACTACTATTACTCTTACGAAAGCCTTCAATCACAAGGTCTGAATAGGGGTTAAGCACATAACCACTGTCATAACGGCTGGCGGCGCTACCATTCATGACATTGAGGCCATCAACACTGGCCACGATCTCATACGTGTCGGCACTGTTGTTATGATAGATCAAACGATACGCTTGTCCGTTTTGGCCTTGTAAATAGTACTGGCGGTTATCACGATAAATCGGCAAAACACCCCTATCATCAGCGACAGAAAAATCAATCTTACCCGCCAACAATGATTTGCTATTGATGGCGCGTCCTGAGTAGCTTTTGGCCGCATAGTTTATTTGCATTTGTCCAATTGGCTCACTACTGACACGGCGCAAATCGACCATATGTACGGTCGATCTGACGTCATCGCCCCACTCTGTGCCCAGACGTTCTGACTCAGCCACGTCGTCGTTCATGCTCGTCTCTTCTTGCACACTGGGCGCGGCGGCATCATTCAACGAGCTTCCTGATGAGCAGCCTGTCAATAGCGCCAGACAAAAGAGACCTGCCAACGACTGTTTTTTATCTAACATCATCTTCTTTTCCAATCTGAATGTGTATGGCATATATTCAACTTCAAAGTTTGTCTTTTGTTCACTATTATCAAGTATATATGAATAAATCAAATGGGCAAAGTGTAAAAATGATGGATCGCGATTGAAAAGACGATCAAACAAAAAACGCCAGTAGCATGATGCTTACTGGCGCTTTTTTACACTTTTTTTGCAGTAGATGATTACTGTTCTTTGGCATTATCCGCTCTGCTTGAGATACGGCCATGCTGCTTTTAGATAAATGATCATCGACCATAAGGTCAGCACCACCGCTGCCACCATCAACGCATAGCCAATCAACTCAAGCGACTCCCAATTGAGCAGTAGGACAGTAATGGCAATCATTTGAAAGGTGGTCTTGAGTTTGCCCACGTATGAGACTGCCACACTGGTACGATTGCCAAGCTCTGCCATCCACTCGCGCAGCGCAGAAACTGCGATTTCTCGTGAGATGATGACAATGGCTGCGATGGCCATGATGATGTTGGGATGCCATTGCACCAAGATAATCAGTGCGGCGGCGACCATCAGCTTGTCCGCCACTGGGTCTAAAAACTGCCCAAAAGCAGAAGTGACGTTCATCTTGCGCGCAAAATAGCCATCGAGCCAATCGGTGATGGCTGCTAATATAAAAATGGCGGTCAATATCACATGGCGCAGTAGGCTGTCACTAAACTCGTTCATACCCATGCGCGCGATGACGTTATCAGGTATCAGTGGCATCCCAATACCCAGTGCTGGCGGCCAATAAGCGATGGCAATAAACAGCGGGATCATCAAAATGCGCGCAATGGTCAAGTTGTTTGGCAAATTAAAAATACTTTGCGATTTGGGCGTAGTCAGGCGTGAGCTCTCGGTCATAGTAACCCAGTTTTGTATTGACATAATTATGGCTGTTAGCTTAGCACTTTTCGCGCACTAGGTCATGCCATCTACGTATTATTCAAGTGTGGACAGCTATCGAATACCAACACGATGGCCACCCTATAAGTGGAGCCTGTTTTTAGCTCAGTTCAGCACCATCTGGGTAGCCTTAGCGATATATTTTTTATGATAGGGCGGCTTTTTTATCGATAGGTACACCTGTACACTAAAAGATGTAAGCAAAGATGACAAAAGACTTTTTTTTCTGTTCATATCTGCATTTTTATACTACTATAAATCCATAGTAAAGACGCCTGATAAGTCGATTTTTTATTTGATAATGAGCCACTTACGACTTGCTAACAAGGCGATAACTTTGCCACCAAATATTGCTTTTCCTCCGCCCGCAGCTCCTCCTCTGCGGGCTTTTTTTTGTCCAAATTTTTGCGGTTTGTCTATACTACTTAGATTATTTGACTGCTCTATGACTTGCTACATTACGGACTACCAATAGGGCATACGTGACGATAGATAATTGTCTGCTACAGGCGTATACTCAGTGGTTATACCCATACTACATGTGTGGCGATATTGACGGTATGCTGACTGACCATAGGTGGAAAAATGAATAGTTTGGCACTGCTGGGCACAGGGCTGATCATCACTGTGCTGTATGTTATGTTTTTTTGGTATTTTATTCGTACGCTGATGATTATGGGGCGGCAAAACGTGCTGGTCGGGATATTGGGCTTTTTTGTGGCACCGATCACCCAGATCATTTTTTATGTCACCAGCAAAGACCAACTGAGCCTACCAGAACGCAGCGCTTTCAAGCGTTATTGGCTGTCGCTGGTACTGATTTTAGCGTTGGGCATCGTGGCGATGATGATCATGAATAGCCAAGGCATGATGACGGTATAATCGCTTATCATGTACCATTGATTATGTATATAAAACCACATAAAGCCACCCTAAGACAGCGCTGGCTTTATGGTGGCCTGATAACATCAAACGGCATAGCCTGCCATAATAGTGCGGACGGTATCGGCAGCGGCGTGATAGCAGCTTTCGATATTGCCCTGCGCGCACCAGTCACCGCTGACAATCCATTGCTGCTTAGTATCTATCAATATGCCGTGATGGCTTTGCTGATTTGACCTGTCATGTTTTTGGGCGGTATGGTCTTGATTATCTGTAACGGTTGCTGCATAACGCCAGCGATGACAGTCTATTTGAGTAGGCTCAGTAGCCTCATCCCAATTCAATGCCTGCTTTGCTGCGTGTAGCAGCTGTGCTTTAACGGTTTCTATATCATCATCTACATGCATTTGTGACCAGTCATTGCGTGCATGAATGGTGACGCTGGGCAGTAGTGATGTGCGCTCAGGCTTATGATGTTCAATAAAGGCGCGATCCAATACCGCATCGTTTATATAGGCCACATCCCATACTGGCAAGGCATCATTATCCGCTGCATGGCGCAGCATTTTTGGCATGTCGGCCTGACTATCCCAGCCAAGCATAAGCGTATAACAGGCTTGCATTTGCACGGTCAAAATGTCGTCAGCACACGCAAAACTGCTCTCTGCCATCAGCTCAGCTGCCTGCCCATTGGGTGCAGTACAGATAACCCAATCGAACTTGCCCAGATACGCACCTGCTTCATCGAACAAGGTTGTCTGCGGCGTAACGTCTGAATGAGGGTTTGCGATGTCCCCATCATCAATCATGTCTTGCGAGCGTAGCGGGGCCACGCGTGTTTTAAACTGTAGGCGTGTTTGCTGCAATTCGTCTGCAAGCTTGCGGCCCCAGCTGGTCATCTTGGGGGTGCTGATATAGCGGGCATGCTCACTGTCCCATTGCTCTTTTGCCATGAGTGTCGGCGGCTGAGCCGTATGCGTAACCAAAGACACCACCTGCGCGTGCCATGGCTGCAGTAAACCTGACTGCAGCCATGGTGCTAAGAATGTTTTAAAGGTAGTAGATTTTGCTGTAAAAAATTGCGCGCCAAAAGCCCACTGCCATTGCTGCTGACTGTGCGGCTCGGTACGGTAGCGCGTCGCTAAGCGTCCGACGCTGCGTGATTTCTCAAAAATGGTTATGTTAGGCAGTATAGAGGCCGTGTACGGTGTACTCACATCTGTCTGCTGTGCAAAGGCGCGCTCAAGCAAGGTCGCTGTTAGTAACCCTGTCAGTCCACCGCCAATAATGGCTATATTAGGTACTGGCCGTTTTTTAGCAGGTGCTGAGGGTATGGTTGTAGGGTCATACGTAGGGCTACTCATGGGGTTTGGCCTTAAATTAGATGGTGCGTTGATACAAATAAGATATGCACATATAAATAGAATATATGCATGATATATAGCGTGTTCAATATAAAAATGATCTATCAAAATTCACAATACTTTATAAGAGACATTTTCTAAGAGATACTTTTCAAAGTCTCTATCAATGTAGGCACGGCAAGCAAGAAAATTTTTTTCAGTAGCGCGTGATAATAGGCGTGCCTTTCTTATTTAGGATTGACTATAGTTACACTTTGCTATTTAGACTCTGTTACCGTGAGAAATTTGAATAATGGTACGTTTAAATAGTGACAAACCTAAATAAAGCCATGCTATTTTAAACAGCATGGCTTTATGGTCACTTACTTTTAGTGGGCGCTTATTGTGACGAGGTGATAACCAACGTCATTGCAGACCCGACAGGCTGCACGTAAGCTTAGTAACACTCCTTGGCTTTGCGCTCTTTTTTGACCACATCAACCAGCTTATTAATAACGGAGCTGTCAGCGAGTGTGGATAAGTCGCCAAGTCCCACATACTGTCCTGCTGCAAGGCTGCGCAGGATACGGCGCATGATTTTGCCAGAGCGGGTCTTGGGCAGAGCTTCAACAATATAAATGGCATCTAAATTGGCGATGGGGCCAATCTCAGCACGGACGTGTCGATTGAGCGCTTTCTTAAAATCCTCGCTGGCGGTTTCGCCGTTTTTTAGGATAATAAAGGCGCAGATCCCTTCACCTCTGATCTCATGCGGCATACCGACGATGGCCGCCTCTGCCGTTGCTGGATGCGCCACCACAGAGCTTTCGATCTCAGCAGTGCCTAGTCTGTGCCCTGAGACATTGAGTACATCATCAACGCGGCCTGTGATCCAGTAGTGTCCATCCTCATCACGCTGCGCGCCATCCCCTGTAAAATAGCTGCCTTTATAGGTACTAAAATAGGTCTCTAAAAAGCGCTTATGATCATTATAGATACTGCGCATTTGCCCAGGCCAGCTGTGACTGATGATTAAATTGCCTTCAGCCGCACCCTCTAAAACAACACCATCTTCATCTACAATATTGGGAGTGATGCCGTACATAGGATTCATGGCGGCGCCTGGTTTTAAATCCGCGCTATTGGGTATCGGCGCCATGAGGATGCCGCCTGTTTCAGTCTGCCACCATGTGTCTACGATTGGGCAGCGACTGTCACCGACCACACGGTAATACCAATCCCATGCTTCTGGATTGATGGGTTCTCCCACACTGCCAAGTAGACGCAAGCTTGAACGGTCAGACTCCGTAACAAACGCATTGCCTTCTTTCATCATGGCGCGAATGGCCGTCGGCGCTGTGTATAGAATACTGATATTGTGTTTGTCAATGATGTGACCGACCCGCGCCCATGTGGGGTATTCTGGCACACCTTCAAACATTACCGTCGTTGTCCCATTCGCTAGCGGTGCATAGGTCGAGTAAGTGTGCCCTGTAATCCAGCCCACATCGGCCGTACACCAATACACGTCATCCTCTTTGACATCAAAGACATCACGAAAGGTGGATAGCGCGTAAGTAATATAACCGCCTGTGGTGTGTAGCACGCCTTTGGGTTTACCTGTAGAGCCTGAGGTATAGAGCAAAAACAGAGGATCTTCAGCATTCATTGGCTCAGGGTCGCACTGTTTTTTTTCACTGGCAAGCAATGTGTGATACCAAGCATCACGAAAACCACTCATCGGGATCGAGTTGCCTGTACGGTGGACGACGATGACTTTTTTGACGCAGTCTGTCCCATCCATATCTAAAGCGTGATCGACATTGACCTTAAGCGGCGTACGCTTGTTGCCGCGCATGCCTTCATCAGCAGTGATGACCAATTTGGACTGACTGTCTACAATGCGGTTGCCTAGGCTTTCAGCTGAAAACCCACCAAAAACCACAGAATGTACGGCACCTATACGCGTACATGCCAGCATGGCTATCATTGCCTCTGGGATCATTGGCATATATAACGTCACGCGATCACCCTTCTCAACGCCCAGCTTGCGCATGGCGTTACCCAAACGGCATACCTCAGCATGCAGCTCTTTAAAAGAGATGATTTTGTGCAATGAGGGGTGGTCGCCTTCCCAAATGATGGCAGGCTTATAGGGCTGTGTTTTTAAATGGCGATCTAAACAGTTGACGGAGATATTAAGCTCGCCATCTTCAAACCATTTGATTCGAAAATCATCCAAGTCATAACTGACATTGCTGATAATAGTGGGTTTTTTCATCCAATCAATCAGCTCAGCACGCTGCGCCCAGAATTGATCATTATCCTGATGGGAGGCCACAGAGTATTGATACTGCTGGGCATATTGCTCAGGACTGGTATTAGCCGTGGCTGCAAATTCAGGTGGGGTGGGAAAAGTCTTCTGAGTCATGGTCAAATTCCTTTTTTTAGTGATTCTTTGTGGCGACAAAATATAAGCGGTGCGCACTAAGATGAGGGGACGACCAGCCAGATCATGGTGACTCCTTGAGCCGTCTCTTCTTGCCCTTATAAACACCTTACTTCTAGCTCAGCCTTTGCTCCTTAAAGGCTAGCAACTCAACTGTAGTTTGACAAATAAGCACAGGTGATGCAAGACGCTGCACTATAATTGCAACAATAACACTATACCGTTATCACCAGAGTACATTTAAGTATTACGCATTTAGCAGCGGCTGACGGTTATTGGCAGGGTTGCTCATCAACACGCATAAGGATCAATACCACCATTTATACTGATGAGAGATAGGGTTGTCAGTAAAGACTGAGTTTGCCCTTGTAACCACGGTATAAATGTGGACAATAGCCACTTGATAAGACTGTCTATTACCATCTTATAAGAGATGCACTGTGTGTATTATTTTGCCCGCATTCTTGGGCACTACAAACCGTGCCCCTTTTTTCTTTATTCTGCCATGAGTATCTGCTATGAATCATCCCCCTAATCGTTACGACCTCATTATCATTGGTGCTGGCGCTTCAGGGCTGTACTGCGCGTTGACTGCAGGACGGCGCGGCAGACGAGTATTGGTACTGGATCACGCCAATAAGGCTGGCAAGAAGATTTTGATGTCAGGCGGCGGGCGCTGCAACTTTACCAATTACTTTGTGGAACCTGAACATTTTATCGGTAGCAATCCGCATTTTTGTAAATCAGCACTGAGCCGCTATCCCAGCTGGGAGTTTATCGCTATGGTTGAGCAGCACCAAATTGCCTATCATGAGCGTGAGCATGGACAGCTGTTTTGTGATGATTCTGCGCAAGATATTCTCGCCATGCTACTGGCAGAATGCCGCGCCGTTGGCGTACAAATCAAACTAAGTACCAATATTGAGCGTGTCCAAGCAAATACAGAGCGCGGCGATCAATTTTGTCTAACCACCACCGCTGTCAAATCTAAAAAAGAAGCGACAAATGAGGCGGCGCAAACACCAAAAACCCAGTACCACTGCGAGTCACTGGTGGTAGCAACAGGTGGCTTATCTATTCCCACGATGGGCGCAAGCGGTCTTGGCTATGAGCTGGCGCAGCAGTTTGGGCACACGCTCATACCCACAGATGCAAGCTTGGTGCCTTTTACCTTTACCGATCATAATGGCGCGTTGATTCGCTCACTGGCAGGTATTAGTCTCCCTGTGGTTGCTAGTAATGCGCGCATCGCCTTTCGTCTGCCGCTATTGTTTACCCATCGCGGGTTGTCTGGCCCTGCCATGCTGCAGCTATCTAACTATTGGCAGACAGGAGAATATATCAATATCAACCTATTGCCCGATACCGATGTCACGGCGCTACTGCTGGCGCACAAAAGCGCCCATCCAAAACAGCGGATACGCACTGTGCTCGCCGATCATACGGACAATACGTTGCCAAAAAAATTGCTCAGCGCCTTGCAGGATCATTTGTGGGCGGATATCAAGGACACTGAGCTTGCCAATATTAAAGATGAGCGTCTAGCAATGCTTGGTGCAGCAATCAATGACTGGCAGCTCAAACCCTCAGGTACTGAAGGCTACCGTACCGCTGAGGTCACTCGTGGCGGTGTACGTACTGACGAAGTCTCCTCAAAGACCATGCAAAGTAAACAGCAAAATGGGCTTTATTTTGTCGGTGAGGTGCTTGATGTCACAGGCTGGCTTGGCGGCTATAACTTTCAGTGGGCATGGGCGAGCGGCTTTGTGTGCGGCAGCGTGGCCTAAGCCCAGCAGCGATAAGAAACCAAATAGTATGGATGACTAGGCAGATTAGATGTCCCTTTTACACTCGATTTTTGTTATATTTAGCAACCATCGGCATCTGTTCTATATCTGGTGACTGAATACCACCGTAATGATGGTCAGTCCATCTGTTTATATCTGTATGCCGCCGCTCATAAGTCATGTTTAATATGACGCGGCACTGTTATATGTCACCGCTGTCATCTGGCGAGGTAATCCCCATGCGTGCAATCAAAAAAGTCCATAACGATGAGCCCAATCACTGGGTTGGTGATGGCTTTTATGTCAAAACTGTGATCAATCACTTGTGTCCCAAGCCTGAATTTGATTACACCCATACCGATCCCTTTTTGTTACTCGATTATGGCGAGCCAACCACTTTTGCCCCAAACCCCACCTATAATGACACGCCGCACGGTATCGGTCTTCATCCGCACAAAGGCTTTGAAACCGTCACTGTCGCCTATCAAGGCGAGATCAGTCATGTGGATTCGACAGGTGGTCATGCCACCTTGTCAGGTGGCGATGTACAGTGGATGACCGCAGGGCGCGGTATTTTGCACGAAGAGTTTCACTCGCCAGATTTTGGTGAACAGGGCGGCGTGTTTAGCATGGTGCAGATGTGGGTCAATTTGCCCAAAAAACATAAGCTGACCGACCCCAAATACCAAACCATCAGACGCAGCGATATGCCAGTGATCACACTGTTTGACACCTCTGATATGGGCAATGACATACCAGCCAGCAACGAGATGGCAATCGGTAAAGTCACTTTGATTGCAGGTACATGGCAGGACAAAACAGGACTGACCGATACCTTTACCCCTGTCAATGTCTGGGATGTTGAGCTATGGGCTGCTGGAGTGACGACGCTCACTGTCCCCAATAACCATAATTTGCTGATTTTGATGCAAGAAGGCGAGGTATTAATCAATGATACCAAGGTGCATGCCAGCGAATTGATCCAGTTTGAGCCTCCTATCTGCACCGATTCCAACGACGCGGTAAGAGACAGCACGCAAGCAAACAATGGTGCTGTCACTGACCAAGTGACCATCACTTGTCCACCAGAGCTTGTGCCCGAAAAAGGCAAATCCATTAAAGTTTTACTGTTAAGTGGCGAGCCTATCGGTGAGCCAGTGGCAGGATATGGGCCATTTGTGATGAACACGGACGCTGAGCTTAAACAAACGTTTCATGATTATAATAATGGCATTTTTGGTGAATAAAGGCCGACAATGCTTGTGGGTGCTGCTGCCAGTGCATAAAAAAGCCGTCTGTGATTCAGACGGCTTTTTTTGTGGTTGTTCGGCATGGGCATGACTGGAGTGGCGGTAGGCTTACACGTCAGCCATAAACGGATAATCGGTATAGCCGACCGTGCTACCACCATAAAAACTTTCAGGATGCTGCTCATTGAGCGTTGCGCCTTTTTGGATACGCTCAGCCAAATCAGGATTGGCAATGTAATCACGACCAAAAGCGACGGCATCAATGTACCCTGCTTTAACATTTTTTTCCGCTTTGTCCGCATCATAGCCACCTGCCGCAATAATCAGCTGACCAAACGCATCGCGCACACGCTGACGGAACTCGTCGCTATATGGCGTACCGCCTGCCCAGTCTGGCTCTGATAAATGCAAATACATCAGACCGCGCTTATTGATTTGCTCGATCAGCCAAATGTTCTCATCTTCCTCGTAGCCTGCGTCAATACTATTGAACTTGCCAAGGGGCGAGAGACGAATGCCGACGTGCTCAGCGTCCCACGCCTCCACACACGCATCAATCACCTCTAAGGTCAAGCGTGCACGGTTGTCACGGCTACCGCCATACTGATCATCGCGCTGATTGTTATTGGCAACCCAAAACTGATGCAGCAAATAGCCATGCGCGCCATGAATCTCAATCCCATCAAAGCCCGCTTCTTGCGCGCACTTGGTTGCATGGGCAAAATCAGCAATCACCTGCTGAATCTCGTCCACACTGGCAGCACGTGATGGCGTCGCTTCAACACGAATCGCTTGATTGTCACTGTCACGCAGCGAGGTGCGAGCGCCCGTATCAAGTGCCGAGGCAGAAATCGGCGCTTGGCGCTCAGGTTGTACGCTTTTGTGCGCGACTAGACCCGTGTGCCATAACTGTACAACGATCTTGCCGCCTTTGGCGTGGACATTGTCCACGATGGCTTTCCATGCGGTGACTTGGTCTTGGGTATGTAGCCCTGGCGCGCCTGCATAGCCTTTTGCTTGAAATGAGATTTGCGTCGCTTCGGTAATAACCAACCCAGCCCCCGCACGCTGAGAGTAATATTCTGCCGCCCACGTGATGGGGATATCGCCTGGCTCAACCGCACGCAAACGTGTCAATGGTGCCATCATGATACGGTTTTTTAGGGTTTGAGTACCCATCTCTATGGGTTCAAATAAAATATCATGTGCCATAATTTTTCCTATTCGTTATTGTCTGTCGTTATGGTCGGTACTATCAAATTCTGTTTAGAAATACTTATACTATCATTAGTAAATCTACGTTTATCGCTTACCTTTATAGGGCACCCCTGAGGTTATTCAAGCAGTATTTACAAACAGATACAGCAATACTCGCCTATTTTTTGGCTTTGTGATTGGTTACTACCAAGACCGTTTATTAGACTTTAAATTTTGTTCACATAAGCCGCATTATCAGGTGCTTAGATTACGTCGATCCTCTCACTTGTATTTAAAATATTTTGACATCTGTTCACTAGATATCTACTATCTGGGAAGCAAGGTTCTGTTGCCTGCCATGCGAGCAATGAGCCAGTTAAACCACAGCACGACCATCACCTTGTTTGAGGAGCAGCAATGAAAAAAATGATGTTATTGATAGGCAGCCTATCATTCGCCACGGCAGGATTTTGCGGCGTTGGTCAATTCGAAGATACCACCACTTGCTATATCTATAAACAAAACAAGCTACAAAAAAGGCTCAACTGTCAATACGAAGGTGCTGAAGGTGCCGCGATGACGTATTCGTTTAGACAAGCGACCTATACCCTACCAGGATTTGGTACGATGGCGACCTCTACCAGTGCAAACTATAATGACCGTAATGAAATGACTGGCTGGACAACCACCGTCAATGATGAGCCTGCCATCATCAGATATCGCTTGCCAACCAATGGGCGCATTGTCAGTGATGCCTATGCGCAGTCTGCCAAAACGGTCATGCAGTGTTATCTGAGTACCAAATCACAGTGGGAAATATGCGCTGAATGAGGAAGTTTTTTATCGTCATAAAACTGAGGGTGTTACTCCGTCTGATAACGACAGCTCGCGCTGATGTGTTGCCTATTGTAAATGTCCATTAAAACCTTCTGACAAGGTAAGCTCCAAAGCACCGAACAGACATCTATTACACATAGCTCTCTCATCAGTAAAATATTAGCCTTTGCCTATCCTCCTCAATCTACAGAATATCTTTAGGAAAGAAATAAATAATGACCCTACGTATTTTAAAGTCTGATGTGACTAACCCTTGGTTTAACCTCGCCACCGAAGACTGGCTGTTTCATACATTGGGTGAGACCGCCGAGCCAAGCACACATACGTTGTTTTTGTGGCGCAATAGCGAGACCGTGGTCATCGGACGCGCACAAAATCCGTGGGTCGAATGCAAAATTGATAAAATGGCGGAAGATGAGGTATTTTTAGCACGGCGACAAAGTGGCGGCGGCGCGGTGTTTCACGATCTTGGTAACACCAACTTTACCTTTTTATCTCCCAAAGCCGACTACGATCAAGCGGCAAACTTCACCATTATCCTTAACGCCCTAAAGTCGCTAGGGATCGATGCTGAGCTGTCAGGGCGCAACGACATGCAAGTAGGGACACGTAAGATATCAGGCAGCGCCTTTAAACACGATGCCAATCGTAGTTTTCATCACGGTACGCTATTGGTCAACGCCAATATGCAAAAGCTCGGTGACTACCTCAATCCACACCCGCTAAAACTGAAGGCAAAAGGCATCAAATCAGTACGCGCTCGTGTGGCCAACTTGACAACGTTCAATGACACCATCACTCACGATAGCTTATCTGCGGCTATTGTTCAGGCATTTTGTGACTATCATGGCCAAAGCGTGCCTGTGGTAGCACTGGATGAATCCAGCCTTGCCAAAAAGCCGCATCTGAACGCCTACTATCAGCAAATGGCAAACTGGGACTGGCGTTTTGGCAAAACCCCTGAGTTTAGCCATCACCTTGAGACGCGTTTTGATTGGGGTTTGATAGATATGCACTTAGACGTTAAGCAAGCGCTGATTACCGATGTGGTTATCTTTTCTGATGCACTCAACGTTGAATTGATTGATACGCTCAAAATGCACTTACTTGGCACGGCTTACCGTAAAAACAGTATCGTCAACTGCCTGAGTGCACTTGAACGCACCCAGCCTGATATCGCAGCGCAAGTGTCGGATTTTAAGAGATGGCTGAGTGGGGAGATGGTGAGCTAATACGTACTATAAACTCGCGTTTCACGTAAAATATCATGTGCTATGATTTATCCTATTGCATATTGGTTATGTATGAATTATATAAGCTATTTATAGATTATAAATCGTAATACATTATGTATAGTTATTCTTATAAAACCTTTAGAAAAACCACTGTTATAACGTCTCTTTATCAGGTACAGAACCAACTACTCAAGCAGTCTTTACAAACAGAAACACAGTGATACTGCGATAGATCATATCTATAGCATTGAATAAAATAGCTTAACACTCAACAGCACACATACGACACCCAAAATCTGTTTTAGTTGTTTATTTGGCAGTCTATGTGAGACTTTCGTACCAATAGGCACCATCAGCACACTGCATAATGTAATCAAACCCAGCGCTGGCAGATACACGTATCCTAAACTATAGCTCAAAGGTTCAGTCATTTGATTGTCGCTTGATAACAGGTATCCTAACGTCGCCACTGTGACTGCGATCAACCCAACTGCAGAGGATGTACCGATCGCTTTTTTTAACTCAATGTTGTTGTAAGTTAGATAGAGCAAGGTCACAAATGCCCCTCCAACAGAAATCAGCGCTGACAGCAGACCAATCCCCAATCCACTTACGATAGACGATATCATAAGATTTGGGTGTGGTCGCGGTGTTGGCTGCCAGTTTGTAAACATCTTGAGCGCTACAATGACCATAAACAATGAAAATAGCAAAGCCAAATATTTGCCTTCTATATTGGTGGCTACCAAGATACCGAGCACCGATCCAAATATCAAAGTTGGACTGACAAGTTTGACAAATGGCCATAACACCGCGCCTCTCTGATGGTGAGTATAAGCGCTTGTGGCAGTAGTCGGTAGCGAACACGCCAACGATGTACCTAGTGCCATCTGTACAATATTGGCATCACTCATGCCTTGATAGGTAAAAATAGATACCAGCAGCGGCACTAAGATACCGCCGCCGCCCACACCCAACAACCCCGACAAAAACCCTACTACTGCCCCCAACCCCATGTACATCATGGCATAGATCACAATATGTATATCCATCATAAGCCCCTTACTGGTTGCAATTATTTATAAATTCTGGACTTTTTTGATTATACGACTTAAAGTAAACTTTAAGTCAAGTGCTTTTTATAGTGCAGTTTTATGGTCTAACCAAGTGAGTGTCTTACTATGGATATCGGAGAAGTTGCCAAACAAACAGGATTAACTGCTGCCACCCTCAGATATTATGAAAAAATAGGACTGATTCAGTCTACTGGGCGGCATGGTTTACGCAGAGTATTTGCCAATGATGTCGTGCAAAAATTGCAGTTGATCGTACTACTAAAAAACAACGCTTTTTCATTGATGGAGATCAAGCAGATGCTGACGCAAACACAGGTTGATAGGCAGTATTTGCTACAAAAAACAGCAGAGTTGCAGCAAACCATTAAAGCACTTGATGCTATTTGCAATACTCTGACACACATCGCCCACTGCCCCAAGCAGGATCATTTTAAATGCTCAAATTTTCGGCAACTGCTAGACCAATCCACCCAACAAGTGCTTAAAACGAATGGATGAGTCAAGCTTAAATACAGCCCAAGTGGCACATTACAGAAAAAAACAGCAGGAAATAATATCCCTGCCGCTTTGTCACTATTATCATTAATGTCCATCTAACTTCTAAATCCCTGCTGCAACCTCTGCGCCATCACGAATGGCACGCTTAGCATCTAGCTCAGCGGCCAGTTTTGCGCCGCCGATCAGATGATACTGTGCGTCTGGTGCATCGCCGACATTGGGCATTAGACTGGCGACTGACTCTTGACCCGCGCAAACGACCACGCTATCGACACGGAGCAGCTGGCTCTGACCTTGTGAATTGGTGATCCAAATACCTTCACTGGTGATTTTTTCGTATTGCACACCCGATACTTGGATGACGCCGTGCGATTTGATATGGGCGCGATGTACCCAGCCTGTGGTTTTGTTCAGTCCTTTGCCCAAGCGGCCTTTGGTACGCTGCATGAGATAGACTTGACGTTTTGGGGTAATGCCCTCGGGTTTGATCAGGCCGCCTTCGGTTTGGTAGTCAGGCTCATCGGTTACGCCCCACTCCTCACGCCATTCGCTGTTCGGTTGCGGCGAGGGGCGATAGCTTGGGTCTTTGAGCACCGCTGCGCCAAGCTCATCCAGCGCTTGCCCATGCTGCGCGGTGAGGTATTCACTGACATCAAAACCAATCCCCCCCGCGCCGATGACAGCGACGGTATCGCCGACTGATTTTTGACCCGAGAGTAGCTCAGCGTAGCTCATGACTTGTGGCAGATCAGCGCCCTCAAGCTTGCCTGCCAAACTGCGCGGCACCACGCCTGTGGCGATAATCACATGATGATAGCCGCCCGCCTCTAGCATGGCTTTATCAACTTCGGTATTGAGCTTGACGGTGACGCCCAAGTGCGTGAGCTCATTGACGTAATAACGAATGGTCTCAAAAAACTCCTCTTTACCCGGAATGACTTTGGCGTAATTAAACTGTCCGCCCAAGATATCTCGCGCTTCAAAGAGCGTGACTTCATGCCCGCGTTTAGCAGCAATATGTGCGGCTGACATGCCTGCGACCCCTCCACCGACGACGGCGACTTTTTTGGCACGTTTGGCTTTTTTATAGACCAGTTCTGTCTCATAGCACGCTTGTGGGTTGACCAGACAGGTGGAGCGCTTGTGCTCAAAGGTATGATCAAGGCAGGCTTGGTTGCAGGCAATACAGGTATTGATGCGGTCGGCCTCATCGTTTTTGGCTTTATTCACCCAGTTCGGATCGGCCAAAAATGGCCGTGCCATTTGGATCAAGTCCGCTTGTCCCTCCGCCAAGATGCGCTCAGCCATATCAGGCATGTTGATGCGGTTGGCCGCCATTACGGGGATACTGACGTGTTTTTTGACTTCAGCGGTAAAATCAACAAAGCTGGCGCGCGGGACACTGGTGACGATGGTCGGCACGCGTGCTTCATGCCAGCCAATACCGGTGTTGATGATGGTGACGCCTGCGGCTTCAAGTGCTTTGGCGACCGTAATGACCTCGTCCATCGTATTGCCATCTTTGACCAAGTCGATCATCGACAAGCGAAACAGGATGATAAAGTCCTCGCCTGCCGCCTCGCGTACCGCTTTGACCACATCAACGGAAAACTTCATTCGCCCCTCAATGTCGCCGCCATAGGCATCACTGCGTTTGTTGACGTGGCGTGATAAAAACTGATTGAGCAAGTAGCCTTCAGAACCCATAATTTCCACACCATCATAGCCTGCTTGCTTGGCAAGGCGGGCAGATTGGGCGTAGTCTTTGATGGTTTGCTCGATGTTTTTAACGCTCATCTTACGCGGCTTAAATGGCGAGATGGGCGACTTGATCGGGCTGGCAGACACCACAAACGGATGATAACCATAGCGACCACTATGCAAAACTTGCATGATGATTTTGCTGTCGTATTTGTGCGCGGCGCGGGTGACGCGTTGATGGTTGATGACGTCCGCTTTGGTATTCATCGTGCCGCCAGCAGGCAACAACCAGCCTGCGCGATTGGGTGAAATACCGCCTGTAATCATCATGGCGACGCCGCCACGGGCACGCTCGGCAAAATAAGCGGCAAGCTTGCCATAGTTATAAAAACGGTCTTCAAGCCCTGTGTGCATCGAGCCCATGATCACGCGGTTTTTTAGGGTGGTAAAACCCAAGTCCAGCGGGGTGAATAGATGCGGATAAGGGGCATCAGCGTCGGCCACCGTGATCTGCGTTGGCGTGCGGCGATCTGGCGGGCTACTTTGGTGGTGATGATTGTCATTGCTACGGTGGTTGTTATCATCATTGCTATCACTGCTGGTTGCCGCTTGCTCTGGAGTCGTATCCTTGCTGGCGCTCATGTCATTATCCTTATGCATCAATGGGTAAAAAGCAAAACTGAATATCAGTTCTATCGTAACACAGCGCTTGAAATATCAGCTATGTAGACAAACGACTGATGAGTGAGCACTATCTCATTCTGCCAGCTTGCCAATGATAACAGCACGTTTTTTTGACAGCGTTAGGTCGTCAAATCGTTGGCACACGAGGCGGCAAAGGTAACGAAGTAGGCCACTTCAACTGGCTGAGCTTAAAAAAATGAAAATAACCATCACACGATTGTCTCAGCCCAGTTTTGGCTCAAGCCATTGGTAGATCAGCATCCCAAGCAGCATGGCAGGCACAAAGACAAACGCCTGCCATTGCCCTGTACCCAGTAGCACTAGCGCGGGGCCTGGGCAAATACCCACCAATCCCCAACCGATACCAAATAACATCGCCCCTGTTAACAGTTTTTTGCTGATGACGGTTTTTGTGGGCATATCGATGGGTGTGCCTATCCAGCTTTTGCTTTGACGTTTGGCGATTTGTACCCCGATAAAGGCCACCAGTAAACCGCCGCCCATCACCAGCGCCAAAGAAATATCCCACGCACCAAAGATGTCCAAAAACCCTTGCACTTTAGCAGGATCCGTCATGCCTGATAGCAACAGACCACATCCAAATAGCAACCCTGCCAGCAAACCAATGATATTTTTTAGCATAACGCTCCCCTATTGTGCCGTTTATATGTCAGTGCTTGTCTCTTCTATTTTTACTTCTATCGCGTCTGTTATAGGCTCGCTGCTAAATCAAACCCAGCACTTGCCGCCCGATATAAACGGTGAGAATGCCAAATACCATAAAGGTCACGGTAGCGACCAGCGAGCGTTTTGATAGCCTTGCGTTACCGCAGATTCCATGACCACTGGTACAGCCTGAACCTAAGCGCGTACCAAAGCCTACGATTAATCCTGCCGCCAACAACAAGGGCACTGAGCTGCTCACATTTGCGGTCGGTAGTGGCAGTATCAGCTGGTACAGCAGTGGTGAGACAACCAAACCAAGCACAAACAACACTTGCCACCACTCTACCCGTTTTGGTCGTAACAAACTGGCACTGATGCCGCTGATACCCGCGATGCGTCCAATACCCAATAACAAAAGCACCGTCGCCGCCCCCAATATCAAACCACCCAGCAAAGAGATGGGCGTAAACGCTTGCCAGTCTATCTGTATGCTCATGCTGTCACCCTCGCGCTGCTACTTTGTGAATAGACTATGATGTTTCAAATGTCATAATCATTGCTTACTATTTATAATAATACATTATATTATAAAGTATAATAAATAGGTAAAAAAATACCGAACGTGATTGCTCAGTATTTTTATCGTTAAACCAGTATGCTCATTGATGAGCAAAAGTATAACCGTTGGCTCGTGACCTTGCTAACAAACAACACTCACCTGATCGTCTTTTTTATCATCATTTTAATTAGACTGTGCTAACACGTGCGTCAATGCGGTCTCAAAACACTGCACCGCACCATCGACATCGGTCAGTTTATCAAGGCCGAACAGCCCTAAACGGAAGGTCTTAAAGCTCTCAGGCTCACCACATTTGAGTGGCACACCAGAGGCAATCTGCATGCCCTGCTCAGCAAAGGCGCTGCCCTTGTGCATGTCATCACGGTCGGTATAAAGCACCACCACGCCAGGCGCTTTAAAGCCATCAGCGGCCACGCTTTGAATGCCTTTGTCATCGCAAACGCTACGAATACGGTCACCCAGCGTCCACTGCGCCTCGCAAAGGGTATCAAAACCAATGGCTTGTGCTTCTTTGACGGTATCGCGGAACTGGCGCAAGGCATCGGTGGGCATGGTTGCATGGTAGGCATGACCGCCGTTTTCATAAGCGCGCATGATGTTGAGCCACTGCTTGAGATCAAGGCTAAAGCTATCCGATTCGGTGCTGTCTACTTTAGCAACGGCGCGCTCGCTTAACATCACAAGCCCTGCGCAAGGGGTGCTGCTCCAGCCTTTTTGTGGCGCACTGATCAGCACATCAATGCCAAGCGCTTGCATATCCAGCCACACGCACCCTGAGGCGATACAATCAATAACCAACAAGCCGCCGACACTATGCACAGCCTCGCCTAGCGCTTTGATATAGTCGTCTGGCAAAATAAGACCCGCTGAGGTTTCTACGTGCGGTGCAAAGACAACGGCAGGTTTGGTTTCTTTGATTTTCGCCACAGCCACGTCGATATCTACAGGGGCAAAAGGCTTGGGCGTACCCGTGTCTGCGTCTGCCTCGCGGTCTGCGGTAAGTACGGTGGTCGACTTGGCGATGCGCCCTTTTTCCAAAATTTGGGTCCAGCGATAGCTAAACCAACCATTACGGATGATCAAGCAGTCTGCTTCTTGTGCCAGCTGCCGCGCCACTGCCTCCATACCATAGGTTCCTGAGCCGGGGACGATGGCCACCGCATCGGCTTGATAGACCGATTTTAAACTGCTCGATAAGTCAATCATGACTTGCTGAAACACTTTTGACATGTGATTGAGCGCGCGGTCGGTATAAACCACTGAATATTCTAATAGGCCATCGGGATCGACATCGTGACGTAGGGCGGACATGAGACACTCCTTGTTCATTAATATAAATAGGACAGCAGCAAAGACGACAAAGACCGCCTGCTACGGCAGTTATTATTGTGAGTATGTTTGTTATCAAGCCAGACCAAAACGGCCTAAAGACAGCCAAACAATACCATCAGACCGCTTGATAGTAGCACCGATCATAGCGGTTGACAATTGGACGCAGCGTGACTAGAGAATGTTGTCAGCAGTAGATATGGCTAAGCGAAAAAACGCAGCGCTGGCGGCGCAGTAAATACAGTCTGTTCTTTATAAAAGCGCTACAGCGAAACTAAAGGATATTTTGCGCCGCCTCTGGAGACAAAGACACAGCCAGCAAGCGCTTAGCGGCGACGATAAGCATCATGTAGCCCTGACACCACAAAGTCGAGCAGCTCACTGTCGCCTTCACGGGCAGCCTTGCGCATCAGTTTGGATGGGGCGTGGCTCAAGGTTTGGGTCAAGCGCCGTGATAGTTCAGTAACGATCTCTTCAGCGTTGGCATCGCCGCGCTCAAACTGGGCGATTGAGTCGGTCAATATGGCTTCAACTTGGCTGTGGGTGCGGCTGCGATATTGCTGAATGTCTTTGCCCACTTGACGCACCTGAAAGCTGCGCTCCATCTCGACCACCAAGTGACTGACCAACAGCTCAGCATCGACGGCTGCTTGGCGGCGCTGCTCGATATTACCCGCAATCACATGTTGCAGGTCATCGACGGAATATAAATACACATCATCAATGCGGCTGATGCTCGGGTCGATATCACGCGGCACGGCCAAATCAATCATCAATATTGGCTGATAGCGGCGGCGTTTAAGCGCCTGTACGGTCATGGTTTTATTAATCAGCATGTCTATACTGCCACTACAACTGCTGACGATATCGGCATCCGCCAGTACGTCTGGTAGCTCGCTTAAAGGGCGCACATCGATGCGGCGGTTGGGTTGGCGCAGCTCAGCGGCGAGCGCTTCGGCGCGCTCAGGGTTGCGGTTACAGATGATGATGCGGCCAACCCCAAGACCGGCAATGTGTGTCGCCACCAAGCGGTTCATCTCACCTGCAGCCACCACGAGTAGGGTACGACTGGCCAAGTCATCAAAGATTTGCGTCACCAGTTTGGCGGCGGCAAAGCCCAGTGATACCGCTTGTGCGCCGACGTTGGTTTCGTTACGTACCCGCTTGGCGGCGGCAAAGATTTGATCTATCACCCAGCTTAACTGATTGCTCAGGACCTGTTCGGTTTGCGCCAGTTGCACGGACTTTTTGATTTGACCAAGGATTTGCGGCTCACCCAAGATCATAGAGTCAAGCCCCGATGCTACGCGTAACCAGTGCGTCAATGCATGCGTGTCTTGATAGACATAAAGATAAGGCTCAACCTCATGCGCAGGCAAGCCTTTAAAAGTCGCCAACCATGTTTTGATGCGGGTGATATATGCCTGCATGGTAGTGGCGCTGACTGAGGCGCTACTGGTTTTGGCGTCACGGGCTTGGGTGCCGTGTTCTGCTTGCGGAATGAGGGCATAAATCTCGGTGCGATTGCAGGTTGAGACGATAACGCTGCCATCGGTAAACTCTTTGAGCTGACGCTGCGCGGCGGTCACATCGTCACCCACAAAGGCCAAGCGCTCACGCAGAGCGACTGGGGCGGTTTTATGATTGACACCGATGACCACTAATCTCATTATTGATTAACCATAAATATAACGCTCATTGTTGCTGACCCAGCGCCCATCCGAACCCAGCAGTCAGATATCACTGCCGCATCGATTGGCCCAAAAGCCATACGCGCAGGTCAGTACGTTCATTCACCTTACCGCACCAACCCTGTTTATTAGGCGTCACCGATCACCTACCGACAGATAAAAAAAGCCTGATCTGGCTTGCGATGACACATATAAAGCTGGCTATTATATCACTGTTGCTGAGTTTATTTAATACTCGGCGCGCGCGTAAGGGGCAATAGCAGGTATATGGACAGCTGCGACACAAATCAACGACATAACCGCGACTGCCCTGTTCAATCGGTGGATGCTGATGCTAAATGCGTCTTATAGGCCATCATCAGTACGGAGCCATACTGAGCGAGTTATCTTTACCGCTCATGGTAGGCGGGTTAGTTTTCTTTACTATTCACGCTTTTATCACTTACGGCGACCTCGATTCTGTGTAACATGAGTACCATTGTTTACTGATATTATTCACTTTTATAATAAGCAGATTCCGATGCTTTTTATGGGTAAAGAACGCTACTTATGATTTTTCTTGGGTCTTTATGTCATCCAGCGCCGATATCTGACGATCAGCTGCCTGCTTATCGCACATGCGCGTTGTCTTTGACCATTGTTGGTCATCTGCGCTTTAAGCCAATCTTATTGTTGGCCGCTTGTCTGTGTCTGGGAATGCCGGCCCATGCCAATTTTTTTACGAATTTTTTGACCAGAGACAATGACCATAACACGGTAATCGTCACAGAAGAAACCACGCCTGCAGGGTCGGTTGATGATATCAACAGCCTACCCTCGCAGTCCGTGCTAGAACCTAACGAGCCCAGCCTATATGCGCTGCTTGATGCTGAATTTGCCGCCGATCGCGGTGATTCTCGGCGGGCATTGACGCTTTATAAGCAGCAATCATTTAAAGAAGATGCCACCGCCGTATTTGAGCGCGCCCTGACGCTGTCACTTAAAAATGAGAATGTCGACAGCTCATTACAGTTTGCTAAGACGTGGCAAGACCAAAATCCTGACCACGTGCCAGCGTGGTTTTATGTCGCGCATTTGGCACTAAAAGCGCACGACTATGAACTGGCTGGCAAAACCCTAAACCGCATTTTACGCTATGATCCCAGAGCGGACCTGAGTGAGATTTTAATCGGTATTTACCCCAATACTGACAGCGACCAGCGCGCGCTTTTGGCGGCATTGCAGCCCATTGACAGTCAGCAAAATGCGTCCTTATCGGTGCTAAAAGCGGGACTGTTATATCAGTTTAATGAGCCTGAAGCCGCTTTATTCCATATCGACCGCGCGCTGAGTCGTCAG
The DNA here is from genome assembly GCF_054960615.1 of Psychrobacter sp. PSi21. Taxonomy (NCBI): domain Bacteria; kingdom Pseudomonadati; phylum Pseudomonadota; class Gammaproteobacteria; order Moraxellales; family Moraxellaceae; genus Psychrobacter; species Psychrobacter sp. PSi21. The sequence continues at coordinate 341,804 of NZ_JBHNYR010000001.1, forward strand.
CCTGATTATGTGCCCTTTATTACCTTAAGAGCCGATATCTTGCGCAAAATTGAGCCGGCTGATACCGTGGTCAATTATGTCAATCAAGCACGCCTGCGTAACCCCAGTAGCAAAAGTCTATACCTATATGAAATTCGCTATTTGCTTGATCTAAAACAAAGCCAAGAGGCGTGGGCGTTGCTTATTGAGGCACATGAGCGCTTCGATGATGATGCTGAAATTACTTTGCTGGCAGCCTTGGTCAGTCTAGACATTGAGGAATACCGCCGCGCCGATCAGTTGCTCAATGCATTGGCACAAAACCCGAACTATCTCGATCAAGCGTATTATTATTTGGGTATCAGCGCCGAGCGGCAGCAGCGCTTTGCGCAGGCCAAATACTACCTGAATGGGGTGATGCAAGAGGACTTGGTGCTGACCGCACGACAAAAAGTGGTTGCACTTGAGCTGATGGATGACAATATTGATGCCGCCATTGCCACGTTGCTCAAACTGCGCCAGCAATTTGAAGTATTTGCGCCTGATACCTATGTCATGCAGGCCGATATTTTATGGCAGCAAAACAGTGCGGACACAGCGCTAAACCTACTGACTCAAGCCAGCCGTAAATATCCTGATAGCGAGATGATCCTCTTTGCTCGTGTCCAGCTCCTGAATGACAAAACAGACTATGTCGTCAAGCGCACGCTGCTCAATCACCTACAGGCACTTGATCCCAGCAACATTGCCTATCAGCTCGACTATGCCCAGCTGTTGGTTGCTAATGAGCGCGACCCTGCGCAGGGTCTAGCACTGGCACAAGCAGTCATTGATATTCGCTACGATGACCCCCGTTATGACAATGAACTGCACCTTCAGGCACTCAATATTTTGGCCAGTAACGCGCTCAATAATGGCGATTACACGCAGGTCATCGATTACTTACAAACCCCTTATGACGTGCTGCCAACCTTGCGATCAGGCACTCTGCTACTACGCGCCTATCAAGGGCTGGGCGATAATGCCAAGGTGAACCGCTTACTGAGCGATTTACAGCAGCGTTTCTCATTTGGTCAGCATAATGTCAATGACCGCGTGCAGCTGTATTAATCAGTGCAGCTGCCCTCGCTATATCGCTATATTGATTGCGCCCAGCAACAAATGGCAACTGGATAACAAACAACGGGTAATCTAACCAAGCTATGCTGTGGCTTGTTGGCGTCTCGTGTGCTGAATCTATTGGTGACTGCTGTCATCACACATAGCTCTGGCAATGCGCATAACCTTGATATAAAAAACCATATATAACCACTATTGGCTGACCATAGGCGCGCGCGGTGCATCTATAGCATCCATAGTCACTGCCCGCCGTAACAATTTGGCCGCTGTATCTTTTTGAGGACACCCCATGAAATCATCGTCAACTGGCAATCCGACCTTAACGGATCAATCGCACGTACAACAAGCCACTGGTATCAACCCCTTTAATATCAGCAAAGTGGCGGCTTGTGCTATGGCAGCGGCGCTGGTGCTCAGTGGCTGTCAATCCATGCACAGTGGCAGCAGCACCAATACGCCAAGCAATATGGTACAAGCCAAAAAGCTGGATAACTTTAGCATCAATGGTAAGATCGGTGTCACTGTCCCTGCTGACAGCAGCACAGGCAGCAACGCCCAAGGAGGCAGTGCGTTTTATGCATGGGCGCAAGAAAATGATCGCTTTGCCATTGAATTGATTGGGGCGCTGGGTATCGGCAAAACCAACATTGAATACAATGGTCAAACCGCCACGCTGGTCAGTGAAAAAACAGGCACGCTCACCGCTGATGATCCTGAATCACTATTGCAAAAAGCCACAGGGTGGCAAGCGCCGATCTCACAGATGCCTTATTGGATTTCTGGTCGTCCAGCCCCATCAGACAGCAGCCCAACGCTCGATGACCAAGGTCGTTTGGTCAGCTCAGTCAATGGGGCGTGGCATGGCAGTTTCAGCTACAAAGGCAATGACAAACTGCCCAGCAAAATCAAAGCAGTACAAGCGCAAGGGCAAAAAGTGGTCATGACCATCAACCATCAAGACCGCTAGATATAAGCGGTCATACTTTCTTATCAGCGCAGATCACCAAGCTGCGCTTATTTGATGTTTCAAATCATTTTTTCCATGATATATTTTTAGTAACGTTTAGGACAACCGCACGTATGACGACTGCCAGCGCACGCCTCACCCGCCTTTCACCTGCAAAGATCAACCTATTTTTGCATATCACAGGCAAACGCGCTGACGGCTATCATGATTTGCAAACCGTATTTCGCCTGCTCGATTGGGGCGATTATTTGCATTTTTCGCTCAGCGACGATGCCGTAATTTCTACTGTAGATAATAAGCTAGATGCCAATCAGCTTTGTCATCAGCTACTGGTACTAGAGGGTGCTGAGACGATCACAGCTAATACAGAAGATAACTTAATCTTTAAGGCGGCGCGCGCATTGCTCGCGTTTGCCATACAGTCAGACGCCCTACCTAAGCAGTTAGCACCAGTCACTATCACGTTAGACAAGCATTTGCCAATGGGGGCAGGCTTGGGTGGCGGCTCGTCCAACGCCGCAACAACTATGCTGGCACTCAATAAGCTTTGGCAGCTTAACCTCACTTGCAATGCGCTGATAAAAATTGGTGCAAAGGTCGGTGCGGACGTGCCTATATTTATCTTTGGACAAGATGCCATCGCGATGGGCATTGGTGAAGATTTGACTACCATTGACCTGCCTGACCAGCAGTATTTAATCTTAACCCCTGATGCGCATGTCAATACTACCGAGCTATTCGCCCATCCTAAGCTACAGCGAGATATCGCTCCTTTGTCGATTGATACTATTCAAAATCAGTACGTAGACTATGTACAAACGCTCACCACGCCCTATCATAATGTCTTTACCCCAGTGGTGGTGAGCCTTGCCCCTGCGGTTGCAGAGGCCTTACATTATTTACAAGCGCTAGAGACGCAAGCAATGAGCACAGCACGGATGACCGGCTCTGGTAGCGCCGTATTCTTGCCGTTGGATGCGAGCGTTGCCTGTGATAAGGCACTGTTGGCAAAGTGGATTGTCGATGCGCCTTGTGCAGGATATGTGGTGGGGAGTTTGTAGCAGCGCAAGTTTTGATAGATAGGTGAAAAGATAAGCGCCGCAAATACTACCAAGCCTAAAACATTTAAGAGCAAAATATGATTACTCTCGGAAATACAGAAACTATTGCTTTTAAAATACACGAAATGGAAAAGCCATTCATAGTGATGGATATTATTGTGAACTCAGTAAACATCAGTTATCAAGACAATAATTATTATGCGTTTCCACTTGTTAACAATATTAAGAAAGAAATAGAGCTGATTACTGATGGCGAATTTCACCTGAATAAAAGCTTGATCAATACACCACTAAGCAAGCTACACGATATTTTTTATGAAACTGAAACTGAAACTGGAGTTTACGATAGCAGTAGTGAGAGAGATAACTTTTTGTTCTACGACTTATCTACTAACAAATCTCTATTTTACGTTTACCAAGAAGATGAATATCTGATATTTTTTGGGAAATTTTTTGATGGTAATAATACTATCACTTCAAAAATAAAGAAAAGTGAGTTCTTAGCTACATTGCTCAAGCTGTTGCATACAGTGGAGCCTTACGCTACTCCTCGGAACATATAAGACTATTTTGGAAATCTCTTGCCAGACACACTAGTCTCAAGCTCACTCATATAGCCCTACAAGAGAATATAAGTAAGATATCAATCCTTATCACCAACTTTCACCATATACCTATCGAAATCATACCGTCCTTGATAAATTAAGAATAAATCCCAGAAAAAAGCAAAAATGGCTTGCAAAATCTGAAATTTTACTTATAATAGGTCGCCACAATAGGGGTATAGCCAAGTTGGTAAGGCATCAGGTTTTGATCCTGACATCCGTTGGTTCGAGTCCAGCTACCCCTGCCATATTTTCAGTTTGTGTTTATTGATCATCATAGGATAAGCGACCGCATTATAAGGTTACTTATCTGATATCAATTGACAACACCCTCCCAGTTTCGGTATAGTTCGCAACGAACACCGTTAGGGAACACCGTCTAACTTTGACGGTTTATAGGCACTGTGTGATGTTGATATCTCTTATCAGCCAGCACAGGCAAGATCGCCTAGACATTACAGGGGTATAGCCAAGTTGGTAAGGCATCAGGTTTTGATCCTGACATCCGTTGGTTCGAGTCCAGCTACCCCTGCCATTTTCTGCATTAACATTCACCATACTTTTCTTTATTTGAGCAGTTAGACACTGCTTAGCGGTCACTGCTTGAGTCAATCAATAGGACTTCAGTCATGCCTTATTTGGCGATTTTTACTGGTAATGCCCACCCTGAATTAGCAAAAACCGTAGCCGATCACCTACATATTCCTCTTGGTAAAGCGGACATCACGCGTTTTTCTGATGGCGAAATCGCTGTGGAAATCAAAGAGCATGTACGTGGCAAAGACGTGTTTATCATGCAGCCCACTTGCGCACCGACCAATGACAATTTGATGGAAATCATGATGATGGCAGATGCCCTGCGCCGCTCAAGCGCTGGTCGTATCACTGCTGTTATGCCGTATTTTGGCTATGCCCGTCAAGACCGTCGCCCGCGCTCAGCCCGTGTTCCTATTTCTGCCAAAGTCGTCGCTGATATGCTCAACATCGTCAGCATTGACCGCGTCATGACCGTTGATTTGCACTCGGATCAGATTCAGGGCTTCTTTGATATCCCAGTAGACAACATCTACGGCACGCCTGTACTCCTAAACGATCTGCGCAAACAAGATTATGACAACATCATGGTCGTTTCTCCTGATGTTGGCGGTGTGGTACGTGCACGCGCCATGGCAAAACAGTTGGGCGATACCGATATGGCGATCATTGATAAGCGCCGCGCGCGTGCCAATGAGTCACAAGTCATGCACATCATCGGTGACGTTCGTGACCGCGATTGTGTTATCGTCGATGACATGGTTGATACTGCAGGCACCCTGTGCAAAGCAGCTGAAGCCCTAAAAGAGCACGGCGCACGCCGCGTATTGGCGTATATCACGCACCCTGTATTATCAGGCAATGCGCTAAAGAATATCAATGAATCAGCGCTGGATGAAGTGGTCGTGACTGATACCATCCCCTTATCTACTGCCGCTAAAGCGTGCAGCAAGGTGCGTCAGGTGTCTATCGCGCCAATGCTGGCTGAAAGCTTACGCCGCATTAATAACGAAGAGTCGATCAGTGCGATGTTTGAATAAACCCGCCACAAATCACTAATTTGAGTGGTGCTTATGAGCGTCAAGGGGCAACTCTTGGCGCTTTGTGCTGTCAGCAAGCCTTTATTATTGCTACAAAACCACGTATAATGCGCGCCTGTATGGATCGTTTGCAACACAGCAAACGCTGTACACGCAAAAGTGCTGATCGCGCTTGGCGCTGGCCGTTATCCTGACGCTATCATTGATACCTTAGTGATGATAAGCCGCATCAAGCAGATGACCTTGCGTTATAGATAGCTTTGTTATCACTGCGCAGTCATCATCACACCTCTGTGGATTGGTCGCAAATCCACTTTTATGACCAGACACTTCATTTATTTTTTATAGGATTATATCCATGAGCACAGATCATTTTGAACTAAGCGCAGTAAACCGTTCTGCAGACGAGCAAGGTAAAGGTGCGAGCCGCCGCCTACGTAAGCAGAATCTTGTTCCTGCTATCATCTATGGCGGCAACGCTGAGCCGACTGCCATTTCACTCAAAACCAATGAGTTGGTAAAAGCGCTAGAATTTGAAGCCTTTTTCTCTCACGTATTGACCATCACGGTTGATGGCGAAGAGCATCAAGCGGTTATCAAAGACTTGCAGCGTCATCCTGCGAAAGGCTTCCCAATGCATGCTGACTTCCAGCGCATTGTAAAAGGCCAAAAAATCCACATGAATGTCCCTGTACATTTCTCTGGTAAAGAAGAAGCACCAGGCACTGCTGCTGGCGGCGTATTGTCTACTTTGGTTTCTGATATCGAAGTTATCTGCCTACCATCTAAACTTCCTGAGTACCTAGATGTAGACGTGTCTGGTATGGAAATCGGTGATTTGTTCCGTCTATCAGATATCGTATTGCCAGAAGGCGTGGTTATCCATGAGCTTGAGCTTGAAGATGGTACTGACCGTACGATCGTTAACATGCAGCCACCAACGGTTGCAGAAGTTGACGAAGATGCTGACGACGTTGATGCTGACGAAGTACCAGCCACTGAGCAAAATGACGGTACTGATGAGCAAGGCGAGTAATCACCGCATTGCGCCCATGCTGTCACTATATTGGTGATAGCAATGAGCAGTACACACATCTCAGTTACTGAGATCATAGCAGCAGGGGATATCCATCTCCTGCTGTTTTTGTAAGTGCGTTTTGTACGCCCAATATTATGGTATGACGGTGCGATACCACGCCATCTATCTTTTACCCGTAACGTCGCCTCCCTCTTTTCTTGATATCATATGGTTCGCCCTTTTAATTATTCACCAGCCATTAGCAGAGTCCTTTCATGTCCCTAAAGCTTATCGTCGGTCTTGGTAATCCCGGACAGCAATATATGCACACGCGCCACAATGCTGGATTTTGGTTTGTGCAGCATTTATCACAACAATTTAATATCCCGCTCTCTCCTGATAAAAAATTTCATGGGGTCACAGGGCGTGGACAAATCCACGGCGCAGATGTGCGCCTACTGCTGCCCTTGACCTTTATGAATAAATCTGGACAGTCGGTGGTGCCGATGATCAAGTTTTATAACATCGATAATGATGCGCTACTCATTGCTCATGATGAGCTGGATATTCCCGCTGGCAGCATCAAGTTAAAAACAGGCGGCGGCCATGGTGGTCATAATGGCCTGCGCGATATCACCCCGCACATTGGTAATGATTTTCATCGCTTGCGCGTGGGTATTGGTCACCCAGGTCATAAATCAAAAGTCAGTGGCCATGTGCTCTCAAAAGCCTCTCCTGATGAACAAGTGGCGATTGATAGCGCCTTAACGGCAGCTTTTGAAGCGCTGCCATTATTGATGAATGGCGATGTTGAACGCGCGCGTTCACAAATTAATGGCTTTAAACTGCCCCAATGACAGGGTATGATACCCATTATTTTAGGCAACGATACCGCATGTCTGGCCCCAAACCTGTTTGGCTTGAGGCATCGCTGTGCGCCAATATGTTGATTTTGCAGCCGTTGCCCCCATTATTTTTTCAAACCTGTTACGTCAAGGATGCTGTCTATGCTACTTAACATGCTGAAATGCAAATTGCACCGCGCGCGCGTCACGCACGCCGAGCTCCATTACGAAGGATCATGTGGTATTGATAGCGATCTATTGGATCTTGCTGGCCTACATGAAAACGAATCTATCGATATCTATAACGTAACCAATGGCAAGCGTTTTCGCACCTACGTGATCCGCGCTGAAGCTGGCTCTGGGATCATCTCGTTAAATGGCGCCGCCGCACACATGGCAGACCTAGGTGATATCGTCATCATTTGCGCCTATGCCCACTTGGATGAAGCAGAAGCGGCCAACCACTTGCCAAAACTGGTCTACTGTAACGAAGACAATACCGTAAAAGATACCGCAAACATCATTCCTGTCCAAGTGGCGTAATGACGCGGACGACATGGGTATTGGTATCATATCGCGGGATATAAATACGGGTTAAGCACTTATAAACTATATAACTCGCTATTGAAGTTATACTAATAATCTGCTTAAATCTCATATGCTTATATGAAATCTGGATGGCTCATGGCGATCCAGATTTTTTTTGTGCCTGCTATTAGGGCATGTCCCTAATCCAAACGTTTATCACTATTTTTAAAATAGGGACACACCCTAGACTGAATCAGCGACGGCCAATAAGCACTCTCACTTTGATTTATCACTATTACCAATAAAGGGTCATACTAATGTGGTTGGCAGTCGTTGCGATACTGGTTGGGTTAGCAATTTTAGTTTGGAGCGCAGATGTTTTTATTGATGGGGCGACCGCCTTAGCAAAAAAGCTGAACGTGCCCAGTTTTTTGATTGGCGTATTGATTTTGGGTTTGGGTACGTCCGCGCCTGAAATGGTGGTATCGGTATTGGCCGCCACCGAAGGCAGTCCTGAGCTGGCACTTGGTAATGCCTATGGCTCCAATATTATTAATATTGCGCTAGTGCTGGGTGCCACGGTACTTATCAGCCCGATTGTCATTCACAAAAGCGTGGTGAAGCGTGATTTGCCACTGTTGGCTATTGTGACCGCATTTGCGGCATGGCAGCTGCGTGATGGCATGTTAAGCCAAGCCGATGGTATCGCGTTGATAGTGTTACTGATAGTGGTGCTGGGTATCCAGATTGTCATGAGCTTGCGTGGTAACCGCGATACGCCGATCGATGCAGACTCAGAGGCTTCAGAAACCAGCCTTAAGCGCGGGTTGGGTAGCCTATTTTTGGGTATGTTGATGCTGGTGGTCAGCTCGCGTGCGATTGTCTGGGGTGCGGTAGAGCTGGCGACATTATGGGGTCTGAGTGAGCTGATTATTGGCCTGACCATTGTGGCAGTCGGCACCTCATTGCCTGAGCTGGTGGCAAGTATCACGGCGGCGCGTCATGGTGAGCATGATATGGCGCTGGGCAATATTATTGGCTCCAATATTTTTAATACGCTCGCCGTGGTCGGCCTTGCCTCAATGATTGCACCGATCACTGCAAGCCCTGTGATCCTCTCACGCGATGTATTGGTGATGGGCGTGTTGACCTTACTACTGATTGCGATGTGTGTGTTTGCCTATGTCAGCAATCGCAAGTTAGGACGCGCTTCAGGCACGGCGATGATTGTTTATTTTGTTGGTTATACGCTATGGCTGATTCAAACCGTTAATGTCTAATCGTGAGGACAAACCAGCTCACGGTATTGTTTTTGAGTCACTGCCCAACCACGGCGCGTGTATGGTTGGGCTTTTTTACGTATTGGTTACTGATCCTGCTGCTTGCGATTGCGAAATGAGCGCCACAGTCCTTCGTGCTGCACTTTGGGCATCTTGAGCGTAATGGTGTTTGAGAGCATGTCTTGCACCGCCAAGCCGCGCCCATTAAACAAGCAAAACACATAGTTAAAGATCAGTCCCAAAAAGGCACTGGTCAGCATCGCGGCGCGCGTACCAGCGACCAGCACACCGATGATGGCAAATATCGCAGGCATCAAACAAGCAGCAAAGATACGCTTAAACGCCTGCCCCCATGTTAGTAGATGACCAGTGTCACTGACAGTCTTTAAACGCCATGTTTGCATACCAAGTGTCTGCCCACCACGCCGCCAAAACAAACCGTAAAAACCGACCAGCGTTAAGACAAAGGTAGGGGTCATGACCGCGTTTTGATACCATGTGGGCAGCTGGCGCGCCTCATCAGAGTTGATGCCCGTCTGCATGGTTAAGAGCGTACCAATCACGACCAGTACAGCGCCCACCAAAAACAGCAATGCTAAAATCAGCATACCATCATAAATAATAGCGACGACTCGCGTCATAGGCTTGGCGATCACTGGTGTTTCGTTATCCGCTGATTGCGGCGCGTGGCTTGGCTGGGTCGTTGGACGTTTGGTAGTAGCTTTTGGTCTACGTTTTGACATGATACAGGCTCATAGCAAGCGGTGAATGGTGCCGCTATTGTACCGTAATTCGGCGTGGCATCGTATATTATACTGACTGGGCACTGTCAGTCGGAGCAAAACACACAGACATAAAAAAATCGCCATAGTGTCATAAGACAGGCGATTGATTTAGTTATTGATTGATTATGCCGTAATAAATCAATAAGGTTGTTATGCAAATGGTGCGCCTGGAGAGATTCGAACTCCCGACCCCTTAGTTCGTAGCCAAGTGCTCTATCCAACTGAGCTACAGGCGCTTATTTTGCATATCATTTACTGGTAATGAGTAATCATTTTTAGTAAATTAGGTTGGCTATTATATAGATAAATAATCAGTTGTCAATGTTTTTTAGCAATTAAAATCAAATATTTTGACGTCAGTTGCGATATTGAGCAGCCATATTATTTTGGTCTATAACAACCGATAATAAATGGCGGTGAAGGAGGGATTCGAACCCTCGATACGCGTTAACGTATGGTTCCTTAGCAGGGAACTGGTTTCAGCCACTCACCCACTTCACCGAACGATATTAGACTTTTTGTGTATCGTTGCTACAGATACGTCTCATGTCGTGGGCGAGTATTATAGCAAAGCCAAAACAAATTGCAACCCTTATACAGCGGTTATGGCACAATTTTTTAAATTAATGTCGAATCACGTCTCAAAAGCGCGTTATTACCACTGATAATGCTCGGCTTTACATTCAATAGCGTAGATTTGGGACATAACAAAGACGTCATCTAAACGAGTGTTAGCGATAGCATTGCCACATGGATTTTTTGGGCAAAGGTGGCTATAGTAAGTGCTGTACATGCTGCAGGGTTATCCATCAGCATACAGCATCTGATAGCGATCAAAAAGGAGCGGTTATGCGACCAGTGGTATTGTGTTTTTCAGGGTTAGACCCCTCAGGCGGCGCGGGGATACAAGCAGACATTGAAGCCATTGGTCAATCCGGCGCGCACGCAGCCATTGCTTGTACCGCGCTCACCATCCAAAGCTCGCAGCAGGTATTTGGCTTTGAGGCCAGTAGCGCGGCGCTGCTACAAGCGCAGGCCATGGCAGTGCTCGATGATCTGCCCGTACGTGCGATCAAATCTGGCATGCTGGGCACCACAGACAATATCGCCCTACTCACCCAGTTGTTTGCAGAGCACACGATCGCGTCAGACATACCGTTTGTGCTCGATCCTGTCCTGGTCGCCAACAGCGGCGGTAGCCTTGGTGATGAGCGCACGTTGGTAGCGGCTTTTCAAAACTTGCTGCCTTATGCTCATTTGGTCACGCCCAACACGCATGAACTGCGGGCACTGAGCGGTGAGCAAGATTTGCACCTTGGTGCCAAAAAACTGTGCGCACAGGGCGCGCATGCGGTGCTGGTAAAAACCTCACATGACTTTGACAGCGGTGATATTGAGCAGTATTTATATGTGGCAGGTGAGATGGTACATCAAAGTACGTTGCCGCGCCTAGCGGGCGAATTTCATGGCTCAGGCTGCTCGCTTGCCAGCTTTATCGCTGGGCGTTTGGCGATGGGTGATGCGCTGGTCACTGCGGTACGCCGCGCCGATGCGTGGATCACAAAGACACTGCGCGCCGCCGATGTCCCGCACCCAAAAGATCCGCAAGCACAGCTGATACCCAATCGCTTTTTGATAGATACTAATGCTTCACTGTGACGATTTATACTGATGATAAGTATAAAAAAACGCGCTCATCGGGCGCGTTTTTTGTACTGGCTGACAACTGGCATGATCGGCGTTTTTAACCCAGCATGGGCATAAAGCTCGCCGCCAAACCACCAATGAACATTTCTAACAAAATAAAGGCAAAAAAGGCAACCATGGGCGATAAGTCTAACATACCAATGTTTGGCGTGATGCGGCGAAACGGTGCCAAAATAGGCTCAGCCAGTTGCATGATAATACCAATGATCGGGTGCTGAGATTGGGTGAACACCACAATCCAGCTGACGATGATGGAGCCAATCACCAAGTAACGGCACATACGCAAAAAGTCTAACACCAAGCTCAGCGAGCCCATAAAAAACAACTGAATCGGGGCGATGCCATGATGCGCCAATGCTGCTTTACCTGAGATGTCAATCAGGCGGATTAAGAACATCAACACAATAGCAGCAAGACTGATGCGCCCTTGCCCAACCGTTGGAAAGATACGCTCGAATACATCCACCACGTGCGTCGCCTTGTAAGCAGGGCTGACCAGCGGATTATGGGCGTCCATCCCTGCAAACTGCAGCATAAAGCGGATAAACACCAGCAGCATGGCAAAGGTGGTCACCATATCAAAAATCTGAAATAACATGTGGTTTATGACTCGCTACTTAATGTGTTGTTATCTTGCCACACCGATTGACCGCATCGCAACATAACGACTGAACCAATAGAGACCCGCAGACAAGGTGATAAAAATGCGCCGCTACTTGCGTGGGCAATACAGCGGCAGTATATAGACTTACTTCATCTCTTCGCTAAGCGCTTGACTGCGGTCATAGCATGCCTGCATGGCCTCAGCGATTTGACGACCAATCTCATTGGCTTGCATGGATTCGACGGCGGCTTGGGTGGTACCGTTTGGCGACGTCACTTTACGGCGCAGCTCAGCAGGAGCGTCATCGCTATTCATGGCCATTTTTGCAGCGCCAAGCATGGTTTGCATGGCAAGCGCTGAGGCTTGTTCTTTATCCAGTCCCAAAGCCACTGCACCATCGACCATCGATTCGATGAAGTAGAACATATACGCTGGCGCTGAACCTGACACGGCTGTGACTGCATGCATATGTTCCTCGTCATCAACCCACATGACCAGTCCTGATGCGTCCATTACCGCAGTTGCCAACTCTTTTTGTTCGGCTGAGATATTGTCTGTGCCATAAAGACCCGTCGCACCCATTTGAATCATCGCAGGGGTGTTGGGCATGGCACGGACAATATTGCGATAGCCGCCAAGCATGTCTGACAGCAGGTCGGTCGACAAGCCTGCAGCCACTGAGATGACCAACTGCTGGTCGAGCGCGTCAGCAAAAGCACTGACGACGGGTTTCATGACCTGCGGCTTCACCGCCAGAACCACCACATCAGCATCGACAACTGCCGCTTTGGCATCAGCTGTAGGATCAACGGTATTCATGCCTTTGTCCGCCAGCTGCTGACGCACCTGCTCGCTTGGATCTGCCACAGTGATCAGCTCAGGCGGTACGCCGCATCCTAAAAGTCCACTGATCAAAGCCTGCGCCATATTACCGCCGCCGATGAAGCTGATTTTTTGGTTATCTAGTACTGACATTGCTGCCCCCTAATTGGCAAATTGCAAAAACAATAACGCGCACATAACGCGCTATAAAATGACAGCTAGTTTAGCATACTGGCGCTTGAGCTGTTTGACAAATTCGTGACAGCAGCCTGCCATGTAGGCGCACCATAACTGCCAAAATATCAAGGTGATAAGCCGTTAACAGGCGCATAAAGAGCCGTTAACGAGATTGGGGCATGACTCTACTTTAAATAGGGTCATAAGAACGAGATAAACAGCCGCTAAACGAGGCAAGTAGCACAGATGATATCAAGGTATTGACCAATTATTTGGCACCGTTTGTCAAAGCTGTCGCCATTTTTAGCTGATTACAAAACCCATCGAAGGCGGTTTTGGGCAGCAGGGCTGATTTGTTAAAGCCCAGTAACCAGCACTCAGTGGGTGAAAGCAAAAAGAGCGGCACGGCGGTATCGTTTGGCGTCGGTGCCACGCTCACCACCACCAGACTGGCGCGCAGCCAAACCGGAATGGCTAGCGTCTGATACAGCCGCTTACCTGTTTGCGGACGCATGGCAAAAGCGGTCTGTACCCGCGCTTGACCCAGCGGCATGACCTGCAAGTTCAGATGCTCATATTGCGGTAACTGATCAAGCCATGCTGGACGCTGCATCTCTGTATTGACTCTACGAGACGCGTTGGCATGATGTTGTAGTAACGCCATGATGGCCGCACTGGTACAGGTAAGCTGCCATGTATACAACTTGTCTGCGCGCAAGTACAGCGCAGCGGTATGGCTTGGTGCAGCGATGGGCAACGTTACCATTTGCATTGTGGTCGGCTGCGTCAGCCACGTCAGCCACGTCTCACTCAAGCAGTATAGCTGCTGCTGATAACGGCGTACCACGTAGCTGTGAGTACGTGCTTGCCAGTATAGCTGGGTCTGGTGATCGTTATCATCACGCTGAGCAAGCTGCCAGACATCATCAATCAGTTGCTTGGCAGGTGGTAGTGGCTCATCTTGCCCAAGCCATGTGTGCAGGCATTGTCGCTGCTGAGAACTTGGCAGTTGTTTTAAATTCGCGATTGCCAGCACGCGCTGGGCAGGCGGATAACATAAACGGGGTATGGCGGTTTTTTGCACGTCTTTGTCCGCTTGCGCTGCCACCGTTTGCGCGGCATCAGTGAGCAGCTCGGCACTGCGGGCGATATTGTCAATCACTTGCGGATTGTGTTTGGCAAGCGCGGGTAAGATATCGCGGCGCATACTGCTACGCACGTTATCTCCGCTACTGTTGGTGGGGTCTTCGATATACGGCAACTGCAAATGCTGGGCGTAGCGGTTGATACTGGCGCGACGCACGGACAGCCATGGTCGCCACAAGATATGCTCCTGACCATCAGCTTGATGGACGCGCCACGGCTGCATTCCAGATAAGCCTTTGATGCCCGCACCTTGCATCAAGCGTATCAATACCGTTTCGGCTTGGTCATCGGCATGATGGCCAAGCAGCAGTACGTCACCGCGATTCATCTGCGCGCGCATGGCTTGATAACGGGCTTGGCGAGCGGCTTGCTCATCAGTGCCTGCCACGTTTACCGTCAGTATGCGGCACGGTAGCTGCTGGGCGTCTGCCCATGCCTGCACGTGCTGCGCCCAGTAGTGGCTATCTGCTTGCAAGCCATGATCGACATGCAGCAGCTGCGGCAAAAATGGCCACTTACCCTGTCGGTATAGCTGCGCACAACACGCGGCGAGCACCATCGAGTCACGCCCGCCGCTACAGGCCAGCCAAATGCGCCGACCACGCAGCGCCGTCCGATAATGAGCAAGGCTACTCAATAAGGCAGCAGCAAGCGGCTCGTCTACGCCTTGTGGCAACGAGTCTGTGATAGTGGTGATGGGATAAGGCTGGATAGCAAGGCTGGGATACGGATGGCGGTTGGTCATGTTTGATCTTAGGGACAATAAATCGTGGCAAGGCACTATTACTCACCCATCGCACAGTTTTGGTTGTTGTGCACGTCTAGGCGTGCCACTTGTAGCGATCATAGCCACTACAAACAGCACGCCCAGCATATGTCAGTCTATGATAGTGCGGTGCTTAGCAAGGCAGCATGACTTCTGAATTAAAAGATTTAAGCTTCTGATAGCGCTGCTCGCAGCGGATATCGGCATCCATATCTTTTAGGTCATCTACTTGCTCAAGTAACAAGGTCTTGAGTGCGTCCATGACTGGCTGCGGATGAACATGGGCGCCTTCACCTTCATCAATCACGGCATCAATCAAGCCCATTTGATACAAGTTGATGGCATTGAGTTTCAGCGCCTCACTGGCATCTTTGGCTTTTTCAGCCGTTTTCCACAGGATAGAAGCACAACCTTCAGGAGAGATGACCGAGTAAATGCTGTTTTGGAGCATGTTGACTTTGTCACCCACACCAATGGCCAGCGCGCCACCTGAGCCACCTTCACCAATAATGGTGACGATCACAGGCACTTTTAGGCTAGAAAATACCGCGATGCTCTCTGCAATCGCTTGCGCTTGTCCGCGCTCTTCAGCACCGATACCAGGATAGGCACCTTGGGTATCCACAAAGGTCATTACAGGGATATTAAAACGCTCAGCCATTTTGACCAAACGAATCACTTTGCGATAGCCTTCAGGATTGGCCATACCAAAGTTATGCTCGATACGCTCACGGGTACTGCGACCGCGGTGTTGACCGATGACCATCACAGGCTGATCGTTAAAGCGCGCCAGACCACCCAAAATGGCTTTGTCGTCGGCAAACGCACGATCGCCGTGCAGCATATCAAATTCGGTGAACAGCTGATTGACATAGTCCATAAATAATGGACGCTTGGCATGTCTTGCGAGCTGAACGCTATCCCAGACGGTACTCATAGACGATTCCTTTTCATCGTTGACGGATGTGTTGGTCATGGTTGATTTTCATATAGAGCAGTTTTTATATCTAGCGCATAGACAACTGTTAAAAGTAAATGCGGCTAAAATAAGTACAGTTGTAAACTCAATGCCAGCTATAGTAGCACATCTGATATGCCATAGCATTACTGAGAATAGCGCTTTTGTAGCGCTCAACGGCGGCCATTTTGTCGGCGATAGGCGGACAAACTAGCGATGGGTTATGCCGATTCTTCGACGATATTTAAGGTGATGTCCCATTTGGCAAACTGCTCAACCTCGGCTTCCAAATCCTGCAACAAAAAGGCGTAGTGCTCGTTATTGCTGTTTGGGGTGACTTGCCATGTATCGCTATCGATAATCTCCAGTGCCATCATCGGCGGCTCATACTCGCTGCGGCTGTGATGCGCCAGCACCGCTAGGCGCAGCAGCAAACACAGATCAACCAGCTGCTCACCGCCAACCGCCAAGGTCTGATCTAAAATGTCTGATTTGAGCTTGCGGCGATGACTGAGCAGCAGCTGCGCCATGCGCTTTTGATCCACTTGCGAAAATCCTGGAATGTCAGCATGCTCAAGCAAATAGGCACTGTGGCGATGATAGTTGCTGTGGCTGATCGCTAGACCCACCTCATGCAAAAACGCTGCCCGTCTGAGCAGGTCGGCATCATCATTGTTTAGCCCCAGCGGCGCTTTCACTTGGGCAAACAGGCGCTGACTGGTGGAGACCACTTGTTTGGCTTGCTTTTGATCGACCGAATAGCGGGCGATTAAAGCCTGCACGCTGCGGTCACGTACATCTTCGCTGCTAAAGCGTCCCAGCATGTCATACATCACGCCCTCACGCAGCGCGCCGTCAGAGTAGCGCAAGGTTTCAATGCCCAGTACTTTCATCACCGCACGCAGCACTGCAACGCCTGCAGGAAAGACCGCTTTACGGTGTTCTTTCACACCTGTCAGCTCGATATCATTGACGTCACCGATTTTGACCAGCAGTTTTTCAAGATTTTTGACGCCTTGATAGGTGACGCATTCTTGATCGTCTGACCAGCCTTTAGACACCAGTACGTTACGCACCGCTTTGATGGTACCGCTTGAGCCAATCACACTGCTCCAGCCTGTGTCTTGATACTGACCATTGATGGCCAATACTTCTTTGCGCGCCGCAGCAATGGCTTTGGTAAAGGCCGCCTCGGTGATTTTACCATCAGCAAAAAAGCGCTTGGTAAAGGCCACGCAGCCCATTTGTAAGCTTTCAGTCAATAGCGGCTCAAACCCTTGGCCAATAACAAATTCTGTTGACCCACCGCCAATATCAACCACCAAACGCTTGTCACTACTGGCGTTGGTATGTGAGACGCCCAAATAAATCAAGCGCGCCTCTTCGCGTCCAGCGATGATCTCGATCGGCTTTGGCAAAATTTGATTGGCTTGTTTGATAAAGTCGCTGGAGTTTTTAGCGCGGCGCAAGGCATTGGTAGCGACGATACGAATGCGCTCAGATGGCACCGCATCCAAGCGCGCGGCAAAACGGCTTAAGCACTCAAGCCCTCGCTGCTCGGCGTCCTCACCCAAAAAGTTATTGTCATCCAAGCCTGCAGCCAATTGCACTTTCTCGGACATGGAGACCACTTTGCGTACCTCACCATGGTCAAGGCGAGCAATGGCGAGGTGAAAACTGTTAGAACCAAGATCGATGGCGGCCATCAGCTCATCATCGGCGAGCGGCGGATTTGTAGCGTCAGTATTGGGCATAAGCAAAGTCGTTACCACGTTAGGTGAGGTTAGGTGATGTTGAGCGATGAAAGAAAAAAGGCCCCATGCGCGCAGCAAGCCACAAACAGCGGCGCCTTACTGTGCATCATCGGCAGGTGTTGTCATTAAAGCATTAATGCCAAATACTGGCAAGCAACACGCCACCAATGGGCGCAATAACCTGCTGTCGAGCTGGATTGCATGATCGCGGCACAGCGGCGCTCTCAACCAGTGGTACTATGAACAGCGGTACTATGAATAAGTTGGTAAATTGGCTCATTATAAATCATCACGCGCGATGCTCTGTACGCACTCTGTTTGAGCTTTACTTTATAGACGTAAAAAAACAGCACCGCGATGGGTGCTGTTTTTCATTATGCAGTAAGGTGTGACAACAATTGGGCGTTTATGCAGCGGCCATTTCTGCAAATATTTCATCAGCGGCGGCAATAGAAGCATCAATATCTTCATTGCTGTGCTTAATCGACATAAAGCCTGCTTCATACGCAGATGGCGCTAAGTAAATACCACGATCAAGCATGCCGTGGAAGAACGTATTAAAGACGTCCATGTCGCACTCTGTCACATCATCAAAGTTACTTGGGGTGTCGGTTTCGCTATCTTTGACAAAGAACATACCAAACATGCCGCCCAACTTGTTGGTGCGCAAGTTGATACCATGCTTATCCGCCGCCGCCTGAAAACCATCGACCAGATGATCGACTTTGGCCGTTAGGTCGTCATAAAAACCGTCTGCTGTTAAGTCTTCAAACATCGCGATACCTGCACGCATCGCCAATGGGTTACCTGATAACGTGCCTGCTTGATAGACGCCGCCAAGAGGCGCGATGCACGACATGATCTCTTCTTTACCACCAAATGCACCCACTGGCAGACCTGCACCAATGATTTTGCCAAAACAGGTCAGATCAGGCTCAATACCAAAGTGTGCCTGCGCGCCGCCAAGACCGACGCGAAAGCCCGTCATGACTTCATCAAAAATCAATACCGCGCCATGTGCAGTACACTGGGCACGCAAGGTATCATGGAATTCTTGCGCTGGAATGATCATGTTCATGTTACCAGCGATTGGCTCTAGAATGACGCACGCAATCTCATCGCCCCATTTTTCAAAGCAGTCTTTGATCGCTTGTGGGTCATTATAAGGAATAGTAATCGTGTGCTTGGCAAAATCGGCGGGCACGCCTTTAGACGTTGGCTCACCGATATCGAGCATCCCTGATCCTGCCTTGACAAGCAAACTGTCAGAGTGACCGTGATAGCAGCCTTCAAACTTAACGATTTTGTCACGCTGCGTATAGCCACGTGCCAAACGAATCGCGCTCATGGTCGCCTCAGTCCCCGAGCTGGTCATGCGAATCATC
Organism: Psychrobacter sp. PSi21; assembly: GCF_054960615.1. Classification (NCBI taxonomy): domain Bacteria; kingdom Pseudomonadati; phylum Pseudomonadota; class Gammaproteobacteria; order Moraxellales; family Moraxellaceae; genus Psychrobacter; species Psychrobacter sp. PSi21. The sequence continues at coordinate 360,884 of NZ_JBHNYR010000001.1, forward strand.
TCAACACTTGGGACGATCTCGCAGATTTTGTCCGCGACTGTGGTTTCAAACGGCGTTGGCGTCCCAAAACTCAAACCATCATCGGCAGCTTTTTTGACTGCATCAATAACTTTCGGGTGTGCGTGACCCAAGATCATTGGGCCCCAAGAGCCGACGTAATCAATATAGGCGTTGTCTTCAGTGTCATAAATCTTGCTACCGTTGGCACGGTGCATAAAGATGGGCGTACCGCCGACTCCAGCAAAAGCGCGGACAGGTGAGTTAACGCCGCCTGGGATGTGTTTACTGGCTTGGGCAAAGAGTTGTTCGTTTTTGGTACTCATAAATAATCTCTATCCTGTTTTTTATGAAAAAATAAACGGCAGTAATCAACACCCCTTAGTCATGGGTGACCAAACAATGCAAACGTAGCACTGAGCGTTGCGGTTAGGCTTTTTTGACCACTGACGACTTAAGCTTCATGGGGCCATGTCCGTCAAGTTTACAGTCGATATCGTGACCGTCGGTCGCATCGGGCAACAGGCGAATGCTTTTTGCCTTGGTGCCGACTTTGATGACGATTGATGAGCCTTTTACCTTTAAATCTTTGATGACCGTGACCGCATCACCATCATGTAGCTCATTGCCAACCGCATCACGAATCACCGCATCTTGCTCAGCAGCGGCAGCAGCATCCGTCTCGGCCGCTGTCCACTCATGAGCGCACATCGGACATACCAGTAGCGCACCATCTTCGTACGTATATTCAGCATCACATTTTGGGCAATTTGGTAAGCTCATCATATCCTCGGCAGTCAGCAAATATTGGGAGTGTTGTAAAGCCTGTATTGTACCGCAACTCACCATTTTTAACCAATTTGTACGGTTGAAAATCGTGCGCCCTACCCAATCTATATACTAACTCACCACGCGGGTGCACCGCTGAGCACTCACGTTTTGGTAATAGCATTTTTGTGGTACTCTTCTTAACCTCATCTAAATTTATACGCACGCTTTTGCTCTGTGATAAAAGTGCCGATACAACGTGTTTAATAAAGTATTTATATAAAAGGCGCCTATAATTTTTATCACTTCAATTTCATCTCTATATTAATAAATAAGCGCTTAGCAGAAGGATAATAACAATGACACAGTCTCCAGATACCTCAGTATTGCCGCAGTTTTCGCAGTTGACCCTTCAAGGCGAGGACGCCGAAAAATTCTTGCAAGGGCAGTTGACTTGCGATGTTACCAAGCTTGGTCTTAGCTACCAAGCGGCTGCCATCGGCAACTTAAAAGGTCGTATCGAGTTTGGCATCTGGATCAAAAAACAAGCCGAGAAGCACTACGATGTGGTCATAAGCGCCGATTGTGCGGCGTCTTTGCAAGCACACCTGAACAAGTACGGTGCGTTTTCAAAGTTTGAGACCAGTGCGCCGACAGCGATTTACCCTTGCGTGCTGGCAGATGAGCCCACCTTTAGCCATAAAGAAGACCACAATACCGCTACCGATACTGAGGCATGGATGGCATGCAGTATCGCCACGGGGAACTACTGGATCGTCGCGGCGACACAAGGTGAGTTTCAGCCGCAAGAGCTGCGTCTACATCAGCGCGGCGGTATGGATTATGATAAAGGCTGTTATTTGGGGCAAGAAGTCATCGCTCGTATTTATTTCAAATCAGCGCCCAAAGCCTTTTTACACTACGTACAAGGTACAGGCACAGTGCCCGCAGCAGGCGATAAACTCGACAAGATCCAAGTGGTCAATGCGATGGAAAATAACAAAGGCTTTACAGCGCTTGTCGTGGCACGTCCTGAACAGCTGGCAGAAAGCGATTTGAATATATTGGATTTACCAGCAGCCCTGCAAGTGGATGTTGCACGCCCGAAGTAAATCGAATCAAGCAGGCAGCGTAGTAACGATGACGTTCAGCTAATACAGGGCTACCGTCATTCTTAACATAAGCATAGAGAATCCCATGACACATATTGCGGTACTCGGAGCAGGCGTAGTAGGCGTGACCACTGCGTGGTATCTACGGCAAGCAGGCTATGATGTGACCGTGATTGAACGTGAATCGGCGGCAGGGATGCAAACCTCATTTGCTAATGGTGGTCAAATATCTGTCTCCCATGCCACGCCGTGGGCCAATCCTGCCACGCCAATGAAAGCGCTAAAATGGCTGTTTAAAGAGGATGCGCCGCTATTGTTTCGCTTGCGTGCGGATAAAGATCAGATGCGCTGGGCGATGCAGTTTTTGCAGGAGTGCCGCGCTGATCGAGCCGATACCAATCTGGTGCAGATGGTGCGCTTGGGGCTTTACTCAAGAGATGCTCTACAACAGCTACGCACGGATATCGGTATCGAGTATGAGCAGCAAACGCGCGGTATCATGCATTTTTATACCAGCCAAGCGGAGTTTGAGGCCGCCATCGAGCCCACTGAACGCATGCAAGCGCTTGGCTGTGAGCGCCATGTGATTGACATTGATAATGCGGCCAGCTTAGAGCCTGCGCTTTATCCCATTGCGCATAAGCTCACGGGCGCAACCTACACCAGCCGTGACGAATCGGGCAATGCGCACCTATTTACCCAAAGACTCGCACAGCGCTGTATCGATGCAGGCGTCACGTTTTTATATGATACTGAGATATTAGCACTCAATACCGATACCGACTCTCCCCGTCCTCATGTGCATAGTATTACTATTCGCCCAGAAGGCGAAAATGCGCAAACCTTTAGCGCCGACAGTCACGTGGTCGCGCTGGGCAGCTATAGCGTGCCTCTATTGAAGCCACTCAGCATTCATGTGCCCATCTTTCCTGCAAAGGGCTATTCGGCTACCTATAAAGTCAACCCACGAGCGCCGCATTTAGCACCCTTTGTCAGCTTGATAGATGATGAATTTAAGCTGGTCACCTCGCGTTTGGGTGACAAATTGCGAGTGGCTGGCACCGCAGAGTTCAATGGCTACAATCTGGACTTAAATGCCACGCGCTGTGAGGCCATTACTCGCCGCGTGCAGCAATTATTTCCCAAGGGTATTATCGCAAACTCGGTGCAATACTGGACAGGACTGCGCCCGATGACCCCCTCCAATGTGCCCTTGATTGGTCGCGCGCACCGTGGTCAAGTCAAACACGGTAGCCACAATGCGTCAGCCACCTTTGACAATCTATGGCTTAACACAGGACACGGTACATTGGGCTGGACGCATGCTTGCGGCTCCGCAAAAGCGATTAGCTTATTGATCCAAGGCGAGATACCCGACGTTGATTTTGATTTTGTGGGTGCAAGTGATTGACCTAATATGGACATAAAATACTAGGACGTGACACTTATAAAAAAAGGGGGCGCTTACACGATGTAAGCGCCTCCTTTTTATTTTGAAACAAGCCTTCAACCTATGCCATCACACCGTCTACTAGCGCCTCATCTGTATTGGCATCCAGCACCTCTAATTGCACAGGCACGCCATTGACGGCGGCATTACCACTCAGCTGATCGATTAAGGTATCGTCCGTTAAGTCATTGACACTGACACCGGCATGCTCTTGCGCAATCTTTTGCTTAACGCCTTTGCGCCCATGACCAAAGCCATGTGGGATACTCACCACCCCTGGCATCAGCTCATCAGTCACTTCTGCTGCGATGACCACGCTACCGACTCGAGAGGTCACTCTCACGTCTTGACCGTCTGTAATACCATGCGCTTCTGCCGTTTCTGGGTTCAGCATTAACGTACAGCGCGACTTGCCTTTGACCAGTCGATAACTGTTGTGCAGCCATGAGTTGTTGCTACGTACATGACGCCGACCAATGAGCAAAATCTCTTGATGATCGTATTGCTGCATCATTTCTTTGACGCGTGCCAAATCTGCCTGATAAAAATCAACATTGAGATTGATTTGCTTATCTGCATGCTTGATGGCCTCTGGTAACATGGGGTGCAGCGGTCCTAAGTCGATACCGTGCGGGTTATCTATCAGTGCATCCAATGTGACGTCTTTATAAGGGCCATATTTAAGACCCTGCTCAAGCAAGAACTTAGGTCCAAACGCTTTGGTTGCGGCACGCTCTTTTTGTACCGCCTCTGGCGCGTCTTTATCCAAACGATCGGCAAGCCCCAAATAAATCTCCCAGTCATGCTTCTCATTCTCTGTTTTTCTAAACAAGGCAGGCGAGTATTTGGCAACGTTATGTACGGCAAAGCCATTAAACGTGACATCGTAATGATCACGCTCAAGTGGTGATACGGGTGGCAGGATAATATGAGCATGACGACTGGTCTCGGTCACAAAGTAATCAAGCGACACCATGAACTCTAGCCCTGACAAGGCTTCGTCCAGTTTTTCGCCATTTGGTGTGCTGAGCACAGGATTGCCTGCGACACTCATAAAGCCTTTTAACTGACCTTCTCCTGCGACCAACATCTCATCAGCCATCGCCACCACTGGATACTCACCATTAAAATCTGGCAAGTTACTCACGCGGCTATGGCGTTTGCCCAAATAACCAGGACCCGAACTATTTACCACATCCAGCGCAGGATTTGGGAACATAAGCCCGCCCACTTCATCTAAGCGTCCAGTGACGATATTGATAACCATAGATAAGTACTGGCTCAGCAAACCAAACTCTTGCACCGAGATACCCATACGACCATAACAGACCGAGCTTTCGGCCTCACAAAACTCTTTGACGATACGTTTGATTTCAGTGGCGGTAATGCCTGTGATGTCTGCTACTGATTCAGGTGTGAACCCTTCTGCAAATGATGCAATACGATCAATCTCTGGCGTCAAATCTGCCATTCTGCCATCTACCTTGGCATAGCCTTGCGCGTAGATTTCGTTGAGCATGGCGAGTAGCAACAATACATCTGTCGCTGGACGAATAAAGTGATGCTCGCTGGCGATATCAGCGGTTTCGGTGCGCCGTGGATCGACTACCACCACTTTACCGTCACGCGCTTTGATGTCTTTTAACTTTTGGCGCATATTAGGCGCAGTCATGATACTGCCATTAGAGGCCAGCGGATTACCACCGATGATGAGCATATACTGCGTGCGATTGACATCAGGCACAGGGATACGCAGCATATGACCAAACAGGTGCATGCTGACGATATGATGCGGTAATTGGTCGATTGAGGTTGCAGAAAAGCGACTGCGCGTTTTTAGGCTGGTCAGTAACTGCTTGACGGTCAACATACCACCCATATTGTGTACATTTGGGTTACCCAAATAAACCCCAAACGCATTTTGACCGTATTTTTGCTGAACGGACTGGATGCCAGCTGCCACTTTATCCAAAGCCTCAGGCCAACTGATGGTTTTCCAACCGTCCGCTGTTCTCTCGACAGGGCCTCGCAAACGGTCAGGATCTTCGTGCAAATCCTGTAAAGCCGTGGCTTTTGGACAGATATAGCCTTGAGAAAAAGGGTCGTTTTTATCTCCTTTAATCGATAAGACTTTTTCGCCGTCGTGCTTGATTTCAACGCCGCACATGGCCTCGCATAAAGTACAGGTTCGAAAGTGGATTTGTGCTTCGGCTGACGTCGTGCTGACCATGGTCGCGCTCCCTATTGTGATGTATTCACTTTGGTATCCGTACCAAAGCGACTGTTGCCTCCTTAAGGCTATCGCCATTCCTATCGCAAGTCTACTGTTTGCCGCCCAGTAGAACTTATCCGTTCATCTTTACCTGATACGATACTGCTTGTTAAAAACACACCCAAAATCTGGATTTACTCACATATCACCCGTACTGATTATATTTAAGCAACACTATAAACAGAGTATATACAGACAGAGGCAAGCTGATTTTTTATATTGGACACACAAGTCGGCAAGGCAGCATGACTGTCAACATAACGTATGGCTTGAACGCTAAAAAATAGATAATAACTACCATAGCAATTAACGACTAAAGCAACCATAAGGAAGATAACAATGAATGAGAATACATTAAAAGGTAATTGGAACCAGCTCAAAGGCTCAGTAAAACAAAAATGGGGCGAGCTGACTGATGATGACTTAGATCAAATCGAAGGCAGCCGTGACAAACTGGTTGGCCGCGTACAAGAACGCTATGGTCATGCTCAAGATCATGCAGAGCGTGAAGTAGACGACTGGCGTCGCGATAACAACTACTAATCACGAGCCATCATACAAAAAGCTATTCGTAAACATAAAAAAAACCGTATGCCAATGACATACGGTTTTTTATTGTGTACTGACGATGACTGTCTTGATGCTGTTTTTTTGCAAAAACAACTTTTTGAGACAAATCACCATACGCCACGCTAGCCATCATCATGTGGCAAATACGCAACCTCCAGACACGATAAAACCGCATAGCAATCACTGTTATGCGGTTTTATTGTTGACGATCCTTGTTACCCATCACGACTGTGTTAAAGACATCCTTGCCTCATATGCAGTATATTGTGACAGCTGGGCATCCTGCCCTATTTCTTACAACGTCTATTGGCAATCAATTGCCAGCAGCACGGGTGTTGTGTCCTTTCTTCAGTTGCCGTTATCATCCTGATGCGAGCAATTGAATCATTATCCTTAATGCGGTTCACTCAATCCTTGAGTCACATTCCCTTGTGCCGTGTGTTTATAATGTCAAAATGTTGCCCTCTTGTTAAGTCGCGTGAGCGTCATTGCGTGTAAGCATATGCTTACACGATACTCATTATCAGATGGTTTTTGGCCTCTATTATCGTTTTTACAATACCATTTCACCGACCACCCCCAACAAAAAGCCAAGCGAGGCTCCAAGCGAGGTCAAATAATGGTTTTCAAGCTTGCTCTCAGGAATGATGTCTTGAATCAATAAATACAAAATACCGCCACTGGCAAAAATCATCAGGTGCGCGGTCAGATCGGGATGCTCTCGCAAGAAAAAATGCCCAATCAGCGCGGAGATGACACCAAAAAAGCTCAGCGCAAAAAATATCCATAAGGTTTTGCGAACGCTAAATCCGCTTTGTACCAAATCGCGAAAAGAGTTAAACGACTCAGGCAAGTTCTGTAACCCGATAAACAGCGCCAACAGTAGCGCGACTTGCGGCTCAATAGCAAACACCGCCCCAAGCGCAATCGACTCAGGGACAAAATCCATCATCATCGCCAATAAGGTTGCCTGTTGACCACCTGAGCGCGCCAGCCGAACATCAATGAGCATAAACAGTCCCGCGCCCAGCAAAAACGAGCCCATCACGCCCCAAACGCTTAAGGTTTCCATACCCTTTGGCACCAATACCAGCGCCAAAGCTGACAAAATAATGCCCGCTCCAAACGACATCAATGTATGGATAATCTCATACTTGACGGGACTGTCTTTGACATGATGGTCGAATAGATTGGCCAACAGTCCGCCTATAAAAACCGTTGCCCCCGCAAATCCTGAAAATAGTATCAATTGTAATGGCATGTTTGCTCGCTTCCGTGGCTGATTAAGCCCTATATCATAAAACTTAAATATCGCGTGGTCGCGCACTTGTGACCATGTAACAACACTAAGGACACGCAACATCAAACTTAGCGGTTATAAATGGTAAATAACATCGCTTTGAGCTTATAAAGTCGATAGGTGACGACGTGTCAGTTTAAGCGTCTGTTAAATCAGTCCTTAGCTTGTATGGTCTCACGTGTGACCAGTAATGCTCACATATCCAGCACTTTTATCACATCATAAGCGGGCGTTTCATAAGGATGCACCTTTTTTAAAGCGGCAACACTAGCAGCAATAAACGCATCATCGACCACCATCTCAACGCGCCATTCGGTGACCGTCGTTAGGTTGTCTTGTTTTCCTATGTGCGGTGCACTACCCGCTAATGGCATAAACTGTCCGCGCCCTTGTACTTGCCAGCAGCAGCGCTCATAAGCGCCAATCTTGCCAGCACCAGCGGCAAACAAGGCCGACTTTACTGCTTCTAAGGTGTTATCAGGAATAAACACAGTGAGTTTATACATTGTCATACCTCTATGGATTGTCGATGCGCCCAGTCTAAGGTCGAGAGCCTGCGAGCACCTATCAGCGACCCAAACGGCACAAAACGTTAATGGTATTATTTCTTAGATAAAGAAGGATGATCAGTCCAGATATAACGCAGAAGCCAGTCTTTGGCCTCGCCTGCGTAATCGATGCCAATACGCGGACGCAATGAGATGGGCGGCTGACAACCATCCTCCTCAACCCACAACCCCGATGCTGGATAAATGGTTTTGCCGTACAAGTCACGCGTGACTTGCAAGCGTTTGGTTAGCTTGCCTGGTCCTGCAAACTGCTTGATGTGAGTCAGCTGCTTGTCCGTACTGAGTAGTTGCTCTTCGATCAAGCGATCACTATCATCGGTTAAAAAGCCTGCCCGTATCAGTACCGACTCAGGCGATTCAGCAGTGCTGCTGACCAAATTGAGCATGTGGTGAATGCCATAGGTCAAATACACATAAAATACCCCGCCCTCAGCATACATCATCTTTGTGCGCGCTGTACGGGTGCCTGCGTGCGCGTGACAAGCGTTGTCCTCCTCGCCAATATAGGCCTCCGTTTCCGTAATCCGTACACGCAGCACCTTTTTACTGCCATCACTGTCCGTTATTTCGCGGCAAAGTATCTTGCCAATCAAGTCAGCAGCGACCACACAGGTCGGGCGGGTAAACCATTCAGGCGTGAGTATTGTGAGTATGCTATCAGTGTTTTGCGTATCGTTATTTTGAGCGCTCATGTGATGTCCACGTTTGTCTTATTGTCATTGTTAGTACAATGTCTATTAAGCTAGCACAGCTTAAAGACAGATAACGTAAGACGCTGTAAACACATAACGGTTTTGTGTGCATTTATATATGACTACGCTATAGTAGCTTTGTATAATATAAAAGGTCGGTTTTATGACACCATCACACAAGCAATATACTTTTTTAAACGCCGTTAATGCGCTAATATGGCGTATCGTACATCGCAAAAACATTCCACTACTTATCCAACAGGGGTTGCGTTGCGCTAATCAATGTGAGCCAAACACCGCTTATCATACGATAGGCAATCAAACTATTATTAATAAACGTAATAATGTCATAGTATCCGTAGGCAGTGGTGGTACGTTAAATGACTACATTCCTTTTTATTTCACCCCCTTCTCACCCATGATGTATAACATACATACTGGCTATAATGGTTCAATAAAAGTAGCTAATGAAGATATCGTTATTTTAGTTGGCTGCTTGCATGACTTTAAAAGCGGCGGTATTGATTTTGTATTTACCGATGCCCATGCCTACATGGCATATACCAATTTTTATACAGATCTAAAAGACTTAACTCATATTAATTGGCCAATATTACAGCAAAGAGATTTTCAACGAGGGACGATGGATAGCTATCAAGCCGAAGCTTTAATATACAGATATGTACCCCTTAAAAATCTTACAGCAGTTTTGTGTTATAACGAGTTGGTCAAATTGGATATCGAAAGCCAGTTTAATCAGGCTAATATACGTTTACCCGTACACGCAAGACCTGACCGCTATTTTTAGCATTTATAATGCTTTAACCATTTTGCAGTGAAAACAGTCTACTACTGCTCCGCAACAGAGAGAAGTTCAATCATGATTACTTATACTCAGGGCAACCTCTTAGAAGCTGATACAGAGGTTTTGGTAAATACGGTTAATACTGTGGGTATTATGGGCAAAGGTATTGCTTTAATGTTTAAAGAACGCTATCCACAAAATATGCAAGCCTATGCCCATGCTTGTGAGCAACAGAAAGTCAAAGTGGGTAAGATGTTTGTGACGCCTACGGAAGAATTATTGGGAGCAAAATGGATAGTAAATTTTCCTACAAAACAGCACTGGCGTAATCCTTCTAAAATGGAGTGGATTGATTCAGGATTACAAGATTTACAGCGTTTTATTATTGAAAATAATATTCAATCAATTGCTATTCCCCCTTTAGGCGCTGGAAATGGTGGCCTAGAATGGAACAATGTTAAAATAAAAATAGAGCAGCACCTCAGTTCCTTGGCTGATGTTCGCATCGTCATATATGAGCCAACGCCTACATACCAAAATACGAAAAAGAATTCGGGCGCGACCAAGCTCACTCCCGCTAGAGCACTGGTATTAGAACTTATACGCCAGTACCTTTCTGTTGGTATGGACTGTAGTGAAGTAGAAGTGCAAAAGATGGTATATTTTTTGACTCGCATTATTCAGGCTAAAAATATGAAAGATCCCTTTCGTCTCACTTTTAAAGCCAATAAATATGGTCTTTATGCTCATAATTTAACGCACTTGTTGAATAGTTTAGACGGCTATTATATTAGTGCAGATAAAAGAATAGCAGACAGTCACGCCTCTGAACCTGTTATACGTTTCAATTATCAATATCAAGATGAAGTACAGCAATATTTGCAGAAACATCACACTGAATTTATGCCTGCCCTATCTCAAACGCTTCAGATGATTGAGATGTTTGAATCTCCATTTGGTATGGAGCTTTTAGCTACTGTTGATTGGTTAATAAGCAAGAAAAAAGTGAAACCATCACTGAATGCTGTTAAAGAAAGCTTGCATCATTGGTTCTTTGCATTTGAAGATAACCAAGGGCAGCAGCGGAAAAGCCATATGCTCAATGATAAAGCCATCATCACCGCACTTGAGCGATTACGCGGATTTAGTTATGAGCCATCAGCATTGACACATTAATAACTATCACAAAATACGCTATTTATAGAGAAAAAACTGAGCGCATGGCTCAGTTTTTATGCTTTATCATTATTGTATCTATTGTTTGTCGATACTGTTCATTAACCAGATTTTATCCGTGTTACAAATGTCCATGCTCTATTATTACCTATCCCAAAATCCTATATCAATGAACAGATATAACAACAGGTGTGCATTTACGACACAGTAGCCGTTATCGTTATCACATCCGTTGTGAATGTTCCATCTGCTTGAATATTATAATAGTCTTTCACCTCCTGACCTATATGCTGCTGCAACTTGAGTATGGCTGTGACATAGGCCTCTGGTGTGCGCATACGAGTCACCCAGCTCTCAAACGCTAACGCGAGTTTATGGGTCTGCGTCTGCTGAACATTTAGACCCACTTTACCGAACATATATTGCCATTCACTGCTAGAATAATCGCGTACATGGCTATTGTCACGTAGCATCTCTATCGTCTGCAAAAAGCTATCACAGAGCGGGCTGGCTGGCGCCATGATATCTATCAACATAATCTTACCTTTAGGCTGACACACACGGCGCATTTCGCGTAAAGCAAGTGGCACATCCTGCCAATGGTGAGCAGAAAAACGGCTAATGACCACATCAAAATGATTGTCAGGAAACGGTAGCGACTCCGCGATACCTTTAACGGTGATGATATTATCTAGTTTTTTCTGTTTGGCTGAGTCAATGACAACTGCTAGCATCTTTTCAGACAAATCATAGGCAATCACTTGCTGAGCAAACGGGGCAGCATGAAAGCTGATATGCCCAGCGCCACTGCCCAAATCTAAGACTTGAGGGTAGTCAAACTGTTGTACCAGACGTTCGACGTCAGAAAACTCTGCGCCAAAAGCGTGAACGCTACTGGTTAAATACCTCTCAGCTTGAGACCCAAACTGTTTGTCTACTAAGCAGTTATGTGTTTTAACATCAGTTTGTGCTTTTGGTGGGGCATTGTTTATGGTGCTCATAGTATCTCACTCCTATAAATAGGGTTGTTGTGATAATAGCCAAACCCATTAGATATAGCATGCTATTGACCTTGTAATGGACAATAGCGACTAAGAAAAATATCAAGATATAGGATAATTAATGGAATTAATATTGATATATTAAGTAACTATTAATAACTTATAGTTATTAATTAAAGTTAAACTCTACAAGAGCTCTTATATGCTAGAACCTAAACAAATTGATGCAGCATAGGAAACACGCTCGATTGAACGCTATTTTTCTTGCTATACCATTTTCATAATGGTTTCACTATACTCATCCATCAATCATATTCTCTCATAAAGGTCTGTGTTGACATTTAAAGGCTCATCTCATAACTGATATTCTTAATATAATTTTGCATAAAAAAACTGAGCACATGGCTCAGCTTTTTTATGCTTGATCCTCATTGACCCCTGCTGTTAATCGCGTAGAAACAAACTTGGGGATGTTCAATAGACAGCTTCATGCTCATGATCCCAGTTGGCGATTTTATAATCATTAAATTTGTATCTAACCCTATGAGCAAAATCACTGCCGACGCACTCCTTTCATGGCAGTGGGCATCGCCTTACATGCAGGCCTGCCTAGGGTCAAAACCCTAAGCCTGTCTAATCACGGATACGGACTGGTTAACCAATTCTATGGATCCGAACGCGGTTAAGAACGCGACGCTGGACGCATCAGATCCAACACCGATGCGGGCCATCGTGTCGGCTTCTGCCATGCCAGTCGGGTCAATCAGGTGCCAGCCCCCTTCAAGATAGACCTCAGCCACGGCATGAAAGTCTTGCGGCGTCACATCAGGCGCATAAACGCTTGCGAACCTAGCTGGTATTGACGACGCGCGCGCTAGTGTCACGAGAACATGCGCAAAGTCGCGGCAGACGCCCTGACGTTGAACAAAGCTGTCAAGCGCGGTGGTCTGTGCGTGGCTCGATCCGGGCACATAGCTAAACGCTGACTCGATCCAATCGCGCATCGCAGCAATCCGCGCGCCGCCAGCGAGGTCGCCAAATTCAGCATCCACAAAGGTTTGAAACTGGTCTGATGGGCAATATCGAGACGGCATCAAATGTCTGATCGCCTCTCCGGGCAAAAGATGGAGAGGCACCTGGGACAGTGCTGATATGTCTAAGGCAGGACGGTCAACGGTAATGTCTGCGATGTAAGTGCAGCTAAAATCCCCTTCAGCGCGGATCCAAATCCGCTCTCCTATACCATCATCGGCGGCGACCCGTGAAAAATGCCTGACATCTGATGTCCAAAGTTCGGCCGAACACACCTGCTGATCGGCAAGATCGGCAGCTTCGATCTGAAGCAAAAGATCCATTGGTGCAGAGAGCCGATAATGAAGTTTGACGTTAAGTTTTAGAATCATGTTCAAACTCCCTAAGAGTATTGATCTGGCAGGCTGATGATCGCACGGGACTAAACTGCCCCTATTACATCAGAGATTGGTTTACTTGAGTCAAGCCGTAATGCCTGACAAGATGACATTATCATAATATCGCTTTTCAAACGCATTAGCATACAGCCAAAGATTTAGCCATTTTTAGCCCATTTAGTGATAAACGTTTGAATGAGGAACACGCCCTAATATAATGCCATAAAAAAACTGAGCACAGAGCTCAGTTTTTGATTATACGCTAAGTATGACATGCTTAGTCTAACGGCACACCAATACGGGTTGCCACTTCTTCGTAAGCTTCAATCACGTCACCCAATGACTGACGGAAACGGTCTTTATCCAGTTTTTTCTTGGTGTTTTTGTCCCAGATACGGCAGCCATCTGGTGAGAACTCATCACCCAAGACGATGCGGTCATGGAATACACCAAATTCAAGTTTAAAATCAACCAGTATCATGTCGCCTGCATCAAACAACGCTTTGAGCACATCGTTGACTTGGTAGGTCAGCGCTTTCATGCGGTCGATCTGCGCTTGAGTCGCCCAGCCAAGCGAAATAGATACTGAATCATTGACCATTGGATCACCCAGCGCGTCGTCTTTATAAAACAACTCGAACGTTGGCGGCGTCAATGCTTGACCTTCCTCTAAGCCCAAACGGCGCACTAGGCTACCTGCGGCAAAGTTACGCACCACGCACTCAACAGGGATCATATCCAAGCGCTTCACCAGCACTTCGTCATGTGACAACTGCTTTTCAAAATGGGTTTCGATACCCGCTTCGGTCAATTTTTGCATGATAAAGGCGTTAAAGCGGTTATTTACCTCGCCTTTACGTGCCAATTGCTCAATACGCTTGCCATCAAGCGCTGAGGTATCGTCACGGAAGTGTAAAATCAAAAGATCGTTGTCGTCCGTCTCATAGACAGATTTGGCTTTGCCTTTATACAGCAGTTGTTGCTTTTGCATCGTGGGGAGTCCTGTTCGTTCAGCTTATGTGGTAAAAACGCGCAGCGACCGCTGATGGCAGATAGCGCCTACCATCGCGGTACAAATAGAGGTAACCGTTATCAGTTAGGCGCGGGGCTAAGGGTACGCTCAGGCTTGGGCAGTTGATACTGCTTGCCTGCTTCGTTGGTTAATTTAAGCGTGTTGCCGCTTGCATTTGGCGTTGGATAGAGCGGTACAAAGGGCGCGGTTTCTTGCTCAGCAGGCAACTCTAGCGGCGACAGTTTTTTACTGTCTTGGTATTCTAAGCTGCCATTATCACGCTGTCCAAGCCAACCTTTTGCCGTTTGACAGCCGCTCAGTAGCAAGGTGCTGCCAAGGACGATACTGATCATGGTCAGCACTGATTTTTGGGCGGTAAATGATGTTTTCATCATATGATCTCTACGTTGTTTCTCAAAGCAAACAGCCAGCTGCGACTGTGGTCATCATAGCTGGCGCGTTACGGATCGGATATCAGGCAGACGTACTTGCTTAGAGCAAGTTGGCACGCACAAGCGCGTCATCAATCATGGCATGATGCTCATCTGCCAGCCAAACCAGCGGCAAACGGATGCCTTTTTCAATCAAGCCCATTTTGTGTGCGGCATATTTGACAGGAATCGGGCTTGATTGGACAAACAAATCACGATGTAAGTGCTTGATGCCATCATGCACGCTATCGGCCGTTTCAAAGTCGCCGCGTAGCGCGGCGCTGAAGACTTCACTCATCGCTTTTGGGGCGATATTGGTGGTGACAGAGATGTTACCTTTGCCGCCCACGCGCATCAGATCCAGTGCAGTGCCATCATCACCTGATAAGACAACGATTCTATCGCCCATGGCTTTGATCAACTGTTCGCCGCGCGCGACTGAGCCTGTAGCGTCTTTGATGGCTACGATGTTATCAAAGTCTGCTAAGCGCTCGATGGTATCTTGGGCAATGTCCACCACTGTGCGGCCTGGTACATTATAAAGCATCTGCGGAATATCGACCGCTTCAGCGATGGCTTTGTAATGTTGATATAAGCCTTCTTGCGGTGGCTTGTTGTAATAAGGGGCAACCAACAGGGTGCAATCCGCGCCTGCATCGGCGGCTTCTTGGGTCAACTTGATGGCTTCGGCGGTATTGTTCGCGCCTGTTCCTGCGATAACAGGGACGCGGCCATTGACATGTTTGACAAAATAACGGATAACCTCGCTGTGCTCTTGCATCGATAAGGTTGCAGACTCACCAGTTGTACCCACAGCGCCAAGGCAATGTGTGCCCTGCTCGATCTGCCAGTCTATGAGGTCTGCCAGACGTTTATAATCAACTTTACCGTCAGGGTGCATGGGCGTTACTAAGGCCACCATTGAGCCTTGTAGTCGGGTTTTGATATCGTCGTATGCTGTGCTCATAACCGTGCCTTACTGTATTATCCTAGCTTTTATCAAAGCTGTCACATGATAGGTCGTGGACAAGGACGCCGCCTTGCGTGATGGGTTTGTTTCATGATGTTATGCGTGTGCTTATACGTTGGTGATAATCACACTAAAACGCCTGTTAGTGTAGCATATTTTAATTTGCCTACCAGTCATCAATTCACTGTGGATGAACATTGATTGAGCAGATGGCCTACCATGCGTTGATGATTGACAATCAGTGTAGCGTAATTGCTTGGTATCAGTTGTGATTTGTGAGCATTATTAACCAATGCTCAACACAGCGAGATGCTCACCGCTTGATAACCTCACCGCTCAATAACAATGATACGCCATGACAAAGGCACTCGATATACTCGGTACAAAAGCATTCGATGCAACGGTGTCATTGTATACCTGAATCACGATAAGTGCATGATGGCGGTGTCCAGTCTACTCAATTCGCAAGCCAATAATGGCTGGAATACCTTGACGTACCACTTCGATAGTCACCACACCGCTTTTGGGCAGTGACGATATGGCCTTTGACATATCACTGACTTTGGCAATCGGCTTTTGATGCAGGTTGGTGACCACATCACCCGCCTGCAGCCCTGAGCGCGCCGCCAAACCTGTCGGATCTACAGCGGTGATCAGCACACCTGTTTTGCCATCTGAGGCCAGCTCGGCTTTTTCTTCAGGCGTGAGGTTGCGCAGGCGCAGTCCCAAACGTATTTCATTGTTCTGCTCATTACTGCCCTCTGCTTGTACATCACTAGGCGCGGTACTCAGCTTGCCAGTCACTATGAGTGACTTACCATTACGCTGCACTTGGGCGCGAAACGCATCATCGGGACGGGCACGGTTGATGAGGTTTAATAAGTCAGAGGCCAGTGTAATCTTACTGTCATTGTACTGCAGGATAATATCTCCCGCTTTTAGGCCTGCTTTTTGGGCAGGTGAGTCAGGCGAGACGCGAGTCAAGAGCGCCCCTTGTGGACGCTCAAGGTTGTAAGCTTCGGCTAAGTTGCGGTCAATATCTTGCGGATAAATGCCTAGATAAGCACGCGTCACCTCACCGTTATTTTTCAGCTGCTCATAGATGTCCATTGCCGCGTCAATGGGAATGGAGAATGACAACCCCATATAGCCACCTGTGCCACTAAAGATACGCGAGTTGATTCCGATCACCTCGCCGCGCTGATTAAACAGTGGCCCGCCTGAATTACCGGGGTTTAAGGCCACGTCCGTTTGAATGAACGGCACGCTGGTCTCACGCGAGAAGCTACGCGACTTGGCACTGACGATACCTGCTGAAGCTGAGTAATCAAAACCAAAAGGGGAGCCAATTGCAAGGACGGGCTCACCAACGTTAATGCTGTTCGAGTCACCGATCGGTAAGGCAGGAAAACGATTGCCTTCAACTTTTAGTACCGCCACATCAGAGCGCTCATCGCTGCCCACGACGGTAGCGTCCAGCTCAGTACGGTCGTTTAAGGTAACGGTAATGGTATCTGCGCCCTCAACCACATGATGGTTGGTGAGCATATAGCCATTACTGGTCACAAAAAATGCAGTGCCATAAGCATGCTCAACGGCAGGCTGCGCGGGCTGATCTGGTAGCTGTAAGCGGTCACCAAAAAACTGTCGCAGCAGCTCAGCGGTTTGTGCTTGAGCCAGCTCAGCTTCGCTGACGTTTTTAGTGACATTCACACGAGCAACCCCAGGCGTGACCTGCTGTACCAATCCCGAAAAATCAGCGGTAGTAACGGCCGCTTGGACAGGTAAGGCGGTGGTCATACTCATGCCTGCAATCATAGCGGTACTGATGGCGACGGCTAAAGTGCGGCTTTGGCTACTGCGCTGGCACCAGCGCGTGAGCTGCTGGGTGATTGGTGGTCTGTGCATGTCATTCCCTTATACGATATTGCGGCTATGATCAATGATAAAACAAGGCGATATCTACGCGGCATCATCACTATTGATGGTTATCAATATCTATCGGTAGTACATGTAACCCTGCGGGTATTATTGGTGTTGTTATGCCCTCATGGTAACGCGCAGCCTTGTTGTCCGCATTCTATTATGCCGCATAATCTGACGCATAGCTACGCACATCATAAGCCTGCCATCGCACTTTCATACGCCTAAAATAAAATCGTGATATGATGACTCATCAACTGATGTCATACACACGCAGCAGTCAGTCATCATTATTGCGTGATAGGCCCTGTCCTATACCACTGCGGTGTGTCTCGCCCGCCGCACGTTATTATCTGTTATTGTACCCAATTAGCCCTGATTACTTTGGGTGTCGTGGATTGTTTTCATTGACACTTTAAACGACCTTTGTGCCTGTGAATTATGGCAATGCGGTCACTGTCCAAAAATATATAAAGTATGTCAAGTTTATAAAAAGGATTGATTTATGGATACCGCCCTATTACTGTCTGGCGTGATTGGGATCGGCATTGCCGCCCAATGGTTGGCTTGGTATTTAAAGCAGCCATCCATTTTGTTTTTGTTATTGATTGGTATTATCGTTGGACCTGTCTTGGGTTATTTTGATCCCGACTTGGTGCTTGGTGAGCTGATGTTCCCGATCATCTCATTGGGTGTCGCGATTATTTTATTTGAAGGGTCATTGACCTTGGAGTTCGATGAGATTAAGCAGCACGGTACTGTGGTGCAAATGCTGGTCTCGGTCGGGGTAGTCATCACCATTGCAGTGGTGGCGCTGTCGACGTATTTGTTGTTCGATGTCGATCCGCTCATCGCGCTGTTGTTCGGTGCGCTGGTTTGCGTCACGGGGCCAACGGTCATCGTGCCGCTATTGCGTAGTGTCCGCCCCAACAAGACCATCTCTAACATTCTAAAGTGGGAAGGTATCATCATCGACCCGATCGGCGCGATTGCCGTGGTATTGGTCTATGAGTACATCATCTCAGGTGGTGAAGCCAGCAGTATCTTACTGTTTGCCAAAATTGTGGTCTTGGCCACGGTGCTGGGGATGGTCGGTGCGTATGTGCTCGCCTTTTTGATGCGCCGTCATATGGTGCCAGAGTATCTGAACAACGTCTTTACCCTTGCCTATGTGTTGTTGTTATTTTCGATCTCCAACCATTTAGAGCACGAGTCAGGTTTGTTAACTGTGACCGTACTGGGGGTGGCACTGGCCAACTGGCCAAAGTTCCCGCGCGATACGATTTTGGAGTTCAACGAGTCGCTGACGGTGCTGCTCATCTCAGTGCTGTTTATCATTCTGGCGGCGCGGGTGGAGTTAGAAAGTCTACTCAGCGTTGGTTTTGCAGGCTTAGTACTGCTGGCCGTAGTGATGTTTATTGCGCGTCCCTTGGCTGTGTGGGCGTCTTCTATTGGCTCTAACCTCAAGACCAGTGAAAAACTGATGATCAGCTGGATTGGCCCACGCGGTATCGTGGCGGCGGCCATTTCATCACTGTTCGCCATTCGCTTGCAAGAGTATGACATCCAAGGCGTTGAGCTTTTGGTACCGCTGGTCTTTATGGTGATCATCGGCACGGTGATGATTCAGGGCTTGGGCGCAAAAATGATCGGTAACTTACTCGGCGTACGCGAACCTGCTACCAACGGTATCCTTGTGGTCGGCTCAAACCCTGTATCGCTACTGGTTGCCACCTCCTTAAAAGAGCAAGGCTTTGATGTGGTTGTGGCACATAATAACTACACCAACATCGCTCGCGCACGCATGAGTGGTCTGCGTACTTATTTTGGTAACCCAGTATCTGACCATGCCGATCATAACCTCGATCTCATTGGTATCGGGCATCTGTTTGCCATGAGTATGGACAAGGAGCTCAATACCTTATCCGAGATTCATTACCGTCATGAATTTGGCGAACAAAAAATCTATCGCCTCAAGTTTAGTGATGAAAAAGTCAAAAACGAGCGCGACGACAAACAATCCAATTTTCATTCGCAGTGGTTATTTGGCAAAGATGTCACTTACACCAAGCTTGCCAGTATGCTGTCTAAAAAAGCACGCATCAAAATCACCAACATCACTGACAGCTACACCTTTGCGCAATACAAAGCGGATAATAAGCAATTTGTGCCTTTATATACCCTCGATAAAGAAGGTAAGCTGAACGTCATCACCGACAAATTTGATGGCAATGTACCGCGCGATCGCAAGCTGGTCGCCTTGGTGGTCGATGACGATGTACAGCCAAAGCCTGTTGACGTTACTGCCAAACAAGAGCAAGCACGCGCCATTGCCGATGCCCAATTTGAGGCAGGTGCAAAAGCCCCCGAAAAACGTCAGACCGTCGAATTGAACGATGAACAAGCCGCCACGCCAAAAGTGGACGCTGGTACAGACAATAAAGCGACAGACTCACTGCCTGTGACGCCGATCAGTAAAGCGTCTGCTGTAGCTGCCACCACCGATCCACAAACACCGGCGCAGACATCGACAACGCCTGACAACGCCAACGCCTCAGAGACGACAAACCACGGTGAAAAAAACACCAGCGCGGCGGCGCAAACCAAAGCCAACGTCCCAAAGCATAAAAAAGGCGCGTTAGACCCCAACCGCTTTCCTGATAACCATCAAGCAGCGACCAAGGACGATAAGGATGCGGACACCACAAAGGAGACGGATGAGGACAAATAATCCGCTACCGTGACAACCATGCGCCACAAAAAAGCCCCAACGATGCCTGATCGTTGGGGCTTTTTATATTGCATGACCTGTTTTGTATCACAAGGCGTTAAGTACCTGCCGTTAGTCTGCGAGGAGCTGCGCCTGTACAGCTTGCCACACGCGCGCACCGACCACCTCACTATCACCAGAAGCATCAATGTGCGCAATGCGCTCGGGGTACTGCTCAGCCTGCGCGGCAAAACCTGCGCGCACACGGTTAAAAAAACTCAGTGCTTCTTGTTCAAAGCGATCGGCCACGCCGCGCTTGCCGGCACGTACCATGCCCTCTTGCACAGGCAAATCTAACCACAGGGTCAGATCTGGCTGACAGGGCACAAACTGCGCCATCAAGCTATCAATCTTCGCCAGTACGGTAGGGTCTGCATCGGTGCGGCCATAGCCTTGATAGGCGATGGTCGAATCAATGAAGCGATCGCACACGACCCATGCGCCGCGTTTGAGTGCAGGCATGATGACCTGCTTGACATGGTCACAGCGCGCCGCAAACAGCAGCAGCAGCTCCGTGTCATCATCAATGTCTGTGCTTGGATCAAGCAGCATGGCGCGCAAGTTTTCTGCAAATGGGCTACCACCCGGCTCACGCGTGCGCACATAGTCGATACCTACCGCCTGCAAGCGCGCGCATAAGGCATTAATAGCCGTGGTTTTACCCACGCCCTCAGTCCCCTCAAAGCTGATAAAACGGGGGGCACTGTCAGCCGCGCCAGTTATCAAATGTTGGCTTGGCGTGTTGCTCAGTGGGGCTGACATAGTAAAACCTTATATAACCGGTACAAAAATAGATGCGCGTTTATGGCGCTGCTTGGTTCTTTTTCTCACGCATCACTTTTAGATAGTCTCTAACCGCGCTGTTGTGCGCCGCCAAGCTGTTGGTAAATTTGTGACCGCCATTGCCTGTGGCCACGAAATACAGCGCGTCACTATCGGCAGGATGCAGCGTGGCTTCAATCGAAGCGGCCGAAGGTAAGGAGATTGGCGTTGGCGGTAGGCCATCGATTTGATACGTATTATAAGCGGTTTTTTCATCAATATCACGGCGGCGAATATTACCATCATATCGGCTACCCATACCATAAATAATGGTTGGGTCCGTTTGCAGGCGCATGCCTTTTTTCAAGCGGTTATTAAACACCGCCGATACTAACGGACGCTCATCAGGAACGCTGGTTTCTTTTTCGATGATCGAAGCCATAATCAATGCTTCATAAGGGCTGTTATAAGGCAAGTCGGGGGCGCGATTTTCCCATGCTTTGGTTAGCGCATCTTGTTGGCGTTTGTATAGATCGGTCAATATCTGCTTGTCAGTAGCACCTTCGCCGTAATAATAGGTATCAGGAGTAAACCAGCCTTCAAGGTTGTGATTGACAATAGGATCGCTACTGTTTACGACCGCCTCAGGCAACACGCCTGCCAAGTCCAATTGCTGGGCAATGCTGGCATTGTCAGTATCTTCGCCGCTCAGTACTGTTTTTTCAATGTCCTTGGTGTCTCGCAAGGTTTGATACAGATCTTTTGAGGTTTTGCCTTCGATGATTTGTACTTTCACCATCGCCACTTTGGCACCTTGCTGAAGCACTTGTAGTGTTTCGGCAATGGTAGGGTTTTCAGGCAGCTGATAAATACCAGCATGTAGCGGCGCATTGACCTGCGACTTGATATAGAGCTTGGCAATGCCAGTCGAAAACAAGGTGATCTGCTGCTGCCACTCTGGCAACAAACCATAATAAGTATCGCCTTGTTCAATGGTCACCATCTGCTGCGGCTGAGTGAGGCGTCCAAACAAAGTCTGATAAACCATCACCAATAAAAATACGGCAATAAGCCCTAGTACCAACAATATTTGATACCCACGCTGCATAAAAAAAGACGGGTTGTCCTTTTTGTAGCGGCGCGGTTTGCCCTTAGCACTAATCAACGAGATGTCCGTAGCAGGTGCTTTGTCATCATTACCCCCTTCATGGCTTGCTGTTATTGGTTCTGAGGCATGCTCACTATCCGCACGCTGCGGCGTAGTACGGTCTTGGCTTGACGGCTGGTGATTGGGACGATCAGAAGAATTATCAGAAGTCGGTTTGCTCATGGCAACTCGCGGGGCAAAGGTTTGCTAGAATTTAGCATTGAACGGTGCGATTTTCAATGAGATTTGCTTTATCTTGTTCATTTTCATCCATTATTTGACGCTCTATTTTTGGCGTACTGACTTAAAATCTCACCGTGCCTGTCGCCAATTGCAGCGTATGAATAGGAATAATGCCGCGTGCCGCATTGCAAAAAAACAGCGCCTGCAGTCTGGGCAAATCTGCATCATCAAGCGCACGCTTAATAACAGGGTAGCCCGTATCCGCCAAGCCGTCGATAAGCACTTGCCGCTGCACTCCTGCCACGCCCGATTGGGTCAATGGCGGTGTGTACCACTGACCATGCAGTAGCCTATCCGTGCTACTTTTTGAGCCATCGATTTGATCTTGCGCTGTATGGTCTCGCAGTTGATAAAAGACGTTACTCATCGTACCTTCGACCCACTGCCCCGTCATATCACGTACCAACCCTTCCGCAATCTCAGGATCAGCCGCTTTTAAGGATTGCAGTTCAGCACTGGCTAAGACATTATCAAGGCAATTGAGGCTTTTTAGGCCAACAAGTGGCGGCGGCACACAAGCCAGCTGCGCGCGCAAACATACCGCTTGAGCGACTGGCTGCACGCGTACGCGACCTGTATTTGGCAGGTTAATAAACGTGGTATCAGGCGGGGTGGTGACCGTTGTTTTGAGCCATGCCATGACTGCACTACCACTGACTGCTGGGGCAAAGCCGTAACCACGTATGGGCTGCGGCGCGCGCGTGATGATCAGCTTAAACACACCATAGTCGAAGCGCTGCGCGATCTGCTGCACCTCTGCCCACAAGTCATCTATAGCCACATCCAGCTGCAAGGCGGCAGCATGGGTGGTGATGCGCTTGACATGATACGCGGCCCAGTCAATGCAGCCATCGGTGACCGACATGGTGGTAAAAAAACCGTCACCATAGGCCAGCCCTCTATTGTCAAGGTCGAAGGTCAGTTCAGTGACAGCTGAGTTATTGGGCAGCAGACATACCCAGTCTAAGGCAGTAGTAGTCATCGGTTGCGCGCTTAGACACCTGATTTGTTAAGGATCAGCATACAGCTATAAAACTCGCATTTTGCCAGTTCAACCTGTTGTCCACCCACGGCTTTATTTTTGGTGATTTGTCCGTTGAGCATATCCACGAACAGCTGCTCCCCTTCATTTCCCATCAGCTGGCGCGCCAGTTTATAGGCTTTTTTGGCATGGTCTTGGCTTAGGGCTTTTTCTGCGTCCGAATCGGTAGGGTTGGCATAGTACCAGCCAATCTCTAAATAGCGCTCTGAGTCAATGACATCCAAATAAGGGGCATCAGTGGCCATAAAGCGAAATTTGGTCGCAGGATTACTGGCATAGTCTAAGCTGTTTTCATCGGTGCTCTCAACCTTGCCAAAAGTCGCTTTGATGCTTTCCAAATCATCAAGCGCGAGCGGTTCTACACTCTCTTTACTCCATGCTGCCACGTCATAACGCACGGTGCTGCCTTGTCCTGCGGCAGTGGCTCCATCCATATCGCCTTGTTGTTCACTGTCTGGATTGGTACTGGGTGTGGTTTCTATCTTGGTATCAGGCGCTTGTTCAGCGTCGTCCTTCGTCTGCGTATTGGTGTCGTCAGTTGTATCTTGCATGGGTGCTTCACAGGCACTCAGTGACGCACCCACCGCTATTGTTAAACCAAGCAATAGGGTCTTTAAAGGGGTGTTCGGCATGGGTCATTTACTCACACTTTGGGGTGATCTTAAACTATCATCAGCGGGCGGGTATAGCGGCGCGGACGCTAAAGCAAGTGGCGGTTTGGTGGCTGACCTGCGAGCCACTACCGCTCAGTAGTTGCCGCTATTGGTCAGTCCCTACAGTGTACCCAACTGCCCAGCGGTTGACCACCCTTTACGTTACCAGTAACGCTCGCGGTAGCTACAAATTTGTTAAAGACTTGATTATGCCTTAAGATAAGTGGACTCTTTGGCGCAGCGTTGCTCGCGTCTATCACTATTTTTGATACAGGTTATCTTGCGTATGCCTCAGCATTTTATCGTTATTGGCAACCCCATTGCCCACAGCAAATCTCCTGAGATTCATCATGTGTTTGGCAGACAAGCAGGTATCGATGTGCGCTATCAACGCCAGTACTGCCCCGATAATGCAGAGAGTTTTTGTGCCGTGGTGGCGGCTTTTTTTCATGGCGGCGGCGTGGGCGCTAACGTGACGGTGCCTTTTAAGCAAGTCGCTTATGAGCAGTGCCGTGCCAATGGTCAATTGTCTGAACATGCCAAGGTTGCAGGCGCAGTCAATACCCTGCTACAGCAAGATGGCAAACTCTATGGCGACAACACCGATGGTCAAGGATTGGTCAATCATATTCGCCGTCTTGGCTGGACGCTTGATGGCACGCGAGTGGCTCTGATTGGCGCAGGTGGCGCGGCGCGTGGGGTGGTATTGCCGCTACTACAGGCAGGCGTCTCTGAGCTGACCATTGCCAACCGCACACCCAGTAAAGCAGTAGCACTGGTGGATGCATTAAGCGCTGCCAGTCCCGTCATTGCTAAGCAGCACATTACCACTTGCGCCACGGGCGAGCTACGCGGCCGCTTTGATATCATCATCAATGCCACCTCAATTGGGCTTTCAGGTGAGCGCTTGCCGCTGGCGGATGACCTGCACGGTGATCATGCGTATGACATGATGTATGGTCGCGAGCTGCCTTTTTTGAAGCATTTTTCTGACCAAGGCGCGCAGACCTCCGAAGGCTACGGCATGCTGATCGGCCAAGCGGCGCTCAGCTTTGAGCGCTGGACAGGACAGACGGTTGATGTGACTGCGGCGCGCGCCACACTGAGCGCACAGGGCTAATTCCGTTACACTCAGCCAGCTGCCATTACGATAAAGGTCGAAACTTAGCGAGCAGCCAATTTTCAATACGGCGTAGCGGTGGGCGAATGGCCAAAGTATGCATCACCATACCGCCGCCCAAGCCAATCAAGCAGCCAAGCGCCGTATCGACCAAGCGCAGATGTATGACCTTATGGCTGTCCGCCGCGCCAAATGATGCCCCGATACCATATTCCACAATAAAGATGGTCAACGGGGTAATCATCACCACTGCCAAACCATAATGTCGATCTATCCACGACTCAATAAACACCATCATCAGCAAAATGAGCAGCGCCACACTCCACGGGGACAACTGCCACGACAACAGCTGTGCCGCCAGAAAAGTACCCGCCAGCGTACCCAGCATACGGTGTAACTGCTTGATCCAAATCGTCCGCAGATGAATACCTTGGATGATAATAAAGCAGCTGACCATCACCCAATAAGGATTGGGCATCTCCAGTACTAAAGCGATCGCCATGGCCACACTAACAAAAAAGGTAATCATCAAACTTTCAATAATCGTCTCAGGCTCATAGCGGCACTCTGGCGCAGGCGCGCTCGGCTGTCTGAGCAACAAAAATACCGAATATAAAAGCGCCATCAATAGTGCAAAACCGCTACCGAGCATCATGAGCCCCACGGCTGGCATCACCTGTGTCAAAGGCATGGGAATAAACAGCGCAATCGTGCCTGCCATCAGCACAAACAGTCCAGCAGGCGGCGGCTGACGGTAATAGCGCCCGAACATACATAGCCCAAAGGTCAGCACAATCACCAACGGCAGGCGCAATATCGGCAGCTGCTGGGCGATAAGACCCAGCGCAAAGCACAGCACCATGCCAAAGCCCCATGCCATGACCGTGACCAAGCGATGCCCTAAATTTCCCACCAAAGGGAGATTGAGAATAATCATCGCACCCAGCGTGGCCTTAATCCCTGCCGCTAACGCCCCAAAATACACCCCCACAAATACGGGAAAACTGATGGTAATGGCCGTAATCAGCGGCATGTGCCATGGCCGGCGGCTTTTATTGACCGTCAGCAGATGGGCGGCCTCACCGCGAAAAAAATGCTTGAGCATGGTCATTAGCGACCAGCGTTCATGCTGGTGCGACGATTTGTCCTGCGGGCTTGTCATAACAAATTCCAATAGTCCAATAGGTTCGATATAAGGTCAGCGTGGCGAGTGGTCATCCCATTAGTGCAGGTGAGGCGCGAGGCGCAAAGTAACATGCTAAAAAGTAACAGGCTGATATGACGCTTGTGTACGGTGTGGCACACAGTCACCATGAAATGCACTGAATAATCACGCTTAACCTTGACTCACTTTGTTTTAAATGAAAGCAATAATAAAACTTATAGTAATAGCTTAATATTTAATACATGAATATTAGTAATACCTAGTATATTTGTCAGATTATAATATCTATACTGAAATCAACATTTGGCTACGTTACCCTATGGAGTAGGCGTCTAACCAAACAACAATCAACCATTATTATGCGCTGCTTTAGAATTGCCGTTTGTATCATTACCGCCAGCGCTGCCATCTATCAACAATAACAACCACATAAAAGAGACTGACTATGCTAACTTACAAAGCTCCGCTACGTGATATGAAGTTCCTCATCAATGATGTGTTTGACTTTCAAACCCACTACAAAGATTTGGATAACGGTGAAAACGCCGATCCTGAAACCGTCGACATGATTTTGCAAAGCATGGCAGATTTTGCCGAAAACGTCCTTGCGCCCATCTATCAAGATGCCGATGCTGAAGGCTGTCATTTTGAAAACGGCGAGGTGACCACTCCCAAAGGTTTTAAAGAAGCCTATGAGCAATTTGTCGAAGGCGGCTGGCAAGGGATTTCATACCCTGAGCAGTACGGCGGCATGAACCTGCCCATGTCCTTAAACCTTATCAAAGCCGAAATGATCGGTACCGCCAACTGGCCGTGGTCCATGTATCCAGGCCTGTCTACAGGTTGTATCAATACCTTGATGCAATACGGCAGCGAAGAACAAAAAGAAACCTACTTGCACAAACTGGTCGAAGGCTCATGGTCAGGTACCATGTGTTTGACTGAGCCACAATGTGGTACAGACTTAGGTCAGGTCAAATCCAAAGCCATCCCACAAGAAGACGGCAGCTATGCGCTGAGCGGTACCAAAATCTTCATCTCAAGTGGCGAGCATGACATGACTGAAAACATCATTCATATCGTGCTTGCTCGACTGCCCGATGCCCCAAGCGGCACACGCGGGATCTCACTATTTATCGTACCCAAATTCCTACCAACGGCTGAAGGTGAACTGGGTGAACGTAACGGCGTGACCTGCGGCTCAATTGAGCACAAAATGGGTATCAGCTCATCAGCCACTTGTGTCTTAAACTTTGATGCGGCCAAGGGTTACTTGATCGGTGAACCGAACAAAGGCCTAAAAGCCATGTTTACCTTTATGAACACCGCCCGTATTGGCACAGGTATTGAAGGCCTAGCCCATACTGAACTGTCGTTCCAAAACGCTTTGCCTTATGCCAAAGAGCGCCGCTCTATGCGGGCCCTATCAGGTACCAAAGACCCTGATAAAGCTGCCGATGCCATCATTCATCATGCCGATGTGCGCCGTATGCTGCTCATCCAAAAATCCTTTGCCGAAGGCGGCCGTTCCATGATTTATCATGCCGCACGCTACGCGGATAAGATGGCGCAAGGCGTGGCCAATGGCGACGATGATGAATTTGAAAAATGGGATGACAAATTGGGCTTTTATACCCCAATTCTCAAAGGCTTCTTAACCGAACTTGGTATCGAAGCGGCCAAGCACGGCCAGCAAATCTATGGCGGTCACGGCTATATCAAAGAGTGGGGCATGGAGCTGATCGCCCGTGATGCACGTATCGCGACCATGTACGAAGGCACCACTGGCGTCCAAGCGCTGGATCTACTCGGACGTAAAGTCATCTTGCAATCAAAAGGTAAAATCATCCGTGATTATACCTCAAGCATCATGAAATGGTGCGGCGAGTATGCCCTTGATAAGGACATGCGCAAGTTTGTTTGGGCACTGACCAAGCTGTGCGCCGAGTGGAACACCCTCACCGTGCGCCTCATGCTCATGGCTCGTAAAGACCGTGAAATCATCTCGGCGGCCTCTGATGACTTCCTAATGTATTCAGGCTACGTGATGATGGGCTATCACTGGGCGCGCATGGCCGCTGTCGCCTATGAAAAACTTGAAAACGGCGGCACAGAAGCGCCCGAATTCTACACTGCCAAAGTGCAAACCGCTGAGTTTTACTTTGACAAAATCTTGCCACGCACCTCAGGCCACGCTGAAGGCATGGTCGCGCCAAGCGAGAGCATGACATCGATGGAAATCGACCACTTTGCCTTTTTAGACTAAAGACTAAAGTGCCAAAAACCACTGGATTGTGATCACAAAAAGCGCTCATTGATTGAGCGCTTTTTTTGTGCCAAAAATGATACCACTCACCGTAAATAAGCAAGGTGTGAGTAAGCAGCAGGCTGCATTCACCAAAACCCATCGCTTGGGTACAAAGCGCCATTATTACCGTACTGACAGTAACAGAATAGCAGCCTACACTATAGTAAATAAAGCAACTAACAGGCAGGCGCCGTTTATGTCATCTCCATTATCTCATATACGATCAATAGCAGGCGTCAGTAGCGCGCTACTGTTGACCATGGGCTTGGTCACAACCAACGCTCAAGCCGCTGACACCATTCATTTTGATAAAGGGCATATCAGCCAGCATGTGACAGGCACACTGTCGCCCAAAGAAAACGACAACTGGTATCAATTTAATGCCAGCGCCAACCAATACGTGGTGATTAACCTCGCGCCCTTAGCAGGCACCGTCGATACCGCCAATGTTGGCGTGCTCCATATGCCTGATGGCAGCTATGACGGCAACAAAGGCGGCATCATCTATCAAGGCTGTCTGCCCAGCACGGGCACATACCAACTGCGTATCGCCCGCAACCTGATGGCAACTAATGGCAAAACCGCAGGCTATGATGCCGAAGTGGTTATCTTGCCCAAATACGACAGCAAAGCGTTGTGCGATACCTAACCTGCAACGTGTCTTATGTTTTTGATGGTTGTTTATCTATGGCGTGCCCATGACTTTTTTGTGATAGGTTGGGCTGATTTCGCTCACCTCGACACACAGTTGTATCTGTACGCGTCCTGACTGTTCCGGTGTCAATAAGTCTTCTAACTTAGCGAGCAGCTGAGCAGCAATGGCGTTTTTGGCCTCCTCACTGCGTCCGACCATGATCTTTATCTCGATATAAACATAGCCAAAGCGCTGCTCGTCATCATCTGTGCCGACCAAAAAGGTATCAATAGGTAGAATGCGTGCTTTGATATCACTTTTATTTTTGACTTCACCACTGTCCCACAGGGTTTGGCAGAGGTCTTTTAACAGTGATTCTTCATGAGAAATATGTACGTTGGGCGTGGCTTGCACAATTAAATGTGGCATGGATTTTCCTTTTAGGAGGTGGTGTATACATGGTTATAGTCGATACAAAACAAAAAGAATAGAACAAAATGGCAAGGCGCGCATAAAGTTGGTGATGCGGTACTGTGCTCACGCTAGGTGCTTCTGCCGATATTAAAAAATAACGTTCAATTTGGCGTTACTGTTTTTATAAAGAAATAACCCTATCATTTAGGCCATATCAGTAATGTCAGCAAAGGATGCTTTGAGGGTACGCGCCAAGTCGTTGGGTGCCAGCGCAATCTCAAGGCCGCGCTTGCCAGCACTGACATAGATGGTTTCAAGCGCCTGCGCACTGTCGTCAATAACAGTCGGCAAACGCTTTTTTTGTCCCAGTGGGCTGACGCCGCCGAGCACATAGCCTGTGCTGCGCTCGACTTGTTTGGGGTCAGCCATCTGCGCCTTTTTGCAGCCGAGCGCTTTGGCTATTTTTTTAAAATTAAGCGTGTTTTCTACAGGCAAAACCGCCACAGCCAACTGATGTTGATCGGTTGCGACGACCAACGTCTTAAACACCAGATTCGCCGCCACGCCCAGTTTTTCAGCCGCTTCTAACCCATATGAAGGCGCTTTTGGGTCGTGGGTGTATTCACAAATTTGGTAATCAAGGCCGCGTTTTTTGGCAAGTAAAATGGCTGGGGTCATGGCTGCACACACAAAGTTATCGAATAAAAAGATCAAACAAGCATTATCAGCTTCTCTTTCATCTTACCGAACAATCACAGGCAGCGAAATGCTTTTTTAGCAAAAATACCGATCCGCCTGACGATCTGTTCGTTGTCCGCTGTGTGTCGTTGTCTGACTGTCTATGAATACCCCTCATAAAACTGCAAACATCTATTAGCAAATATTTAAGACAGATAAACAGTGCATATATCGCTTTTCTCGCTTTTATGGCATCATAACCGCATTATATTTTATAAAGTTTGACGCTTGATTATGATACCGAAGTTTCTCAAAAAACGCCTTGCTAAACCCTCTGCGGACAAGAAGACTGGCTCAGCAGCCATCAAGCCGTACTCAAACCCGCCCATCAATCAGCTGTATCGCAAGCTGTCTGGGCAGGCGCTTGATGTGGCGGTAAAGGCCAAGCATTTGGGCGAGCTACCAACGTTTGATAATGACGATCAAACCCTCACCTTTTATGTACTGCAAGAGTATTCACGCTCCAACAGTATCTTGATTGACTTGCAGACCAAAGAGCACAAATTGCCGCCCGCTTTGGTCGGAGTAAAGGACACGGTTTATCAACTCAATGAAAATGCGGCGATTATCTTTTTGCATCACCCCAAAGGCAAAGACAGCGCCGTATCCCCGCGCCTGTCACGACTGGTGAACGCCACGCTGCAGCATCCTGAGCTACAGATACAGCTGGTGCCCGTATCCATCTTGTGGGGACGCGCTCCCGAAAAAGAAGACTCGCTGTTTAAGCTGCTAATGACCGACAACTGGCAAGATCCCAGCATCGCCAAGCAGTTGTTTAATATCGGGGTAATGGGACGAGACACGTTCGTCCAGTTCCATGCCCCGCAAAACCTGCGCCACTTGATTCATGAGACGCTAGAAGTCGATGTTGATGATGCCCCTGTTCCTGCTGCGACGCCTGACGCTGACGCCAATGCCGAACCAAGTCGCCTATCTGCGGGTACTTTGGTGCCCAGCGTGGACGCCAACCGTCAGCTGGTACACACCTTGCAGCTACAGCTGAATGTCTATCTGGATAAGCAGCGCGCCAGTATGCTGGGGCCTGACTTATCTGACCGCCGCAACTTGGTCGATAAGCTGGTCTACTCCCCAGCCATTCAACATGCGGCGCAAAAAGAAGCTGACGAGACGGGCGTCACGGTTCGCGAGGCACGAGCCCTTGCCAAGCGCTATGCCAATGAGATGGTCAATGACTACTCCTACCCCATCATTCGCGTGTTTGAGCGCTTTTTGACGTGGCTGTGGACGCAGCTGTATGACGGCGTGGATGTGCATCATTTTGAGCGTGTGCGTGAGCTGGCAACCGATCACGAAATCATCTATGTGCCGTGTCATCGCAGTCATGTTGACTATTTGCTGCTGTCTTACGTGATTTATAAACGTGGCCTTAGCATTCCTTATGTGGCTGCAGGCGACAACCTAGACGTGCCTGTCTTAGGCCCCTTACTGCGCGGCGCGGTGGC
The DNA here is from genome assembly GCF_054960615.1 of Psychrobacter sp. PSi21. Lineage (NCBI taxonomy): Bacteria > Pseudomonadati > Pseudomonadota > Gammaproteobacteria > Moraxellales > Moraxellaceae > Psychrobacter > Psychrobacter sp. PSi21. The sequence goes on from NZ_JBHNYR010000001.1 coordinate 392,800, forward strand.
GTTTTTTATTCGCCGCAGCTTCCGTGGCAACCACCTCTATACCGCCGTATTGCGCGAGTATATGCACACCCTTATTACCCGCCACACGCCGATTGAATACTTTATCGAAGGTGGGCGCTCACGTTCAGGCCGTCTATTGCCGCCGAAGATGGGTATGCTGGCCATGACCGTACACAGCCAGCTGCGCCAGATGAACAAGCCTGTGGTGTTTATCCCCACCTATATTGGCTATGAGCGCATTATGGAAGGCGGCACCTATGTTGGCGAGCTAAAAGGCAAACCAAAAGAGTCCGAATCATTGGTCGGTCTGCTCAAAGTCAGCCGCAAAATCGAGCGTATCTTTGGCCATGTGCATTTAAGCTTTGGCACGCCGCTACATTTAAGCGATTTTATGGACAAGTTTGATGTCAGCGCCGACAGCTTGCCGCACGATCGTACCGACACGCCGTTTGATGACAATGCCAGCGCCATGGTTGACAACATCGGTGTCAAAATCATGCAAAACATCAATAAGGCAGCGGTGGTCAACCCTGTCTCCTTACTGTCCTTGGTGCTATTGTCTTCACCAAAAGCGGCGCTTGATGAAGAGATTTGCCGTGAACAAATCGCCCTATATCAAGGTATTGCGCGCCAGATTCCTTATGCTGATGACACCATCGTTACCGATATGAGCCCGCAACAAATCATTGATTATGGTATCAAGCTCAAATTGATTGAGCGCACACCGCATATTTTGGGTGACATCATTCAGGTGGTCGGCAAACAAGCGCCGCTGCTCAGCTATTTCCGTAACAACATTTTGCACGTGTTTATTTTACTGTCGTTCCTTGCGGCACTCGTGGCGCGCAATGGTCGCATACAGCGTGACCGCCTAGATGACATCGTCGCCCAGCTGTACCCGTTTTTACAAAGTGAGCTGTTTTTACATTATCCCGCGCATGGCTTGATTGAGACGCTCAATCAAAAAATTGACAACCTCATCACACACGGGTTGATCGTTGATTTGGGTAATGGCATGCTCGGCGCACCTGAGGCCAATAGCAGTAACTATCAACAATTAGAAGTGCTGGCCGCGCCTGTGGAACAAAGCCTAGAGCGCTACTTTATGACCTTGGCGCTACTCGCGCAGCAAGGCTCAGGCAACCTCACTGCCGAAGAAGTGGTCGATCTGTGTCATCTGCTCGGGCAGCGCTTGTCGGTGCTGTATGCTGATGACATTCCCGACTTCTTTGATCGCGCCTTGTTTATCAGCTTTGTGAATGCGCTGATTCGCCTCGATTATTTACAAAAAGAGGAGGATACTGGCGTGCTCACTTTCGATCAGCGCATCAACGACATCGCCCATCATGCCAAATACGTGCTCAACCCCGATATGATGCAAATTTTGCAGCAAGTGGCGAGTCTTGAAGATGCCGAAATCGCCCATGCCATCACCGAGATCAGCAATAAGAAACAGCGTAAATTTGGCCGTAAGCGTTAGGACAATTTGCGACTGAGTTATTAACCACCTGCAAAGCCATAAAAAAGACCGCTAATGATGAGCGGTCTTTTTTTGTACGATGGCTAATCATCTCATGACACAAAGCACTGCCGTACGCTACAGCAGGCTTTTTCCTTTTTGATAATAGTTAAGGTGCGCTTCACTGGGTACCATATTGCCGCCCGTTGCCCACACAATATGCGTCGCTTGGTTGAGCTTATCCGTTAATCCGTGGTGCGCCAGATACGCTGTACCTTTGGTGAGGACGTTGAAAACACCAGGCGCGCCTGCCAATGCCGAAGGCTCTAAATCTATGCCTTCACTGTCATGCATCAAGGCCAACAGGCGGTATAGATCGTCATCCTCCACCGTGTAAATACCGCTGAGCAGCGGCGCCATCACCTGACCGACAAAGGCGGAGGGGCGACCGACCGCCAGACCATCGGCACAGGTTTTGTTATCAATACCCAAATCCTGCACGCTTATACCATCATGTAAACCCGTATACATACCGATAAGCATGCACGGAGAATGGGTAGGCTCAGCAAAAAAGCAATGTACATTGTCCCCAAAAATTTGCTTTAAACCAAAGGCCACGCCGCCAGGGCCACCGCCAACACCGCACGGCAGATAAACAAACAGCGGCTGCTCGTGATCCACCTGAATACCTTGCTCGTCCAGCTGCTGTTTTAGGCGCTCAGCAGCGACGCTATAGCCAAGGAACAGATCTTGAGAATTTTCATCATCGATAAAGTGGCAACGCGGGGTTTGCTCAGCCTCAATCCGCCCTTGTTCAACGGCTTTGCTATAGTCATCTTGATGCTCGACAACGCGGACGCCCTTGCCTCGCAGCAAGTCTTTTTTCCATTGACGGGCATCGGCCGACATGTGCACGGTCACTTGAAAGCCAAGCTGCGCGCCCATAATGCCGATACTCAAACCAAGATTGCCCGTTGAGCCGACCACGATGCTGTGCGTGGCAAAGACCGCTTGGCAAGCAGCGCTATCGAGTGTTTGATAGTTGTCCTCTAGGGCTAATAGACCTGAGTCAATCGCGACTGATTCTGCATACTTGAGCACCTCATAGACCCCGCCGCGCGCTTTAATCGAACCTGAAATCGGCAGATGGCTGTCACATTTAAGCAGTAAACGCCCAAGCATGGGATGACCATAAAAGGTTTGTAGCGCTTGCTGCATGTTTGGAATAGTGCGTAATGGCGATTCGATAATGCCATTACTTGCCGCCGTCTCAGAGAATACGCTGGCAATATAAGGGGCAAAACGCTTTAAGCGCTCGGATGCGTCCGCGATATCATCCAAGCCAAGCGGCAGAGTAGGTGCTGCCTCTGCAAAAGGCTGCCACTTGGGGTTCAACCAGCACAGCGGCTTGGTGGCTGTGATCGTCTTTAGTAGCGGATGGGTGTGATATAAATGTTCTATCGTTGCTTGCTGGGATGCTTTAGTCGTCATAAATTACGCTCGTATAAGATGTTTTACTATCAATAATACCGAAGGAAGATGCCATGGACATACTAAAGCTTGACCATTTTGTTTTAACCGTAAAAAATCTACAGCACACTATTGATTTTTATACCAAGGTGCTGGGTATGACCGAAGTGCGTTTTGGTGTAGAACGTGTCGCCTTGATGCATGGTCAACAGAAAATCAACCTGCATGAGCTGGGCAATGAGTTTGAGCCCAAAGCACAAAATGTCAAAGCAGGTAGCGCCGATTTGTGCTTTATCACCACCACGCCCTTAGCCGATGCCATGACCCATGTGCGTGAGCAAGGTGTTGACGTGCTCGAAGGTCCTGTAGCGCGAACAGGTGCGCAAGGCGCAATTATGTCATTTTACTTTCGTGACCCTGATGGCAATTTAATCGAAGTCTCCAATTATTCATAAATAACGCTTAAATAGTCAAAAAATTTGTGCGTAAAGAAAGACCGCTCATCATTAGCGGTCTTTTCTATTCAGTGCCAATATACCAAAGAGTGGTATTGGTTGGTCATCTTCTTATACTTAGCACGCTTAGGCGTGGCGTCATCACCCATCGTTTTTTACGATAAGCTTCAAGCTCAGCATAGTTGCCATCAAGCCATGCTAGACCTTCTTCTTCAGATAAGGTCGTTACCTGTAAGCCCTTCTTTTAATGTGTCTATTATGATGGGCCAGCCAATATTGACACCAAAATCATCACGCGACGGTTTTATTTATCCCAAATTCTGCTAAGATAGCCAAACACAGATGAGCAATTATGATTGTCTGTGCGGCCTTATGCCACACATTAACCAGACCCCCTGCCTGTCGTCACGCTGCGACAGCCTTATATGACGCTATATTTTTATCAAGTCAGTGCTACGCCTTTATTCAACACGCCTTATCTACCACAATCTCACAACCTATATCTTCCCAAGATACCCCGTTCCACCTTTGTCTTATCGCCCTATATCAGGCCTGAGTCCCCTTATCCCATACCACCAGCATCGGTGCCTATACTCGCCAGACATACCAAAAACCACCATTGCTATGCGGATCTGCAAACGCTGGACTTACCGCAGACACGCGACTTTTTATTGAGCTATCACGCGTTTAAACATCCAGTATTTGGTATGCAAAACCCCACGGCAGTCACCAATCCGTTTTACCAATGGGTGGTCACACACGATTTGTCAGCGTGGGAGGTTGAGCAATACATCATTGATGGTCATCGTCCTAGCGAACATCAAATCGCCAAACCCATGTGGTGCCAAGCGCGAATGGGGCAAACCCGCACGCTGTTGCCTGATGGTCGTATCGTCTTGATCGGCGGCGAGTTTGAAGACAGCTACGATCCCAATTTTTGTATTTACAATGACGTGACCGTGATTTGTCCCGACGGTGGTATCACTGTTTACAAGTATCCCAAAGCGGTATTTGCGCCGACCGACTTTCACACCGCCACCTTGGTCGGTGAGGACATTATCATCATTGGCGCATTGGGCTACCCTGAAGACCGCCAGTACAGCCATACACCTGTTTACCGTCTTGATACCCGCAGCTTTAAGATCAGCCAAGTTGCCACCCGCAACAGCATGGGCTGGGTTCATGGACATCAGGCGCGGTTAAAAGACAATCGTATTGTGGTTACAGGCGGTGAGGTTGTGATGGATGATACTGCGCCGCTACTGCGTAATCTCGACACGTGGGTGCTCAATCTCAATACCCTGATTTGGAAAAATATGACCACCCTTGCACGCAAGTGGCAGCATTTTTATGTCAAACGACAAGATAATGAGTATTTGCACCTTTGGTACTATGCGCAGCTGGCGGAGGCGATGGAAATGCAAGACCATGCGCGAGCACAGCAATATACTAATATCATTGAAACCCATACTGGCAAAATGCCAAATATCGCCAGTTATCAGCAGCTATTGGTGCCGCCCATTGATCATGAGGTGGCTTCTACGATGGATGATGTCAATACGTCTAGCTATGACGAGACGGTGCTGTATATCGATGGCATTAAGATCCGCTACCAATGCGAATATGACGACTGTATTCAAGTCATTATCGAAGGCAAATTGCCTGATGATAAGCTTGAACTGCTGCAACAAAATCTACGCCACAAGCTATCAAAAATAGAGCATATGGCGTGTGACGTGGTCGATGTTTGGCTGTAAATTTTTTAACCATATCAAAGCCAAAAGTCACTAAGCCGTAGCCCCTCTTAGCGACTAAGTCATTAAGCTTGGTCGCTTTTGGCGAATGTTGCTAAGAGTGTTTGCTTAAAAAACCCAATTATTTTAAAAAAAACCAATAGCATCAACATATAACCAACCGCAAATACAGCGCCTGTGATTGGCGCAAGCGCTCTCCCTGTATCTGATACCACGCGCCTCATCGCCGCTCGCTGTGCTTCATTGATTTCGTCAGCAGTAAAAATACCATTGTTATCCACATCAAAGGCATCAAGTGCCGCGCGCAAATGCGCATTGGTAAAGTACACGCCACCTTGAATCAATAACCAAATCAAAATCGCGCCAATAAAAAACACTTGCCAAGTGCGCAGACGAGTGACTTTTGAAAACTGATGTCGATAAACCACAATGATCGGCAATACCATCGTTGCAACCATAAATAACCGCGCGACTGTCTCAAGCATCTTTGCCACCTCATCCTTTTTAGACCATAAAAAAGGCGTAACCTGCGTTACGCCTTTTATCAATATACCTGATCGTTTGTTTAGGGCATATCCCTAGCAGATGACCTAAAAAATTACTTTGTAATCTTCTTATACTTCATGCGCTTAGGGCCTGCGTCCGCACCCAACTGCTTTTTGCGATACGCTTCAAACTCAGTATAGTTACCGTCAAACCAAGTTGGACCTTCTTCTTCAAAGGCCAAGATATGGGTGGCGATACGGTCAAGGAACCAGCGATCATGCGAGACCACCATGACCGTGCCTGGGAAGACCTGTACCGCGTCTTCAAGTGCGCGCAAGGTTTCGATATCCAAATCGTTCGACGGCTCATCGAGGAGTAATACGTTCGCGCCTTGCTTCAGGGTTTTTGCCAATTGCAGACGGTTACGCTCACCACCTGATAGCTGACCGACACGTTTTTGCTGGTCTTGACCCTTAAAGTTAAAGCGACCGATATAGGCTCGGCTTGGCGTGGTGTATTCACCAACGGTGATGATGTCCAAACCGTCAGAGACTTCTTCCCACACGGTTTTGCTGTCATCCAGATTGTCGCGTACCTGACCGACGTAGGCGACCTCAACACTTTCGCCAAGGTCTACTGAACCCGTATTTGGCTCATCTTTGCCTGTGATCATGTTAAACAGAGTGGTTTTACCTGCACCGTTTGGCCCAATGATACCGACGATAGCACCGGCTGGGACATTAAAGCTGAGGTCTTCGTAAAGCAAACGATCATCAAAAGATTTTGAGATGTTGTTGACCTCAATCACTTTGTTACCAAGGCGTGGACCGGGTGGAATATAGATTTCGGCGGTCTCATTGCGCTGCTGGAACTCTTTTGAATTCAGCTCTTCAAAGCGCTGAACACGTGATTTTGACTTGGCTTGTTGGCCTTTTTGATTTTTACGAATCCACTCAAGCTCCTTTTTCAAGGCTTTGGCAAACGACTCTTCTTGCTTCTGCTGCTGCTCTAAGCGCTTGTTCTTTTGCTCCAGCCACTCAGTATAGTTGCCTTCATAAGGGAAGCCTTGGCCACGGTCAAGCTCCAAGATCCACTGCGCCACATTGTCAAGGAAATAGCGATCATGGGTAATGGCCACGATCGTACCGCTATAGTTTTGCAAGAACTGCTCAAGCCATGCAACAGACTCAGCGTCCAAATGGTTGGTCGGTTCGTCAAGTAATAGCATGTCAGGGCGAGACAGTAGCAAACGGCAAAGCGCAACACGGCGTTTTTCACCACCTGATAATTTGCTGACATCCGCATCCCATGCAGGCAAACGCAAGGCATCAGCAGCTTTTTCCAGCTGGGTATTTAGGTTGTGCGCATCCCATGACTGGATGATGTCTTCCATTTTGCCTTGCTCTTCAGCAAGTTTGTCAAAGTCAGCATCTGGCTCAGCGTATTCAGCATAGATGGCATCAAGGCGCGCCAGTGCATCCAGCGCTTCGCGCATGCCATCTTCGACATTACCGCGCACGTCTTTGCTGTTATCAAGCTGCGGTTCCTGCGGCAGATAACCGACCTTGGTGCCCGTTTGTGCACGCGCTTCACCGCTATATTCGGTATCGACGCCTGCCATAATGCGTAGCAAGGTCGATTTACCCGCACCGTTAATACCGAGGACACCAATTTTGGCACCAGGGAAAAACGATAGGTTGATGTTTTTTAGGATCTCACGCTTAGGTGGAACAAGTTTTGACACGTTGTTCATCGTGTAGATATATTGTGCCATTAGCACTCCAATAGACGATATAAAAGAAGGCAGCGCCTGCCTGAATCAGTGAAACGGCGCGGGCAGTGCCTTGTTATAAGAGTTGTACATTGTTTTGCATTATCGCATTGTGGCGGGGGCGCTGCAAGCTGAGTGGCCGTTTTCGCGCGCCTTTTGCGACAAAGTCATCCTCAGAAAAACAGCGGTGCTAAGAACAACAAGCCCGCTCACCATGTCAAAAAACTCAGCAGCAAACCTGTAAAGGTACACATGCCCTTAACCACCCAATAAGGATTGTCTCAGGAACAGCACAAAAAATTGCAGCAAACCTTTCGCTATACGCGACGATACACGGTAGCATGATAATAACACTACCACACAGATAAGTAAGAGGTATAACGACGATGACGACTGGCTATCGCCCTGAACTGGTGCAAAGTGCCTTTTTGCATTTTATGGGTGCGCGATTGCAGCCGTTTTGGTCAAAAACCCAGCCACGCCTGCGCCTGATTGCGCGCCACACGCTGAGTGCCGACTTGGTGGCGCTGCAGTTTACGCCCAATGCTGCCTTTAAGCAGCAAGGCAGCTGGCAAGGTGGGCAGCATGTGACGCTGAGTGTCTTGATAAATGGTATTTATCATCAGCGCAGTTATTCGCTACTCGGATTACCCAAGCGGTCTGCATGGCACGGGGCAAGCCATAAACCGGTCACATCGCAGGCCAATAGCATCACCATCGCCATCAAGCCGCAGGGGTTGGTATCCCATTACCTTACCAAGCAAGCGGCCATCGGTACGATCGTGGATACCACCTTGCCAAGTGGGTCGTTTACACTGCCTCCACTGCCTCAGGAACAGCCGAATCAGCCCCTTGCGCCGCTGCTCTTTATCGCGGGTGGTAGCGGTATCACCCCGATGCTGGGATTGATCGAGCAGGCATTGGCTATCGGCCATGCAGTGACGCTGCTGTCTTATCAGCGTACATCAGTGCTTGCGCATCATTGGGCGCATGTTCGCCAGCAGTATCCTCGCTTTTCTTATCACCTGATCAACACCAATGACCCGACCACTTATTTGGCAGGCACGCGCCATATTGAGGCAGCGGTGCTGCTGGCACTGGATCTGCCACTGTCCACGATCAAAATTTTCGCCTGTGGCGCACCGTCTCTATTGGCAGGTTTGAGGCGCGCCGCTGATACCATTACCAGTCAGCAAACGGATGGCAGACTACTGCGCGACCATATAGTCGTTGAGCAGTTTGATAATCATCCTGTCACTGATGAGCCACAAGATCATAGTGGTACTGAACAAACCATTTATCTGCGCAGTCGTCAGCGCTCATTTGTCAGTCGCAGTACCCTACTCAGCGCGGCGACGCAAGTAGGCATTGCGCTACCTTACGGTTGTCGTCAGGGCATTTGCCATATGTGCCGCTGCAACAAAGTCAGCGGCGTGGTCAAAAACACCCAAACTGGTCAGCTTAGCCATGATGGCTTTGAGCCCATCCAGACCTGTATTAGTGTTGCGATGACCGATGTGGTGCTAGATGTCTAAATGACGTCTAAATGATGTTTACGTGAGACCTAGATGAGATATAAGTTTTATGAGACCCAAGTTTTATGAGACCTAAGTTTCGATTTCTCACTGTTGCTGTCTTGACACTCTTGACACTGACGCCGTTTGGCACTGCCCATTTTTTAAAACGACTGACCCTGCATGTGATATTAAGCCGTTAAGCGCTTTTATTGATAGGGTTAAGGATAATTTATGCGTACCGTACCACCTTTATTTACCGCCATGTCAGCTGGGTTTGTTCCAGCGCCCCAGTCGCCGCCTGCGACGACCACAAAGGTCGATGCTCAGACGACTGCTCCTTACCCAATCCTCGATAAAACACCGTTATCCACCGACCAAGCCGATGCATTAGCGGCAGAACTCGATACCCTCTATCACACGGTCATGAGTTCACTAGATGGTGATGACGCACGCTATATTCAGCGCGTCTATGCAGGCGTGGTCTATAGTGAGCTACTGGCACGCGTGCTACTGGCTGGTGCAGGGCGTATGTCTGGTCGCCGTAGCCGCTGGGGGACGTGGCTGGCAGGTACAGCACTGCTCAGCGTTAGTAAAATCGTCAACAATATGGAACTTGGGCACAATGTGATGCACGGACAATACGACTGGATGCAGCACCCGCATCTGAACAGTCAGCGCTTTGATTGGGACATTGTCTGCCCTGCGCCATTGTGGCAACACTCTCACAACTACCTACACCATACCTTTACCAATATCGTTGGCCGCGACCATGACGTTGGCTATCATTTGATTCGGGTCACGGACGAGCAGCCATGGACGCCCAGCGACCGCTATAACCCACTCAAAACCACGATATTGGCCTTGGGTTTTGAATGGGCGGTCGCCTTTCATGACATTCAGATCAGCGTTGATGAATACGCTGATGATCCTGAAATTCACCGCATCATGCAACCCAAAGCGCGTGCGTTGTTTGCCAAACTTGGTAGACAAGTGGGTAAAGACTATCTTGCCTTGCCTGTCGCGGCGTACGTTTTTCTAGGGCGCAGCAGTGCCCAAACCACGCTGACAGGCAATATCGCCGCCAATATCGCACGCAACCTTTGGACGTGGGCGATCATCTTTTGTGGTCACCTGACTGAGCAGGCGCACATTTATACCCACCTTGCAGATGATGAGCGTAAAGGCGACTGGTATGTGCGCCAGATCCTCGGCTCTAGTAATCTAAAAGGCGGCCGTATTTTTCATTTTTTAACTGGCAACCTATCGCATCAGATTGAGCATCATATCTTCCCCGACATGCCTGCGCACCGCTACGCCAGTATTGCGCCACAAGTACAGCAGATTTGTGAGCGCTACCAGCTGCCATACAACACTGGCCGCTTTAGCACCCAGTTTCGCCAAGTGCTCAAGCGTATCTGGCACTTTAGCCAGCCAAGCGCGAGCGAATGGCAAGCACATTTGGCCGCAGGTACTCAGCAGGCAAAGTCTGCTGAGCCCAGTCTCAACGAGCCACTACAACAATCAGCAGCGTCTGGCCGCTCACGCATAACCAAAAAAATCGCTGCTGCCACACGCCGTCTTGATCGTTACTTGCCCTCTGTCGTGCGCCAAGCGCTTTATTATGCGCGCTAAGGCGTTACGCTGCATGGTGGTAGCGCGCTGATGCTGCTGATACGCATAAAAAACGATAACACTTGTTCTATCTTTGCTTACTTTAAGCTACGCGAAGTCACTGGCAACGCGTAGTGGTATCACGCATAATAAAGCTACTTTAAGCGTTTGCCACACAACAATAAAACGAGCTAAAAATATAATAAATCAAAGGAATAACACCATGAGTACCGATATCCAACCTGACATCACGCACAACCAAACCGCCAATCGTTTTGAAACCACTATTGAGGGTCAAACTGGCTATATCAGTTATCAAGAGCGCGGCGACACTCTCGTCTATGACCATACCATCGTGCCACCCTCCCTTGGCGGTCAAGGCGTTGGTTCGGCACTGGTCAAACATGCGTTAGAATATGCGCGCAGCAATGATAAAAAGGTTGTCCCGCAGTGCTCTTTTGTGGCATCTTATATCAAGCAGCACCCTGACTATCAGTCACTGGTCAAATAACGGTCAGCCTGCCCAATCACGCATCCAAAATCGCCAGCTTTTGTGTCTTAACACAGAATTGCCCGCCTATTTGCCTGCTGTCTTTGTGCACATATGTCAGACATATGTGTCAAGATATCATGTATAGGTGGGTTTTTTGCCCTCTATCCGCTTTGCAACTTGCATGGGATAGTGCATGGCCAGTCATTGACGGATTTTTGCTTGCGCCACCATATGGCGCAACCTTATACCAGTGACTTTCACCCCTCCAATAATAAAAAGGATGACATCATGAGTAGCTTATCTGACAGGCAAGTGGATCTACAATTGCAGGAGTTGCCAGGTTGGCAACGCGATGGCAATAGCATTGTAAAATCTTATCACTTCGGCGATTTTATCGAGGCCATGAGCTTTATGAACCAAGCCGCTTTTTATGCCGAAGCGCTTGAGCATCATCCTGAGTGGCGCAATATTTACAACGTGGTTGAAGTACGCTTAACGACCCATGATACGGGCGGCATTACCAGCCATGATATTCGCTTGGCCAAACGTATGGAATACATCCTACAGCCCAAACGATTTTAGGCGGTATTCTTTGATCAATCATTATTGATATTTATCAGTGCTTATTGGTATTCGGCTTATTTGTATTTGCCCATAAAAAAACGTCCTATAGCAGGACGTTTTTTGTCTGTCTTATTCAAAAGTCTTGGCCAGTTGATGGTTGCCAGCGCTGGCGACGATATGCCTATTATTACATCTTACGACTAACAAACGCCACGATAAACAAAATAACCGCGACTGCTAAGAAGATGTAGGCCAGATTGGCTGACAAACCTGCCACACCGCCAAACCCAAGTAAACTTGCGAGCAGTGCGACCACTGCAAAAATAATAGCCCAACGAAACATAGTGGTTCTCCTTAGATAATGAAAGCTCAATGCGGCGTCCCTGTTATTAAGACATCCAGCGCTTTTACCTCATTGTTTTATATAGTCATTTTTGTTGTTACTGCTTATGGTCATAGCGTAGCAATGTTTGGCCTGTTGCAACGTACCTTTTGGTAATTGTGGCAATACGTTGTGTAAGCTATGTAGTGCTATTGGCAGTTTTTTAACCTATTTTGTGACTTTCAGGTTTTTCGCTTGTATTAAGAAAGCCTTATGTGCTCAGATATTATTTTGATAAAACCCAATATGATTTAAAAATCAATAGCTAAAAACCAATATTTAAAAACCAATGAAAAGCGACTGATAACAAATACTCATTCAAATAACAATCATCTCCATATCATAAGGAAATTCGTCATGGACATCCCTGCAGAGGCACTCAAGGTAGATACACAAAAGGCCAATACCAACCAAAAATATGCCGTGGTCTTATACGGCGCGACCAGCTTTGTGGGACAAATCACCGCACGCTATTTGGCGCAGTTTTTAGCACCGGCATCGGATCAAGCAGCAGTCAGCTGGGCGATTGCTGGCCGTGACGAGGACAAGCTTAAAAAGCTACAAGCATCGCTAGATCACAATAATGACAAGAGCGAAACTCCGCATCTTGTTGATATCATCATTGCCAACAGTAATGATGAGGCCAGCCTTGATGCCATGACGGCGCAAACCCAAGTCATCATCTCAACCGTCGGCCCATATCTGAAATATGGTGAGCCACTCATCAAGTCATGCGTGCAGCATGGTACGGATTATGTCGATTTGACAGGAGAAGCCATCTTTATCAAAGACATGATGGATAAGTACAAAGACGCGGCCCAACAAAGCGGCGCGCGTATTGTCAACTCGTGCGGCTTTGATTCGATTCCCTCAGATTTGGGCGTTTATTTTACCCAGCAACAAGCAACAGCGCATTTGGGAGACACTTGCGAGGTGATCAATATGCGCGTCAAAGCAGCAAAAGGCGGCTTGTCTGGTGGCACGATTGCATCGATGGCGACCATCTTTGCCGAAGTGGGTCAGGACCCCGACCGTCGTCGCCAGCTTGCCAACCCATATCTGCTCAATGATGACGACCATGCGCCCACCGTGCGCCAAGACAACATCAAAAAGCCAGAATACGATACCGAACAAGGACGTTGGCTTGCGCCTTTTGTGATGGCCAGCATCAATACCCGCATTGTGCATCACAGCAATCAGCTGCTGGACTATGAGTATGGCCGCGATTTTAAGTACGACGAAGCCATGTGGATGAAAGATGGCGTCAAAGGTCAGCTGATGAGCTATGGCTTAAGTGCAGGGTTACTGGGGTTCGCCACCGCGATGAGCTTTAAGCGCAGCCGTGAGTTTTTGTCCGACCATGTTCTGCCCAAATCAGGCTCAGGGCCTTCGCAGTCTGAACAAGAAGACGGCTTTTTTGATATTCGCTTTTTTGGCAAAACCGCTGATGATGCGCGTATTGAAACCAAGGTGACAGGGGACAAAGACCCCGGTTATGGCAGCACCTCACGTATGCTGGCACAAGCGGCGCTGTGTCTGGCGCAAGATATCAGTAAAGAGGCGGTCGCGGGCGGCTTTTGGACGCCAGCCTCAGCAATGGGCGATAAGCTGATAACGCGCTTGCAAGAATATTCAGGCTTATGCTTTGAGCGCGTCGAGGCATAAGTCGAGACATGACTCAGGACATCGCTGCATAACCACATAGGAATGACAGCATGTGATATTGGCATGGCTGCTGGACTATAAAAAGTAATGATTGGTTGATAGATAACGGCGCGCCCACTGACATTGTGCAGTGGGCGCTTTTTTAGTGCGTTTGACCAGTGATCGTTTCGGTGATAATCACAGTTCCAGTAAAGACCGTGCGTGATTTTTGATTCATGATTTTGCTGATAAGTCGCTCTGTTTTTACCAAGCACCAACACACCCACTGCGTAAGCTCACAATTATAGACAAAAACGTTAGACTGGTGAATATTTCACTACTGAACTTGACTGCCCTGAGCTGATACTCTGAACTTTGTTTTATGCTTAACTGTTTTTTAACGTATTCAGTCATTGCTATTCAATAACCATTATTTAGTAACCATTGTTTGGTAACTATCAATTATCAATGATGATCAGTCACAATCAATACCTTAAAGAATGGTATGACGCCGATTTTGTAATCGCGACTGTTTTCTAACGTATTGAGACTGCTTGTTTGGAGGATTATTTATGACCAACCGTATGCTACCTTTATCATTACTTATCAGTGCTGCTGTGGCCGTGCCCAGCCTTGCAATGGCCGCACCTGTTAACCACAGCGACATCCAGCCAGCCGATGTGCGCACCTTGCCAGTAGACAACACCTTACAAGCGGAAATTGAAGGTCCTGATGGTGAACTGCTGGCCACTCAGCCAGGTGCCGTCGATGACAATGATATGGATGCGATGAATGCCGTCGACATGGCATACGAAGTAGACGACATGGATGATGACGAGCCTTTTGCCGCAGAAATACAACGGCGTGCAGCCTATGATCAAATGGCTCAAGCAAAATTAGCTGAAGCACGTGAAGCACGTGTAACAGCTGAAGCGCAAGCACGTGTAGCACGTGAAGCAGCTGAAGCGCAAGCAATCAATGACATCGAAAGCAGCCAAGTGACGCCTGCTGATATGCGTGAACAGCCCGCTGATATCACCTTACAAGAGAAGAAAAAAGACCGCCGCGGTGAGCTGCTAGCGACCCAGCCAGGCCAAGTTGAATTTAACGAAAGTCGCCGCTTTACCATTCGTTAATGTTTAACCCGCCATAGAAAAAGGCAGCCAATTGGCTGCCTTTTTCTGGTTTGTGTCAACACAAAGGACCAATAAATCGCCCCTTATTTTTTGTTTTTGGTCACGCCTGCTTCTTGTAGTAGCGCGCCTAGAGTACCAATTTTGCTTGGTGCCTCTGTTTTTGCACTGGCCGCTTTGGTAGGACGCGCAGGCGATTTGCCTTGATTGCTCTGATTGTCTTTACGCTTACTGCGAGCAGGTGCCGCGCGGCGCTTGTCACTATCAGTGTTGGCCGTGTTGGCGCGATTGCGGCGTGGACGGCTGCTGTTGTCATTTTTACTGGTCGCAGCGTCACTTTGATCATTGGTGCTGGTAGGACGTGGTGCTTTGGCCGCTTCAGGCTTCATACTAAAGCCGATACGACCACGCGCCTCATCAATAGAAATCACGCGCACCGACACGATATCACCCGGTTTGACGCGGTTCATTGGGTCTGCCACGAAGTCATTGGCCATTTGCGAGATGTGTACCAAACCATCTTGGTGTACGCCCACATCAACAAAGCAGCCAAATGCGGTCACATTGGTGACCACACCCTCTAGCATCATGCCTTCGGTTAGGTCTTTGATGCTATTGACATCATCACGGAAATTGGCCGTTTTAAACTCAGGACGCGGATCATGGGCAGGTTTGGCGAGCTCATCGATAATGGCTTTGACACTAATGTTGCTGTCATGGCTGATCGCGCTGGTGTCGATGCTGTTTAATATACCGTCGTTCCCCAGTACTTCTGGCAAGGTTTTGCCCGTTTCTGCCAACAGCGCCTCAACCAGTGCATAACTTTCAGGATGCACACCTGTGGCATCTAATGGGTTGCTGCCATCACGAACCCGCAGAAAACCTGCGGCTTGTTCAAAAGTTTTTACACCCAAGCGTGGTACATTTTTTAACGCGTCGCGGTTATCAAACGCACCATGTTCGCGGCGGTAAGTAACGATTTGCTGCGCCACATTGCGATTTAGACCCGCAATATGTGCCAAAATGGCAGGGCTTGCCGTATTTACATCGACCCCAACGGCATTCACGCTATCTTGGGTCACTTTATCTAAGCTGTCTGCCAACTGGTTTTGGTTCACATCATGCTGATACTGACCTACGCCAATGGCTTTTGGGTCGACTTTGACCAGCTCTGACAAGGGATCTTGCAGACGACGGGCAATGGATACCGCGCCGCGCACTGAGACATCCAAACCAGCAAGCTCGTCACTGGCAAGCTCACTTGCTGAGTAGACAGACGCACCTGATTCGTTAACGACCACCGCTTTGGCATGCAGCGCACTGTCTGCCACCAAGATCTCTTTGATCATGGCATCGGTTTCGCGGCTGGCAGTACCGTTACCAATGGCGACCAAATCAACACCATAGCTGCTGAGCAAGTCGCTGATAACCGCTTTGGCTTCGCTCATTTTGTTGTCTGGCGCAAACGGATATACCGTTGCCACCACAGGTTTTTCGTTATCATCTAGCACTACATGACCTTGGGCATCGATAATGGCCATTTTAACGCCATGACGGATACCAGGATCCACACCGAGAATTACTTTGCGACCTGCTGGTGCAGCCATCAATAAGTGCTGCAAGTTGCTGGCAAACACATCAATCGCATCAGCTTCTGCGGCCAAACGTTTTTCGGTCAATAGGCGATGCTCGATATGTGGACGCCATTTGTCTTTCCACAAGCTGTTTGCCGCTTCTACCAAAAAGTCATGGCGCTCGCTGGGCGTTTTGCCTGCGATATCGAAATGAGTGATGATCTTATCAATAAAGGGCGCATCTTCGCCTTCGATTTTTAGACCCAAGACGTTTTCTTGACGGCCACGCAGCATCGCAAGCAGGCGATGGTTGGGCAGACGTGCCAGACTTTCGCTGTGCTCAAAGTAGTCTTTAAACTTCTCACCCACTTCGCGTTTTTCGTCACTGGCAACCGTCGATACGATATTGGCAGTTTTGGCAAAACCAGTACGCAGCATGTCTAACAGATCAAGCGCTTGCGTCCATTCATCAACGATAATGGCCTGCACACCCGCCAGCTGTCTTTGAACATCGTCAAAATCAATGTCAATCTCATTACCGCTATCATCGGTAACCTGCGCAGGTGGCTGATAATCTGCTAAGGCATCAATCGGCGCAATCTCTTGCGTCAATACCGCTTGGGCAGCAGCATCCAAGCCTGCCGCGCGTGCTTTGGCCGCTGGTGAGCGGCGACGCGGACGGTATGGCAGGTAGATATCTTCCAGCTCAAGCTTCGAGGTGGCATTATCAATACGAGCTTGCAGCTCGTCTGTTAAGTTGTCTTGTGCTTTTAACAGCTCGACAATTTTGAGACGGCGCGTGGCCATATCACGCTCATAGCTGAGCGCTTTTTCGAGGGCACGCAGCTGCGTATCGTCAAGATTTTGCGTCTTTTCTTTACGATAGCGCGCAATAAAGGGGACGGTTGCGCCCTCATCCAAGAGTTCGACAAACGCGTTGACTTGAGCAGTCTTAATGCCAAGCGCGCGAGCAAGTTTGTCGTGAATATTCGCGTGTGTGGTTGCATCCAAGCCCTGTGCATTTGTTTGGGCTTGAGAAGACGTTTGGGTATCAGTGCTACTCATATCCGTATCAATCGTTGAGAAATGTAGTTTGGCATTATAGCAAAAGCTGCATGAATAAAAATCCTTTTTATATTTTCCTTGCCTAATCGCATCGCTTCGCTGCAAAGCACCTCATTTCGCTGCTTAAACGTATATTTTAAACAAACCCATACAGCATTTGTGTGGGTAAGTGATGCAATTGCTGGTGCAATCTTATACACTAAAGCGGTGAGGTGATAAATTTTGCGCCAGCATAGACCGTTGCACAAAAGTTGTGGGTAATGGATAAACAATGAGAATCACTCATAAACTGGCCATGAATAAGCTCTGACAATAATAATACTCATTAGAGGATTTTTGCATGACTGATAATACCAACGCCGACACCATGACGCAGCGTATTTTAGTGGTTGATGATGATGCGCGCCTGCGTTCTTTATTGCAGCGCTTTCTAGAAGACGATGGTTTTGTCGTCCGTACCGCTCACGATGCCAATCAAATGGACAAACTCATGCAGCGCGAGCTGTTCTCCTTGGTGGTGCTCGATTTGATGCTACCGGGCGAAGACGGCATCAGCATTTGTAAACGATTGCGTGAAGACAATGGGGACATTCCCATCATTATGCTGACCGCCAAAGGTGGTGATGCTGATCGCATTGCAGGACTTGAAGCAGGCGCGGATGATTATTTGCCCAAGCCATTTAACCCAAAAGAGCTGCTTGCACGTATTAAAGCAGTACTGCGCCGCCAAAACCGCGAACTGCCTGGCGCGCCCAGTCATCAGCTCGAAGTGGTCGAGTTTGGCCCATGGACGCTGGATCTGTCTACTCGTACGCTCAAGCGTGATGGTAGTGTGGTGACCCTGACCACAGGTGAGTTTTCAGTATTAAAAGCGCTGGTACAACACCCACGTGAGCCGCTGACTCGCGACAAGCTAATGAATCTCGCTCGTGGTCGTGAGTGGGGGGCAATGGAGCGCTCTATTGATGTGCAGGTATCACGCCTGCGCCGCTTGATTGAAGACAATCCGTCACAAGCACGCTATATCCAGACCGTCTGGGGCGTGGGGTATGTGTTCGTACCTGACGAAGCAGATGCTGATAGTGTTGAATAAAAGACACTGCTGAGTATCACGGCGCTGTAGGGCATAGGCTCTACAGCGCCGTTTTATTATGTTTTATGATATGACCACTTATTCATTAACCATAACGAGCACCGCTATGATTCAAAACGTACCCTGCACCTTGATCACTGGGTTTTTAGGCGCAGGCAAAACCACCCTAATCAACCAACTGCTGAGTACCAAACCAACTGAGGCGCGCTGGGCTCTACTGATCAATGAGTTTGGCCGTATTGGCATCGACAGTGCCCTATTAAATACAAACAGTGACTCAGACAAGCAAGGCATCGCCATTCGGGAAGTCAGTGGCGGCTGTATTTGCTGCACCAGCCAGTTGCCGTTACAGATTGGCATCAGTCGCCTGCTCAGTGGGCAACGGCCACAGCGCTTGTTGATTGAGCCGACAGGATTGGCCCACCCGCACGAGCTGGTCAGCCAGTTGAGCGAACCACACTGGCAAACCAGCCTATCCATGAAAGCCGTCATCACGGTACTAAACGCGCGCCAATGGCAACAGGAAAAATACCGCCATCATGATGGCTTTCAGGCGCATGTGCGCGCTGCCGATGTATTGGTGATCAACCGTTACGCAGAGATGGATACAGACTCACAGCAGGCGCTAACCGAATGGGTCACCAGCATCAATAACGATGCGCATCTGATTTGGGGTAGCTCTGAGGGTGATGATTGTTCTACCGTCGAGACCAGTAGCGCAGATATAGACCACGCGGGGGCAACAGCATTGACCACTCAGCTGAGCGCTGTATTGGATCAGCCCAGTACCACCATCAAGCGTCAACGTGCCAATACCCCGCCGCAAACCCGCATCAGCTTGTCACCGCCGCGTCACTTGCAAACGCCATCATCCACTAATCACGAGGCAGAGCATGTCAATGATACGCTGCCCTATCGTTATCACGACGCGCAGCAAGGTATGGTACTCGGCGGCTGGCGCTTACCTGCCAACTGGGTTTTTGCAGCAGATACACTGCAGCAGTGGCTGCTGGCGCTGCCAGAGTGGCAACGTATCAAAGGGGTGGTCAACACCTCAGAGGGCTGGATCAAGCTAAACTTCACCCCTGACAGCATCACTGTCAGCAGTGCCGAGGCGCAGATTGACAGTCGCCTTGAGATGATTTTATCCAGTAATCAGTCGCCAGATACCATCCACAGCAGCGCGCCACAGTCTGATGCTATCGACTGGGATGAGTGGGATCATGAGCTAATGGCACTGCTGGCTGCTGATTAATCAACAGTGCCATCAAAATAGCCTGCATCACTCCAGCAATACTGTTGAATCACCAAAGCAGCAAGCATAAAAAAGCCCCCATGACTCGCTAGCGGCTCATGAGAGCTTTTTTATTTCGGTGATATTGGCGTATTAGCGCAGTTGACTGTCTTTACTGCCACGACGATTGAACAGCTCAGCCGCCTTTGCTTCTTGTTCAAGCTCACTTTGGCAGCCAATGCAGTGCTGCACGCCTGACACCGCGAGTCGCCGCGCTTCAGGAATGGGATTGCCACATTCCTCACAGAACTCAGCGCTTTTGCCTGTTGGCAGCGCGCTACGCACACGATCTAGCGCATCGTTAACTGTGGCGTCCATTTGCTCGTGCTCAGCGCCATCTCTTGACCATCCACCTGCCATCTTATTATCCTTTTATTATGACCATAATAATGGTTTTGAAAACAAATAGATGGGGGCAAATCAGATCAATTTCAATCAGGTATTGGCGGTGCGGCGCAAGCGCTCACGAACGACCATCAAAGCAAACCCTAATAGGTTTTGACCGCGCCACTGGTTTGGGTCACGCGCCGCAGGATGATCGTGCGCCAAGCCAATGCCCCAAATCGTATCGACTGGGCTGGCCTCAACCAATACACTACTTTGGGTACCCAGCAAAAAAGCACGCAGCTTGGGGTGCTGCGAAAATTTGGCAATATTGGCATCAATGACAATCGCCATTTTATGATCATCCCAAACGTTGGCATCAAAACCCTGTACTCTACGGCCAATGGCTTTGGCATCGCTCGGACTATTTGCTTGCAATACGGCGCGGCAAGCACTGTCATCGCCGAACACCTTCGCCTTTTGATACATCATATAGTGTTCAGCGGTCAAAAACGTCTGCCCTTCTGTAGTAAAAGGCGCTTCATACCACTGACTCAGGCAGCTTTTATTGACCTGATGGCGGTCTGTTTTGTGACCCCAAAACAAGAGATAGTCAACCTCATTGCCTTGGTTCACAAAGCCAATCAGCTGCGCCTTATTGGTGATGGTCATCTTGTATCCCTTGTTATGGCTGTTTTGCGATTAATCTTTTGGCTGTAGTGCCACCACTTGCCCGCGGGTAGCGATACTGGCATCACTCATCAAACACACATACCCTGCTATGATGTCCTCGGGCGTTTTGAGCGTCATAGGGTTTTCACCAGGAAACGCATGCGCGCGCATGTTGGTACGCGTGCCGCCTGGATTGATACAGTTAAAGCGTAGGGTGGTGGTATTTTGCGTCTCTTGGGTAAAGATATCGCTCATCCCCTCAACCGCTTGCTTAGAGAGCGCATAAGCGCCCCAAAACGCGCGCGGGTGGGTACCGACGGTGCTTGAGGTGAAGACCACTGAGCCATTGGGCGCATCTTTTAGCAGTGGCAATAAGGCTTGGGTCAGCTTAAAGGTGGCAGTAAAATTAACCTGCATGACTTTGGAGAAAGTATCAACATCATACATCTCAAGCGGGGTGAGCGTACCCAGCACCCCTGCATTGTGCAAAATGCCATCGAGCTGGCCGACTTCTTTATGAATCAAACCTTCTAATTGCTGCATTTCGGCATAAGTTGCACCTTCAAGATTCATCGGCAGCATGGCAGGCTGCTTGCCGCCAGCGCTTTCGATCTCGTCATAGACGTCCTCAAGCTTACTCAGCGTGCGCCCCAGCAGCAATACCGTCGCGCCATAGCGTGCGTACGTTAGCGCCGCGACTCGCCCAATACCATCGCCTGCGCCCGTTACCAAAATGGTTTTACCATCCAAGCAGTTGTCTGTTGGAACAAAACTGCGGATCTCATCATGGCTTAATGGCTGCGCTACGGCTGGCTGCTCGATACTGTCACTCATGGCATTACTCACTACTGATCGTTTGGTAAACTGTCGCATGCTACGACAAACTAAAAAGGACTGCGGCTATTGGCAACGCACTGGGCATCGCATTATGGTATGAGATGCAGCGGCGTTAGATATAATCAAATTTGCCAGAAGACAGCAGCAGTTTGTTTAACTCTTCAGGGGTCTCGACGATGTAATCAGCACCCCATTTTTTTAAGCGTTTTTGATCTTCAGGTGGAATATAGCCGTATGCCGCCAAAATGGTCGGCATACCTGCCGCCCTACCCGCTTCGATATCGCGAATATGATCGCCAGCATAAAGCACGCTGGCAGACGCGCCGCGCGGGATACCCAATCTCTCTAGCGCAAAATACATGGGCTCAGGGTCAGGCTTGGTGCGGGGCACGTCTTCAGGACAGACCAAGACCGCACAGCGCTCATCCAACTGCATGACGCTAAGCAGTTGCTCAGCCAAATAGCGCGGCTTGTTGGTGACGATGCCCCACGGAATATTGTTCTTTTCAAGCGTGGTGAGCACCTCATCAAGGCTATCAAACAGGCGGCTGTCAACGCAAATATCAGCTTCGTAATCGTCCAAAAACTGCTGGCGATATGCTTGCAACTGCTCGTCACTGACGTCAAGCTGCTCATTATAACGCAGCATCAACTGCACCATGGCTGACGCTCCTGCTGATACCTGCTCACGAATCTCATGCTCAGGCGGCGCTTGCCAATGATTTTCAGCACTCATTTTACCAATAATGCGTACAAAATCGGCGGCGGTATCGATCAACGTGCCATCGAGATCAAATAAAACGGCTTTTACAAATTTTGTCATCATATACTCTTATCAAAAATGCGCGTGAACTGGCGGTGTATCAAGACGCCTACCAGTAACGAATCCAAGCGGTCATCACAGCTATTCGGTCATCGGTTTTTTGACCGCCAGCATGTAATTGACATCCACATTCTGTGCGAGCCAATAGCGCTTGGTGAGTGGGTTGTAATGAAGACCGATGATGTCTTGACGAGAAAACCCTGACGTTAGCGCCATCTTATCCAGCTCCGCTGGGGTGATAAACTTGCCATAATCATGCGTGCCGCGATCAAGTAAACGCAGCACATATTCGGCCCCAACGATCGCAAACAAATACGACTTTGGATTGCGGTTGATGGTCGACATCACGCAGACGCCGCCCGGTGCCAGCAAATCAAAGCAAGCTTGCACAATGGCGCTGGGATCAGGCACATGCTCTAGCATCTCCATACAGGTGACCACATCAAACTGTCCCGCCTGCTCAGCAGCCAGCTGCTCCACAGGAATGTGCTGATAGCGCAATGTGTCGGTCAGATCACTTTGCTCAGCGTGTACCGCCGCTGCTTTAAGGTTTTCGGTGCCCAAGTCAATACCCGTGACATCCGCACCGCGGCGCGCCATGGATTCCGATAAGATACCACCGCCGCAGCCCACATCAACTACCTTTTTGCCAGCCAAACCCGCCTCGGCAGATTTGTCATCATCAGTACTCAAAAAGCCGCGCTTGACGTTTTCTTCTATCCAGTTCAAACGCAGTGGGTTAATCTGATGCAGTGTGGCAAAGGCCCCATTATTGTCCCACCATTCACTAGCAAGTTTGTTAAACTTATCCACTTCGCTTGGGTCAACATTGGTATTGGTGTCTGCTTGATAGTCGCTGTCAGTTTGCGGCGCAGCGTCAGAATGGGAGGCAGCTGAATGCATGAGAATTTCCTTTATTGTCATTATATGGGCTAATATGGGCTCAATGTTAGCATGAGCGCGGCTGCTTTGTCGTGGACACATCGTCACCAATTGTGAATGACAAGGCGCATGCAGGTGCCCGCAGTGATGACCAAGCCAGCGTAGCGCATGCCCTTTGCTTTAGCAACTTGGCAGGCAGGAACAGTGACAGCACACGGCTCATCTCAAGTAAGGTACGCTAAATAATGGCTGACAGCTTTACAACCATTCGTTAAGAATCGGGTTCACAATCATCGGTATTTTGCGTTACTATATACAGATGATTCCAAACACTTTATGATTTGCCATCATTGTTGCTCTTGGCATTTATATTTCTCAACCTCAAGCATTTACACCTCAAGGAAAACGTATGAAACGTGTCATCGCATTGACTGGTCTGGCCTGTGCTATCGGGTTTGCCAACATGGGCGCACAAGCGGCAGACTATGTCGCAGGGAAAGATTACCGCGTACTCGATAACCCCGAAAACATCAGCGGCGATGCCATTATTGTACGTGAGTTTTTTTGGTACGGCTGCCCGCATTGCTTTAAGCTCAATCCGCATATGGAAAAATGGGCTAAGACCAAAGACAAAGATGTCGCATTTTTTAAGACCCCAGCTGCGTTAAACCCAGTATGGGAAACCAACGCCCGCGGGTTCTATGCCGCTCAGCTTCTCGGCTATGAAGACAAAACGCATGACGCCCTCTTTAACGCCATCCATAAAGACGGCAAAAAACTGTTCGACCAAGCATCGCTTGCCAAATGGTACGGCGCGCAAGGCGTTGATCAAAAGAAATTTAATAGCCTTTATAACTCGTTTGCCGTTGGTACCAAAATCGGTCGCTCGCAAGCAGGCGCCAAGCGTTACCAGCTGACTGGCGTGCCAGCCGTGGTGGTACAGGGCAAATACGTAGTAACGGGCGAAGGCGCTAAAGTGGCTCAAGTCGTTGATTACTTGGTCGATAAAACCCGCGCTGAACAAAAATAATCACCAATACACCGCGCACAAAAAAAGCCAATCACTTTTGATTGGCTTTTTTTATGGTCGCAGTACTCAATGTTGACCAGATTGAGCGCACTATTTGATGTGCGATAAAATGGCCACTTCGCGGATATAACTCTCTAAGTCTTCTTCGGATTCTTGCAGCAACTCGTCATCTTGAGTGTGCTTGGCATACTCAATCCACAGCAGCAGCTGATAAATACTGTTGCGCTCGGAGGCCTTATATTGCTTGGTAAATTGCTTCATCGTGCCTTCATCATCGATGTTTAAGCGGCCATACCAGCTTTCAATTTTCGCCACCTGCTCGCGAGCAAAGATAGCATCAAATAACGCTTTGACCAGCGCATGGCGGTCTTCTTCACCGATCAGTTTACCCACACGCTTGGTCTGACGATTGCGTGCATTGGCACTGGTAATATCAGCAAGTGCCATCAGTTCCGCCATAAAATAATCACTGGCAGGCAACTTTTTCAACTGTTTTTTGGACAAGCCTGCCAACGGAATCGACAACTGCTGCAAACGCTCATGAGCTTTTTTAAGTTCCGTGCGCGAGACGCGCATGTCATGTTCTGACCAATCAATCATATAAGTTCTCTAAAATAATGAATAAAATCAATTGCCGCCATAATCATAGCCGGCTCAGCACACGCCTACCAACGATGCTTTTCTCGGTGCTTGGCGACCACGTTTAAGGCTGCTGGCAAACGCTCTATGAGCTGTGCTTCTAGCTGCTCGGTGATATAGACTGAGCGATGTTTGCCGCCCGTACAGCCGATCGCAACCGTGACCGTATGGCGATTGTTGTGTAAAAAATCAGGTAGCCAGCGTGCCAAAAACTGTGCGATATCCTCTGCCATTTCCGTCACTTCAGGATAGTCAGCAAAAAAATCGGCAACCTCATCATCGAGTCCGCTAGAACCGCGCAGTGCTGGTTCCCAATGCGGGTTGGGCAAAATTCTGACATCAAAGACAAAATCAGCGTCAATAGGGCTACCATGTTTAAAGCCAAAGGACAGCAGGTTGATGACAATTTTATTATCAATACCCAAGTGATCACGCAGACATTCTTTCAGCTGGTGGATATTTAACTTGCTGGTATCAATCTTGATATCAGCATGGCTGGATATGGGCTGGAGTAAATCGACTTCTTTTTTAATGGCGCTGGGCAAATTATAGGCCAAATGGGCTAAATTATCGCTGTCTTGACTCATTAGCGGATGTACGCGGCGCGTGGCATTGAAGCGTGCTACCAAAATGCTGTCTTGCGCAGTGACATAGATGACTCTAACAGTGCGCTGACCATAGGTATTCCTCAATGTCTCATGTATGGCCGCAAAATTACTGAGGTCAGCACGCGGTGAACGAATATCAACGCCCAGCGCAATACGGTTAATGCCGCTTTCTTTGATGAGCTTATCAGCCACATCAGGTACGAGCGCCAATGGTAAGTTATCAATAGAATAATAACCCAAATCCTCTAAAATATTTAATACTGACGTTTTGCCGGAGCCTGAGCGTCCCGATATCACCAATATACTGATGTCATCTTCAGCTATCGTCGCTGGCGTTTGTGCTTGCTTGCTACTTGCTGCTTCCATGACTCTTATCACCTTAGTTGGTTAATGCTGTGGCAGCATGTATGAATGAGAGATGAGGATAGTAGTACTGTTACCGTAAACTTAAGTTACGCTGAGCATTAAATTATCCAGCAAGCGCGCACGACCGAGCCACGCCGCTGCAACAATAACTATATCTGAGTCTTGAGGTACTTCATGCTCAGTCTCGCTAAAAACCGGACGGAGCTGCTGAGTTTGCACTGCCAGATAGTCCACCACAAAACCTGCTTTGGTTAGGCTGGCTATTGTCTTAGCAATATGGCTATCAAGTGCCGCTTTGGTCAGTGCTTGTCCTTGCAGTTGCATCGCCAACTGTTGCAAATTGGCTTGCAGCTTTGGCGCCATCTGTCGTTCTTCTGGGCTTAAGTACTGGTTGCGTGATGACAGCGCCAGTCCATCAGAAGCGCGCACGATGGGTGCGGCAATGATCTCAATCGGATAGCTTAGGTCACGTACCAATTGCTTGATAATCGCCAGCTGCTGATAGTCTTTTTGACCAAAGACCGCCACATCAGGCTGGATAATATTAAACAGCTTTGAAACCACGATACCCACACCATCAAAGTGACCAGCGCGTGTTTGGCCACACAACTGCTGGCTGATAGCACCTGCATAAACAGAGGTCGGCGGTGGCAGTACAGGATACATTTCGCTCACGCTGGGCGCAAACACGTAGTCAACACCAACCGTTGCCAGCTTAGCCACGTCTTCGTCAAGGGTGCGCGGATAGCTGTCAAAATCTTCACCTTCTCCAAACTGCGTTGGATTGACAAAGATACTGACCACCACGATATCCGCATGCTGCTTGGCCTGTGTTACCAAGGCCAAATGCCCATCATGCAAATTACCCATCGTCGGTACTAAGGCAATACGCTGCTGACGGTGTGCCTGCAAGCAGGCTTGCATGGTCTGAATTTGATAATAAATAATTGGCATCACGACCTCGTATTGTCCTTTATAGCTAATAATATCCAGCGTAGTGGTAACGGTTAATCGAACTGATGCTGCGCACTTGGAAAAACCTGAGCCCGTACCTGCTGCTGGTACAAGGCAAATGCGCCCTCGATACTGTGCGAGTAGTTTTGCTCATCGGTCAAAAAATCATGCACAAAGCGTGGGACGCGGCCATGCTTCATACCCAGCATGTCATGCATCACCAGCACTTGACCATCGGTATCAACACCTGCCCCAATACCAATCACAGGAACAGCAACCGCCTCGGTCACCTGTTTGGCTAGCGCCGCAGGTACGCATTCTAATACCAACAGCGCTGCTCCCGCATCCACCACTGCTTGCGCGTCTGCCAATAGTTTAGCCGCACCATCACCGCGTCCTTGTACCTTATAACCGCCAAAAACGTTCACCGATTGCGGAGTCAGTCCCAAATGTACACAAGTGGGTGTGCCTGCCTGCATCAGTGTGCTCACAGTGTCACAAAGCTCACGACCACCTTCAAGCTTGATCACATGTGCGCCTGCTTGCATCAGCGTTCGGCTGTTGGCAATCGCGTCGTCGATAGTGCTGTAACTCATAAAAGGCAAATCAGCCAAAATCAGCGCATGCTGGTTACTGCGTGCAATATTGGCCGTATGATAGGCCATATCGGCAACCGTTACTGGCACAGTAGAGTGATGACCCTGCACCACCATGCCCAGACTGTCACCAACCAAAATGGTATCAATCTCTGCGTTTTCCATCAGGCGCGCAAACATCGCGTCATAACAGGTCAAACAAGTAAATTTGATGCCGTCTTTTTTATAGGCATTTAACGTCGATAACGTGGTCATAATGAGCTTCTCAATAGGGCGCGTTAACTGCTGCTTACGCCAAGTCAATCTTTAGATAAGGTCAGTCGTCAGGCCGGGTCAAGCATCAGTTAGCCGCTTAAGTCCTGTCCAATCTGTGGCCATGGGATAAGTCGCAAGCGGCTGATTGGCAATCGTGATATCACTTGCCAGCTCGCTCAGCGGTATCAGCACAAAGTTGCGCTGGCTGATCCCAGCGTGTGGTACGGTCAATTCGGGCAATGTAATGGTCTCTTGCCCATACAACAAAATATCCACGTCAAGGCTACGCTCACCCCAATGACGCAAGCGGGCGCGCTTGGCGGCCTGCTCAAGCGTTTGACAATAGTCCAATAGCTCAAGTGCAGGTAACGTGGTGTTAAAACCAGCAACCGCATTGATAAAATCAGGCTGATCTTGTGGCCCCATCGGTGCTGACGCATAGAACGACGATACCTGCAGCTCTCGTATCTGCTCATGATTGCGTAGGCGAGTCAGCGCTTGCTGCAAATGATCAGTGGGCGAGCCAAGCGCGTTGGTCAAATTGCTGCCCAGACCCACATAGCAGGTTATCCATGCCTCATTGTCAGCGGTGCGGCTCACAGCACTGGTCTCTGTATGGCTCATCATGATGGTATGACTCTCACTATGAATGATAGCTGCCGCTTGTTAGGCGGTGCTGGGCTGACGGCGACGACGCTTGGCAGGTATTGGGCCTTTATTGTCGGTGGTACCAGCTGCTTGACGGTGCTCATTTGTCGTAGACGCCGCGGCTTTTGGTTGTTGCGTGCGGCGGCGACTCGGTTTTTTAGCGGCGACTGGCGTTTGCTCAGTGGCTGGCTGACTGGCTGTATCCGCTGGTTTGGACGGCTGTGCATCAACCGCCTTTTTAGGCATACGTTTTGCTTGCGTGTCAGTATCTGCCACAGGCGTGGCGCGGCGGCGACGCTTGGCAGGTACAGGCTCATTGTCCAAACTGACCAAACTTAGGGTTTGGGCGATACGGCGCGTGGTCATGACTTTTGGTACAACGCCCTTGGTATTGCTGGTCGATGTTTCAGAAGCAGTTTTTTTGCCGTTAACCTTGCCTTGGTTACTGGATGTATAGTCACCTGCTTGTACCGTTTGCGCTTGCTGATTGTCAGCTGTATTCGCGTTCGCTGTTTTTGCACCTGCACGCGATCTTTTGCGTGGGACAGTGTTGGCTGCGGCACTGCTGGTTTTCGTCGAGGCTTCGGTAGGCAACTGTTTTTCTAGCTTTGGTACCACACTGCCATGCTCGATCACAAACAATGGCGCAGGCTTCTCTGATGCTGACTGGCTGGGCGCAGGTGTACTGGCTAGCGACAACTGCTGCAACTGCGCCAACTCGTGACTGTCCTGTTTGACTTGCTGCTGGCTGACAGGCTTATTACTGTCCGCCTTAGCTGCTGAATTGGCAGCCGTTTGACCACTGGTATTTTGCTGACTGGCAGCACGGCGACGGCGCGCTGGTATACCAGCCGCATCATGTGCAGGCGCGGTAGGCGGCTGACTTGAGGGCGTTTTATCCTTACGCTTATTTTTAGCACTTGAGGCTATTTTTTGCTCGGCCACATCACTCAGCGCCGCGGCCGCTTTTTGACGATTGCGTCCACGACTGCGTTTGTGCGCGCCGCGATTGATGCTGTCATCAAAATCTGCAATCGCTTGCTGCTGCGCTTTGTCAGATAAGGTTTGATAGGTTTGCCACCAGTCGCCCATGCCATTGGTGGACTCAGACAATGGATGCTCGGCATCACCGCATTGCTCACGCAGCAACAAAAAGTCGAAAGCGGCACGAAAGCGTGGGTGCTCAGAGAGCTGAACGATCTGCTTGTTACGCGGTGCGGCCAACTTGGGCTGCAATATCCAGATATCACGGATAAATTGCTCAGCAAATTTTGGTATCGCCGTTTTGATACGCTGACGGTCGATGACTTTGCTGGCAGCCTGCATTTGTGCTTCAGCAAATGGCATGTTGCGCTTTTTGAACTTCTCGAGCTGATAGAGATAGTTTTCCCACAGCAGTGCTGCATAAAAGAACGCAGGGTTGATGCTTTTCCCTGCACCAATACGTTTGTCCGTATTGATGGCCACTTGGGTTACCAGCGCACTGGGGCTGGCTGGTGGATAAATCACCAAATGCTCAATAGCACCAGACTTAAACAGTAACGGTAGCAACGGTACCAAATAGCCGCCCGTAAACATCTTTTGCGTTTCGTCATACAAGCGGTGCGGTGAGATTTGTTCTAATAGAGCCCAGTTACCGTCGTGGAATTGCGCCGACAGCGCTTTATCAAATTCAAAACCCAACTTGGCCTTAAAGCGCAGCGCGCGCAGCAAGCGCACGGGATCTTCTTCGATACGCACAGGTGCATCACCCAGTAAACGCAAGGTTTTGTTACGGATATCACTCAGCGCATCGCAGTAGTCGTGTACCACGCCCTTTAATGGCTGGTAATAAAGCGCATTAATCGAAAAGTCGCGACGGGCGAAGTCTTGCTTGATATCGCCCCAGACATTGTCACGGATTAATAGGCCTTCTTGGGTGGTGTGCGCTTCATTGGTTGGTGGGGCTCTAAAAGTGGCCACTTCGATCAAATCGCGACCAGAATACACATGAGCCAACTGAAAACGACGACCAATGATACGGCAGCGTTTACCAAAGACATCTTTCACCTCATGTGGCTTGGCGTCTGTGACAGCATCGAAATCCTTGGGGCTTAAGCCCAATAAGGTATCGCGCACGCCGCCGCCAACGATATAGGCATCAAACCCAGCTCGGGATAAGGTGGCAATCACTTCAGTGATCGAATTGGGTAATTCAGATTTGTTCAGTTCTAACTGCTTGGCGGCACGCTCGGCCATGCATCTACTCCTTGCCGGTACTCTTGACCACCCCTGACGAACACAGCGTTTGTCAGGCGGATGTACCCGCTAGTTTAACAAATTTTGCATGCGCTGGGGGTGTTATGAGGGTATCTTACTGGCTATTTTGTCAGTATTCGGTATATTTATCATTCTGATATGAATAACCGCCAGTAACCAGCAGTAGATCACCGTAACGGTAGTTTATCGATTGTATCGGCACGATATATGCACGCGCTTTAATCGTGCACTCGCAGGCGCTCACGGTTTTTTTCAACCGTTTTTGTGCCAATGCCTTTCACCTTTGCCAAATCCTCTACACGCGTAAAGCGGCCAAACATGTCACGATAAAGGACAATGGCCTGTGCTTTTTTGCTGCCAATACCGTGCAGCGTGGTCAGCTCGCCCTCACCAGCACGATTGATATTGATGACTGGCTCTTTACGCTGCTGGCTATCATGTTTCTGTTGCGTGAGTAAGTGCTGATAAGCGTGGCGCGCATCGGCAAAACAGCTCGCGGCTTGAACGGCTTGGGCAGTCAAGCAACACAGCGTCCCCAAGACAATCAGGCCAACCCGCAAAAAACTCAGGCCATTGGCATAAACTGATTTATTCATGCTGCTTGGCGGCTTCCCATAAGGCATCCATTTCAGCGAGCGTACTGTCCTCTACCTGCTTGCCTGCGGCGGCAAGCTTTGCTTCAATATAACCAAAGCGCGATTTGAACTTATGCACGCAGGTCAACCCCGCCGCTTCTGCATCCATGTCGAGCTTACGCGCAACATTAACCAGCGCAAACAAGCAATCACCCAGCTCTTTTTCGATCTCCTTTTGGCGAGTGACGACACTGGTATCGTCGGTCTCTGTCTCTTCAGTAGCGCTCTGGGGCTCTGTTTGTGCTTGAGGCAAAAGGGCCTTTAGCTCTGCAATTTCTTCGTCAAGCTTCTCGACCGCGCCCTCTATATCCTCCCAGTCAAAGCCCAGCTTAGCCGCCTGCTTTTGCAAATCCTGCGCTTGCATCAGCGCGCTGCCCGCTTTGACACTGTCCAAACGGCGACGTGGTTTGCCGCGAGTACGGCGTACTTCCGCTTCCTCGGCTTTGATTTCATCCCAGCGCGTTTTGACGGCAGCATCATCAGTGAGCGTTTCAGCTTCAAACACATGTGGATGACGGCGAATCAGCTTTTCTTGTAAGGTGGTAATGACATCACTGATATCAAAGCGGCCTTGCTCAGCATACATCTGACAATGAAACACCACCTGCAGCAGCACATCGCCAAGCTCGCCTTTGATGTCTTCGTCATCATCACTTTGTACAGCTTCACCCAGCTCATAAGCCTCCTCGATAGCATAGGGAATAAGGCTATGATTGGTCTGCTTTTTGTCCCACGGGCAATCAACCCGCAGACGTGCCATTAATGCCAGTAAATCAGACAGCTGGCCACTGGCATCAGGGGTACCTGCTACAGGCGTTGGCGGCGTTACAAGATGGGTTGGCTGATTAGCGTCGGCACTGGTCGTCTGCGATATGGTCATAATGGGTACGCTCATTGATAGATTAAGATAAGTCAAACATCAGCGGTATCCTCCTGCTGATGCTGACATAGGTTGAACACTGAGAATAGTGTATCATCGAATGATCATGGCGTTATCATCACCGCATCAACTTTACTTTTATGCCCAAGCACAAGGAACCTTGTCCTCATGCCCATTTCTGATCCTGCTTTTGACAATAGTAACGCGTCTACTACGCGTGTCAATTATCAGCCACCGACTCATTTTCTGCCCATTACCATTGACTCGTTTAAGGCCTATGATATCCGCGGTGAGCTTGGGGTTTCACTTAACGAAGACATCGCTTACCGCATCGGCCGCGCTTTTGCACAAATTTTAGCCGCGCGCTACCATGCAGCGACTGAGCAATCATTCATTGAGTTGACTCCAGCGATTGTGATTGGTAGCGATATTCGTCAGTCCAGTGAGACGTTAAAACAAGCGACTCTACGCGGTATTATGGATGCTGGTGTGGATGTGATTGATCTGGGCATGACTGGCACCGAGGAGGTGTATTTCGCCACCAGTCACTATTTGGCTTTAGGCGGTATCGAGGTGACAGCCAGCCACAATCCCATTAATTATAACGGCCTAAAACTGGTTCGAGAACAGTCCAAACCAATCAGTGCCGATAGTGGCTTAGCAGAGATTCAATCACTGGCCGAATCTGGTCTATTTGCTGCGGTGTCATCTACAGGCGCATACCAGCTAAAAACGGATAAGCAGGCTTATATTCATCGTCTGATGCACTTTGTTGATATAGCAACGCTAAAACCGCTCAAGCTGGTCATCAATTCAGGTAACGGTAGCGCAGGCCCCGTGGTTGATTTGTTGCAGCGGCGCTTGATCGAGGCAGGTGCACCCATCGAGATCATCACCCTGCATCATACACCTGACGGCAGTTTTCCAAATGGCATTCCCAACCCAATGATTATTGCCAACAGACAAGCGACGCAGCAAGCCGTGCTGGCGCAGCAAGCGGATATGGGTATCGCCTTTGATGGTGATTTTGACCGTTGCTTTTTGTTTGATGAAACGGGTCAATTCATCGACGGCAGTTATGTGGTAGGTATGCTCGCGCAAGCATTTTTAAACAAGCATCCCCATGAGACGATTGTTTATGACCCACGGGTGCTCTATAACACTGAAGCGGTGATTGACGCACACCAAGGACGGGCTGCCATTAGCAAATCAGGGCATTCCTTTATCAAGCAAGTGATGCGCGAGTCAGGGGCTATCTATGGCGGCGAGATGTCCGCCCATCATTACTTTCGCGACTTTTGTTATTGTGACAGTGGCATGATTCCGTGGTTATTAACCATAGAGCTGCTCTCAGTCACAGGTAAGCAGCTGTCTGCACTGGTCAGCGATTATATCAAAGCCTACCCAAGCTCAGGCGAGCTGAACTTTAAACTGACAGACCATGATGCGCAGCACATCATTACAGCTATTGAGGCCAAATTTGGTGCGCAAAACCCAAGCAAGTCAACGCTTGATGGCTTAAGTTTGGATTTTGACAGCTGGCGCTTTAATTTGCGCGCATCTAACACTGAGCCACTGATTCGCCTGAATATCGAAACCCGTGGTGATGAGACGCTGCTAGCCACCAAAACCCGCGAGATCCAAGACTGGCTCATAACCAAAGGGGCTGTACCAGCTTAAAGCCTAACCTTAGCCTCATTAACCACCCTGTGGGACACCGCATCCGCCCTATTATTCGTTCTATCACGTGTTGGTAAACGTTGTCTGATAGGGTGTGTTCCGCAGTGATGTTTGATCCAGCTTATATATTACTGCGTCCAATCCCAATATAGTCTCCGACTAAAGAGGCAATTTGAACAGGCGTGAGGGCATTTTGCGCATCAAATATGGGCATGGCTTGCTGATTGATTTGCGCTGTATCAAGACGGTCTTGATCAGACCAGCTGATGATAAAAATAGCTTGTGCCTTGCTCAAATGTTGATAAGGGCT
Organism: Psychrobacter sp. PSi21; assembly: GCF_054960615.1. NCBI lineage: Bacteria > Pseudomonadati > Pseudomonadota > Gammaproteobacteria > Moraxellales > Moraxellaceae > Psychrobacter > Psychrobacter sp. PSi21. The sequence goes on from NZ_JBHNYR010000001.1 coordinate 426,963, forward strand.
GTCTACAAGCGTCAATAGCGGCTCTGCCTCATATTGCTCGGCAAGTTCTGTTTTTGCCTTATCCCCATAGACTAGGGTTTGAATGTTATACGACCACAGTAGTGCCAGTAGCGGGTGAATGGCTGACTTCGCGGTGCGACCTGAACCTGATTTGTAGCTGCCGCCCCAAATCATCACCGTTTTGTTATCAATAAACCCATCAAAATAACGCCAAAACTTGCGAAATATCAACTCTTTTTGATCGCGGTTGATGTGTAATACCGCGTTCAGCAAAGGCATGGTCACGCTTTTATGTTTGCCTGTCTGCTGTAGTTTGTTCAATTCAGTGGGCAACGTATTACCGCCAAACCCCCATCCTGCTTGCAAATAACTGTCCCCAATACGCCTATCAAGCCCCATGATTTGGCTGACTTGTCCAATGTCTACCTGCTGACTGTCAGCAAGACGTGACAGCTCATTCATAAAACTCACCCGCGTGGCCAGCATCGCCATGATACTACTACGGGCAAACTCAATGGTGGCGATGTCGGCATGATGATAAGCACGTGCGTGCTGCATTAGTGGCTGTAAGGGCTTGATATGTTGACTGCTGTCAGGGGTTTTTTCGCCAAGCAGCCATAACGACGGGGTGAGCATGGAGCTATAGGCCTCGCCGTCTTGCAAAAACACGAACGGCACATAGTACACCCAAGCCCGCTGCAAACGCGCTGCCAAGTCTGCCATATAGCCAAGCTGCTCAATACCACTGATAATCACGGGACAGTTTTGTTGCGCACTGCGGTTGAATGCCATGACCCAGCGGTCATTTGGCCACCGCTGTTGGATGCTGTCCAAAAACAACCAATACAACGCTGCTTTTGGTGTGTCGTTATCAGTTCTCTCATCAGTTATTGGCCGTTTTACCGACTCATACGTGGTGATGATGCTGTCTGCCATATCGGGCAGTGCATGGACGACAATATCCTGCTGCTGGATATACATTTGCCACAGCGCTTGCAGGTGATGCTCAAAACCATACTGCTGCAACTGCTGATCCAGCACTTCTATATTGGCATACAAGTGAACGGGATGACGCAAGCTGGCCAGCACGACTGTACTGGTAATGGCTTCAATGCAATGACCAATAACCACGCACACAGCAGCATGATCAGGGTGTGAAGTTGCCGCAAACATTGCCTCGGTGGTCATACAATCGCCTTATCACATAAAAAATATTAAGCGCGCTGACGAATATGCGCCAGTAGCTGGTTGGTAGAGCTGTCAAAAGCAGGCTGATAGTCTTGATGCAGCGCCTGATAAACTGACTCAGCCATCTGCTTACCCATCTCAACGCCCCATTGATCAAAGGGATTGATGTCCCAAATGCTAGCCATCACGTACACCTTGTGTTCATACAAAGCGATCAACGCCCCCAAACTATGCGGCGTCAGCTCATCAATCAATAAGGTCGTCGATGGCTGGTTGCCACGGTAGCGCTTATACTTATCGGCGGCTGAGGTGGTACCATCATTATTAATGGCTGCATTACCAAAGGCCAACACGCGGCTTTGAGCCAAACAATTGGCAAGTGACAGCTCATGCTGCTGTTGTAGCGAATCGTTTTGCATATCACGGCTATAGTGACGCACGCAGGCAATAAAATCGCAAGACACCTGCTGGGTGCCTTGATGCAGCAGCTGATAAAAAGCGTGCTGGGCATTTGAGCCCACCTCACCCCACAGGATAGGACAGGTGTTATAGTCAATATGCACGCCGCTGTGGGTGACTGACTTGCCATTACTTTCCATCTCAAGCTGAGTCAAATAGCTGGGCAAGTAGCCCAAACGTCCATCATAGGGCAGTACCGTATGCGCATGAATGTGTAAAAAAGTACTGTTCCAGACCGCCAGCAAGCCCAAAATAACTGGCAAATTATCAGTAAAGTCTGCCGTGGCAAAATGCACATCCATACTGTGCGCACCCGCAAGCAGCGCGCGAAAATTGTCCATACCGATCCGTATGGCAATGGTCAGTCCAATCGCTGACCATAACGAGAAGCGACCGCCTACCCAGTCCCATAGTAATAACTGATTCTCAGGATGAATGCCCCAAGCGCTCATTTTCTCAGTGTTGGCAGAGATACCGATAAAATGACGCCGTAATACGCTGTCTTTGCTGCCTGCGCTTCGTACTTCAGTTGCCAGCAACCAAGACAATGCTGTTTTGGCATTGGATAAGGTGTCAACGGTGCCAAAAGACTTGGATGAAATGATAAATAACGTGGTTTCAGGTCGCAAACGTTTGAGCAGGTTATCGAGTTGACTGCCATCCATATTGGAAATAAAGTGGACATCAATATCGGTATCTGCCCACTCATCAAGGGCTTGAGCGGCCATCAGCGGCCCCAAATCAGAACCACCCACACCCAGATTAACCACATCAGTAATCGCTTTCCCTGAAAATCCGCGCCATGTCCCTTGACGAATACGCTGCGATAAACGCTCAACATGCATCAGGCTACGCGCTACATCAGTGGCCACATCTTGCTCACCCACCTGCAAGATTGACCCTTTTGGTAGCCGCAGCGCGGTATGTAGCGCTGGCCGCGCTTCACTGGTATTAACCTTTGCACCTTGCAGCAATGCATCAATACGCGACTTCAAATCACAGCTATCAGCCAATGTTAATAATGCGCTAAATACAGCTTCATCAATGCACTGCTTGCTATAGTCCATATAGAGTGCACCTGTCTGCGCGCTAAAGTGCTCAGTACGTGTCTCACTGCTAGCAAATAATGCTTCAATCGACCACTGCTGCGCGGCAAGCTGCTCTAACTGTGCCCAATACGTCGCTTTCAGCTTATCGCCATCACTATCCATATCATCACTCACTGACAGTCAGCTGCTGCTGCGCAAAATAGATAAAGGCCTGCATATATGATTGCATGTCTCCAGCATCATAGCTGTCACCGCGCATGGTTGTTACGTGAACCCCATATTCGCTGATCAACGCATCAATAGCATCGGTGAGTTGAATCTCGCCACCGACAGAGGCTTTTGTTTTAGCTAAATAATCAAAAATATGATGACTGAACACATAACGTCCTACGACCGCAAGCTTAGAGGGCGCTTCTGATAGACTGGGTTTTTCGACAAAACCTACCACTTTAAAGCTAACATTGGCATTATTTTGTTCAGTCATATCTTGAGCGTCACTGAGTTTTGCGATGCCATACTTATGTACATCTTCGTCCGCCACTTCGTCTACTAGTATTTGAGAGTAGCTGTTTTGCGCAAACTGATCGATCATAAAGGCCAAGTTATCAGCAGACATATCGTTTGCAAATGGATCAAGCACCACATCAGGCAATAAAACAGCAAAATCATGTTCGCCGATGATGGGTTTTGCTGCCAGTACTGCATGACCAAGGCCTAAAGCCTTGCCTTGTCGAATCACTGATACAGTCACCTCTTCTGGTAGCCAATTCAAGCTATCAGCCAACTCATCTTTGCCTTTATTCCGCAGTTGATGATCCAGCTCCGCATTGATATCAAAATAGTTTTCAATGGCACTTTTTTGCGCATGTCCAACCAAGACAATATGTTTGATACCTGCTGCGATTGCCTCTTCGACAACATAATGGATGGCAGGACGATTGCCTAAAGGCAATAGTTCTTTGGGTACAGATTTAGACAGTGGGAGCATGCGCGTGCCAAATCCTGCAACAGGAATGACTGCGTGAGTGATTTTTTTCATAAATATCAGACCGTACTCAAGGCGTGCATTAAAGAAAGAACCTAATAAACCGCAAATAAAAACACATTACGTCGGTACTATGATCCATAAACCAATCAGCTGATTTATTTTTAAACAAAAAAAGACACCCCATTGTAGGAGTGCCTTTCTGTGATATCAAGATGATTTACTCAGTAGAGACTAAAACCGGTTAACGACTTACCAGCCAGTAACTTCTTTTAGCTTGTCACCAAGTTTAGATGGATCGCGTGTGTACGCGATGCCCGCATCTTCAAAGGCTTTGAATTTTTCTTCAGCAGTACCTTGACCACCAGAGATAATCGCACCAGCATGACCCATACGCTTGCCTTCAGGAGCCGTAACACCAGCAATATAACCAACAACAGGTTTGGTCACATGGTCTTTGATATAAGCAGCCGCTTCTTCTTCAGCAGTACCACCGATCTCACCGATGAGGATGATGGCTTCGGTTTGTGGATCGTCTTGGAACAGTTTTAGCGCGTCAATCTGGTTCATACCAGGGATAGGATCACCACCGATACCGATACAGGTAGACTGACCAAAACCAAGCTTAGTAGTCTGTGCTACTGCTTCATAAGTCAAGGTACCAGAGCGTGAGATGATGCCCACTTTACCTGGCTGATGGATATGGCCTGGCATGATGCCGATTTTGCATTCGCCTGGTGTGATAACGCCTGGGCAGTTAGGACCAACCATGCGCACATCACCCGCTTCTTCAAGATAGCGTTTTGCTTTTAGCATATCAAGAGTCGGTACACCTTCAGTGATTACGACGATCAATTTAACGCCAGCATCGATCGCTTCAACGATAGAGTCTAGTACAAATGGAGCTGGTACGTAGATCACAGAAGCATCCGCTTGCGTTGCTTCCATAGCTTCCGCCATTGTGTTGAATACTGGCAGGCCTAGGTGCGTTTGACCGCCTTTACCTGGGGTTACGCCGCCAACAACTTTGGTGCCGTATTCGATGGCTTGTTCTGAATGGAACGTACCGTTTTTACCAGTGAAACCTTGTACCAATACTTTGGTATCTTTACCAATTAATACACTCATTATGTTTTCCTTGTATTCGGTTGTCTTGTAATGATGGCACTAAATATCAGCGGTTATTGGCTTCATAATAAGCAGCCATCATTACGCTTTGGCTATTACGCTTTAACAGCGTCGACAATTTTTTGTGCAGCGTTAGAAAGACCTTGAGCTGAAATCAATTTTAGACCAGACTCTTCTAGGATCTGCGCGCCTTTCTCAGCGTTGTTACCTTCTAAACGTACGACCACAGGAACTTGTACATCAACTTCTTTTACCGCCGCGATAATCGCTTCTGCGATCATGTCACAGCGTACGATACCACCAAAGATGTTGATTAGAACGCCTTCAACACTGCTGTCTTCAAGGATAATTTTGAACGCTTCAACAACGCGATCTTTGGTTGCGCCGCCGCCAACGTCCAAGAAGTTAGCAGGCTTGCCGCCGTACAATTTGATGATGTCCATAGTCGCCATAGCAAGACCAGCACCGTTTACCATACAACCGATGTTACCTTCTAGGGCAACATAGTTTAGGTCAAACTCAGCCGCTTTCAGCTCACGCTCGTTTTCTTGGGTTTTGTCTTGTAGCGCGGCGATTTTTGGTAGACGATATAGCGCGTTTGAATCGATGCCAATTTTGCCATCAACACAAACGATTTCGCCGTTTTCGCGTACGGCTAATGGGTTGATTTCCATTAGTGCAAAATCATTTTCAACAAAGGCTTTGTAAGCGCCCGTCATCAATTTAACGAACTGATTGATCTGCTTGCCTTCAAGACCCAGCTTGAATGCAACATCACGTGCTTGAAAAGGCATCAAACCCACTAAAGGATCAACGTTTACTTTGAAGATTTTCTCTGGTGTGCTGTGCGCTACTTCTTCAATGTCTACGCCGCCTTCAGTAGAGGCCATGAAGGTTACACGGCGAGTCGCACGATCTACAACTGCACCAAGATATAGCTCAGTTTGTACTGGATACATATCTTCTGCAACCAATACAAAGTTTACTGGCTGACCATCAGCATCAGTCTGGAACGTGACTAGGTTCGTACCGATCAACTCTTCAGCAACTTGCTTGGCTTCTTCACGAGTCTTAACCAGCTTTACGCCGCCCGCTTTACCACGGCCACCAGCGTGTACTTGCGCTTTGATAACGGCAATATCCGTTGGCGTTTTATCAAAAGCAGCAGCAGCTTCGTCGCCATTGTTGGCGATAATGCCTTCTTGAATTGGCAATCCGTAGCTTTTTAATAGCTCTTTTGCTTGATACTCATGTAAATTCATTGATTGTATCCTTTATTTTTTACAATTAATAAAAAGTGAAAATGCGAGCGTGCGCATTTTGCGCCCACGTCCGCATGACAATACCACAGCGCCCATCATAATGGCACTATGGTGTCCTCAGGGTCATACGTGCTTTACTTACGCTTTTTACGCTGAATGGCGTGGATCGCGCGGCCGTCAGCTGATAATGCGGCTTCATGTACCGCTTCTGATACGGTTGGATGCGCAAACGTCATCAGCTGCAAGTCTTCAATACTAGAGACAAACTCCATCGCAATCATACCTTGATGAACGATATCGCCTGCGCCTACAGACACTGCATGCATGCCAAGGAGACGATCTGTCTTAGCATCAGCAACGACTTTGATAGAGCCTTGTGCCTCGCTTTGTGCTAGAGCACGACCATTAGCCGCTAAGTTGAATGAGCCTGTTTTGACTTCGTAGCCCGCTTCAGTCGCTTCTTGCTCAGTCAAACCAACCCATGCGATCTCTGGATGCGTATAAATAACATTGATGATGGTATCATAATTGACTTGTGCTTTTTCGCCATGAATGCGCTCAACCGCCATCATGCCTTCTTCCATGGCTTTGTGCGCAAGCATTGGGCCACGTACCAAATCACCGATGGCATAAACGCCGTCAAGGTTGGTCTTGCACTGATCATCAACGTCAATCAAGCCGCGCTCAGTCAATTGCAAACCACTGTCTTCGCCCAATAATTTTTCGGCATACGCGCGGCGGCCAACACAAACGATCAGCTTGTCAAAACGCATTTCAGTTGATTCGCCTTTGTGCTCACTGGTGACAACCACTTCGTCACCTTGCACTTCAGCATTGGTTACTTTGGTATCAACGCGGATATCAAGGCCTTGTTTTTTCAGCAGTTTACCCGCTTCTTTTGACACGTCTTTATCAGCAGCCGCCAAGAAACTTGGTAGTGCTTCGTATACCACCACTTCACTGCCTAGGCGACGCCATACTGAACCAAGCTCAAGACCAATCACGCCTGCGCCGATCACGCCTAAACGCTTAGGTACTTCGGTAAAGTCCAATGCGCCAGTAGAATCAACGATACGATCGCCGTCAGTTTTGGCAACAGGAATATCAATAGGTACAGAACCTGCCGCAAGAATGACATTTTTGGCAGTGATGGTACTTTCACTATCATCAGCAAGTGCGGTGAACTTCACTTTTTTGTCCGCGCCTTTGCCGTCTACTAGCGTACCCCAACCTTGTAGCCACTCAACACCATTGCCTTTTAATAAGGCGGCAACACCACCTGTCAACTGCTTAACAATGCCTTCTTTACGAGCAATCATTTGCTCGATATCGATAGCCACATCGCCAGTGCTGATGCCATGCTCGCCAAGCTCATGCTTGGTGGCTTCATAGCGGTGTGAGCTGTCAAGCAAGGCTTTTGATGGAATACAACCCACGTTCAAGCAGGTACCACCAAGCGCAGGCTCACCTTTATAAACACGCTTTTCGATACAAGCGACGCTCATACCAAGCTGTGCTGCACGAATGGCGGCTTCATAACCACCAGGACCGCCGCCGATAACGACCAAATCATAATTGTCTTTCATAATATAAACCTTGAATTTCTTATAAAGAATGTAGTTTTATATAACCAGATACCATCTTCAATGATATTAATAAAATCAAAAATCAGAAGATATCAACTGACTAATATTCTGAGTCATTTTGCAACTCTTCGATCATTTGTTCATAAGTGAGTTCACAAAAACCATATTCATCACTGACATTACGAATCATAATGATGATATTAGCTGCCAAACCTTTGAATTCTTTCACTTCATACAGCTTATCGAGAAAACTTTCGTGTGAATCGATACCGAAACCATAGTGTTCAAGCAATATCGAAAACTTATTCACAAAATCTGAAGCAAACTCATCATTATCTTCATAATTTTCATTAAAAAAAACTTCTAAGTTTTCTAGTTTTTTATGTAGCTCATTTACCTGTTCTTTTGTTAGGTTAACATTTGGTAAGCTACAGAGCGCTTCAGAAAAGTTCATAGAACCACCATACTAGATAGATTGCATCTTAAGGCTACATATCCGTTATCAAAAAAGCTTGTATCAGCGATTGCCAATACAAGCTTACGACCTTATAGGTCTAGTAGCAGTAATGATGGGTCTTCGACCAATTCTTTGATCGTGACCAAGAACTGCACCGCTTCTTTACCATCAATCATACGGTGATCGTAAGATAGGGCAAGATACATCATTGGCAGGATTTCAACCTGACCATTGACTGCCATTGGACGTTCATTGATCGCGTGCATACCCAAGATAGCGGTTTGTGGTGGGTTCAAGATAGGCGTTGACATAAGTGAACCAAATACGCCGCCGTTTGAGATGGTGAACGTACCACCAGTCATATCGTCTAGACCCAGTTTGCCTTTTTGAGCAAGGCCACCAAGTTCACGAATTTTGCTCTCTACATCCGCCATGCTCATTTTGTCAGTATCACGCAATACAGGGACAACCAAGCCGCGATCTGAAGATACCGCAACACCGATATCGTAGAAGCCGTGATATACGATGTCATCGCCGTCTAGTGAGGCGTTGACTGCTGGGAAGCGTTTTAGTGCTTCGGTTGCAGCACGTACGAACAGAGACATAAAGCCAAGACGTACACCATGACGTTTCTCAAAACGATCTTTGTACTTAGCACGCATATCCATCAATGGCTTCATGTTCACTTCGTTAAACGTCGTCAACATGGCAGTATCTTGTGACGCTGACAATAGACGCTCAGCCACACGCTTACGCAAGCGAGTCATTGGTACACGCTTCTCTGTGCGCTCGCCCATGGATTCAGCAACAGGACGACCGCTATCAGAGGTGATGCTGCTGTCTGCTTTGAGCGTTGGGTTTGCCATATCTGTTTTGGTCACACGGCCACCGCGGCCACTGCCTTCGACAGTGCTTGGATCAACACCGCTTTCTTTAGCGGCTTTGCGAACTGCTGGGCTTTGATCTTTGTGATCGGCTTCAACGCTGTCTTTTTTATCAGTAACTTGAACGGGCTCACCGCCATCAGCTGCTTGTTTTGGCTGTACAGGTGCTGCGGGTTGATCAGCATCAACCGTAGGAGCCGCTTCGGCGCTAGCGCCTGCTTCGAACTCTGCGATCAAATCAGCTGATTCAACCGTGTCATCGACTTGCTTGATGATTTTGGTCAACACGCCGTTGTCAGGGGCAACTACTTCTAATACTACTTTGTCAGTTTCAATTTCAGCTAGCAAATCGTCACGGCTGACTTGCTGGCCTTCAGTGACATGCCATTCAACAATCGTGCCATCGGCAACTGATTCTGGAAAAACGGGGGCATTGATTTCAGCCATCGATATACTCCTTAGATTTGGATACTGCTATTTATTATTAAGTCGTGACAGCGCGCCTGAGGTATCAAGGTGGTATAGCTATTTAGCCACCCAATGAATAATGCGAGACCTCAAGCGCCTATCGCCTGATAAATTTATCTTATTTAGCCAGCTCGTCCACACTCACGCCAAGACCACCAGCGATCAGTGCTTGTTGCTGCTGAATATGTAATTTTGCAGAGCCAGTCGCAGGAGCGGCGCTCGCCGGGCGGGCAACAGGTTCTAGTACTTTTGCTTTGGTTGGGTGCGGTACCACGATGCGGTACATGTCTGGTGCAAGGTAATACCAAGCGCCTTGGTTGAGTGGCTCTTCTTGCGTCCAAACAATCTCAGCTAGGTTGCTGTATTTTTCAATTTCAGCGATCAAGCGAGCTTCTGGTAGTGGATAGAGCTGTTCAATACGGACAATGGCGACGTGGTCAAGACCAAGGGCGCGGCGCTGCTCAAGCAAATCATAGTAAACCTTACCACCGCACAAGACCAAACGCGTGACTGCTTCGGCGTTGTGCTGATCGATCTCAGGTAGTACCGTTTCAAACTTACCATCAGCAAGCTCTTCAAGCGTAGAAGTCGCAAGCTTATGACGCAGCAAGCTCTTTGGTGACATCACAATCAATGGCTTACGGATCGGACGCACAGCTTGACGACGCAAGGCGTGGTAAATCTGCGCTGGGGTGGTCGGTGTGATGACCTGCATGTTGTCTTCGGCACACAACTGTAAGAAACGCTCAAGACGGGCTGAAGAATGCTCAGGGCCTTGGCCTTCAAAGCCGTGTGGTAGCAACATGGTCAAACCGCAAACGCGCTGCCACTTGGTCTCACCGCTAGAGATGAACTGGTCAATCACAACCTGTGCACCGTTGACGAAATCACCAAACTGCGCTTCCCAAACGATCAATGCGTTTGGCACAGTGGTGGCATAGCCATATTCAAAGGCCAATACCGCTTCTTCTGATAGCAGCGAGTTATAGGTCGCAAAACGGGCTTGATCTTCGCTCATGTGTGCAAGCGGCACATACATGCTGCCATCATTGGTGTTATACAATTCACTATGACGGTGTGAGAACGTACCGCGGCCCACATCTTCACCTGTAATGCGGACTAAGACATCATCATGGTCGACCAATGAGGCATAGGCCAACGTCTCAGCAGCGCCCCAGTTTAACGGTTCTTCACCTGTTTGCATCGCTAAGCGTTGATCAACGACTTTTTGTACCTGACGTTGTAGCTTGAAATCCGCTGGGATTTCAGCCATACGGCGACCATAGGCTTTTAGTTTTTCAATATCAACACTGGTATCCCAATCATCGACCAAGTCATGACCTAAGTAGGGCTTCCAGTTCACGAATAAGGCTTCGTTTGGCTCAAGTACCAAAGAGTTAACCACGTATTCACCGCGATCGAGTGACTCACGGTATTCGTCTTCATATTTGGTTTCGCCATCACTAGTGATGATACCCTCGGCGATCAACTTTTTGGCATACATTGCGCGAGTGGTCGGTAGCTTTTTGATAATGGCATACATGAGTGGCTGAGTCGCTGATGGCTCATCGGCTTCATTGTGGCCGTTGCGGCGATAGCAGAACAAGTCAATGATGATATCTTTACCAAACTCATGACGATAGTCTAGTGCCAATTGGGCAGCAAATACCACAGACTCAGGATCATCACCGTTTACATGTAAGATGGGCGCGTGTACCATTTTTGCCACATCAGTACAGTACTCGGTTGAGCGTGCATCTTCTTGGCGGCTGGTGGTAAAGCCCACTTGGTTGTTGATAACAATGTGTAGCGTACCGCCAGTGGTATAGGCGCGGGTTTGTGACATCTGGAAGGTTTCTTGTACCACCCCTTGGCCAGCAAAAGCAGCATCACCATGAACCACGATTGGCAATACGAGGTTACCTGTGGTGTCATGACGACGAACTTGGCGTGCGCGTACTGAGCCTTCCAATACTGGCGAGACAATTTCAAGATGCGATGGGTTAAAGGCCAATGCCAAATGCGCTTCGCCGCCTGGCGTCATCACATTTGAGGAGTAACCATTATGGTATTTTACATCGCCTGAGCCTTTTTCTGGCTGTACTTTGCCATCGAACTCATCAAATAGGTCAGCTGGGTTCTTACCCAAAATATTGACCAATAAGTTAAGGCGACCACGGTGAGCCATACCGATAACCATCTCTTTGGTACCGTAGCTACCAGCACGCTGGATAATTTCGTTAACCGCAGGAATGAAGCTCTCACCGCCCTCTAAACCAAAGCGTTTTACGCCCGTATATTTACGGGCCAGATATTTCTCTAAGCCTTCAGCAGCAGTCAAGCGCTCAAGAATAGACAGTCGCTTTTCGTTATCAAATTCGATGTGACCGAGGTTGGTTTCCATGTAACGTTCCACCCAGCGCTTTTCTGTGCTGGTGGTCACATGCATGTACTCTACGCCAATATGGCGGCAGTAAACGCGCTCCATGATTTCAATAATTTCACGTAGCGTGGCTTCTGATTTACCAATATTCAGGTCGCTGGTTGGGAAAATGGTGTCTAAATCAGATTCTGAAAGACCATGAAAATCTAGGGTCAAATCTTCAATTTCAGCGCGCGGGGTAAGCTGAAGCGGATCCAGCTGAGCACGGCGATGACCGCGACGACGATAGGCAGAAATCAGTTTCTGTACGCCCATCTGTTTGGGATCAACGCAGTTGTTCGTTCCAGCTGCTGCGCCCTCAACCACAACGGTGCCTTTATTGGCGGTTTGGTTGCGCGCTAATAGCAAAAACTGATCTTTAATCGCGTTATGCTGAGCGTCATTTGAGGATTGATACTGCTGGAAGTAAGACTGCCAATCCGCGTCAACGCTGTTTGGGTCGTCTAGGAATTGTTCGTAGAGGGATTCAATATAGTAGGCATTATCAGCTGCAAGTTCAGTATGAGCTGCATCAGCTGCATCTTTAGTTATACTATTCATAATAATCGTCTATTTGATAGATAAATGAATGGAGTCGAGCTTATTACTGCGTGATTCGTCGTATTCTAGGCACTGATGCCCTTAACGTATGACATTAGAGACGACATGCTAGGTATATAAAACCTACTGACAGTTGCCGTACGCATCAAAAAGCAGTTTGAAAAATATCTGACGCGCAGATTTCAAGCCACTTTATGTCATAAACGGCATACATTAAGATAATTTGTGAATATTTGATCTGGTTTACTGCTGCGCTTCACAATACTTACTTATATATACTGACATCAGCGTTATAAGGACACGTAGCGTCTGATTAATGACAGAATCTACTGTGTCTATTACCTTTTCTAGCAAGCCGATACACTGGCTGTCTTTTATTTTACAGGTCGCGCTCTAATCGACAAACACTACTGTTTGTACTGAACATACACTGCTATCTATTATAACATGCTAACAATATCTAACATAGTTTGTTTGTTCAATAATCAGCTTTTTACATCTCAACATCGAGCACCGAAACCTCAGCTTATTTGATCAATAATCTAAAGCTTTGAGCATATATATGTATCATGAAATTTTTACATCAAGCAAACCATTCATAATAATGTTTATATCAATATGTTCATATACGGCCAATAACAACGTGGTACTCAGTGCAGCAAGACTTGAACACTTATGATACTGCTAGATCAGCATCAATAGGGCTTTTCTTACACATGACCAACATACGGTTAGTGAGCGATTCACACACGCCTTGTAGGTTCATCATCTGATAGCACCAGCTGACTCGTAAGTGTAAAAAAACACCACCCACATCATGGGTAGTGTTCTAGATAACACAATAACTTTTTACTATTTAAATGGCTTAACCTGCTTGATCGATCAGCATATTACGCAAGTGACCAATCGCCTGCGTTGGGTTGAGACCTTTTGGACATACCGACACACAGTTCATGATACCGCGGCAGCGGAATAAGCTGAACGGATCGTCCAAACGTGCCAGACGCGCTTGAGTATCTTCATCGCGGCTGTCAGCCACAAAGCGATAAGCATGCAGCAGTGCTGATGGACCTAGGAATTTATCAGGATTCCACCAAAATGATGGGCAGCTGGTTGAACAGCAAGCACACAAGATACACTCATACAAACCATTTAACTTTTCACGCTCAGCAGGCGACTGCAAACGCTCGGTTGGCGGTGCTGGCTGATCGTTGATTAAGTAAGGGTGTACCTTTTCATATTGCTCATAGAACTGGTTCATATCCACAACCAAATCACGAACCACGGGCAAACCTGGTAATGGGCGTACCGTTACTTTCTCTGGTAGCGTGTTCATGTTGATAAGACATGCAAGGCCATTTTTGCCATTGATGTTCATGCCGTCAGAACCACAAATACCTTCACGGCAAGAACGGCGGAAGGTGATGGTTTCATCTTCTTTCTTTAGGCGTAATAATACGTCAAGCAACATACGATCTGAATCAAGTAATTCAATCGTATACGTTTGCATGCGCGGCGCTGCGTCCACATCAGGATCGTAGCGATAGATTTCGATGGTGCGAGTACCTCGGCTCATAATGCTAAACTCCACACGTCGGTGATGGCGGGCTAACAGGGGGTACATGGCAGCATCAATATGAATCTTCTGTTGACGCTGCTATGGTGTTGTCGCTGGCGATCACCTTTTTAATAAATGAATAAAGGGTAAAACGTTTAAGCTGTCTGTTGATATCAAGCGCGTAATCTAAAATTAATAAACACGAACTTTTGGTTCAATATAGTCAACAGTCAGTGGCACTTTGCGAACGGGTTTATAAACGATGCGGTTGCCTTCAGAATACCACAAGGTATGCTTCATCCAGTCGTTATCATTACGACCGTTTGGTGCATAGTCATCATCTTCTGGGCGATCATAATCAGAGACACTGTGTGCGCCGCGGCTTTCGTGACGGCTAGCGGCTGATATCATGGTCGCTTTCGCAACTTCGTACAAGTTGGCCACTTCAAATGCTTCGATACGCGCGGTGTTAAATACTTGTGACTTATCACCCAAGTGAATATTTTCAACTTTCTCACCCAGTGCCAAGATTTTCTCAACACCTTCATCCATCATGGCTTGTGTACGGAATACACTGGCATGTACCTGCATGGTGGTACGAATCTCATCAGCCACGTCTTGCGCATTGTAGCCTGACGTTGACTGTTGTAACTTGTCCAAACGACCAACCGTGATATCAAGTACATGCGGATCAAGTGGCTTATAGTTATGGTCATTTTGATGGAATTCATCAACGATGTGCTTACCAGCGGCACGACCAAACACGACCAAATCGAGTAGTGAGTTGGTACCCAAACGGTTGGCACCATGTACGCTGACGCACGCACACTCACCAATAGCATATAGGCCTTTAACCACATTGCCTTTGGCATACAAACCGTCTTCGTCAGTGCCCGCCTCTAAATCTGGCATCACAACTTGACCATGAATCGTCGTTGGAATACCGCCCATCATATAGTGAATGGTGGGGATAACTGGAATCGGCTCTTTAGTGATGTCAACGTTGGCAAAGTTTTTGCCAATCTCAAACACAGAAGGCAGACGCTTCATGATGGTTTCGACACCCAAATGGGTCATATCCATCACGATATGGTCAGCGTTAGGCCCACAACCGCGACCTTCTTTGATTTCTTGGTCCATAGAGCGCGATACAAGGTCACGTGGTGCCAAATCTTTTACCGTTGGCGCATACCGCTCCATGAAGGCTTCGCCATCTTTGTTACGCAAGATAGCACCTTCACCGCGGCACCCTTCAGTCAATAGTACGCCAGCACCGTGTACCCCTGTTGGGTGGAACTGCCAGAACTCCATATCTTGAAGTGGGATACCAGCACGAACTGCCATGCCAATACCGTCGCCTGTGTTGATATAGGCGTTAGTAGAGGCGGCAAAGATACGACCTGCGCCGCCTGTAGCGAGCACAGTAACTGGTGACTGGAATACCGCAACCGTACCTGTCTCTTGCTCAAGTGCGATAACACCGTTGATGTTACCTGCTTCATCTTTGATCAAGTCAAGCGCAATCCACTCAATAAAGAACTCAGTGCCTTGCTGTAGGTTTTTTTGATATAGCGTATGCAATAGCGCGTGACCAGTACGGTCAGCAGCAGCACAAGCGCGTTGCACTGCTTTTTCGCCATAGTTTGAGGTATGGCCGCCAAACGGACGTTGATAAATGGTGCCATCTTCGTTACGGTCAAACGGCATACCCATGTGCTCAAGCTCATAGACCACTTTTGGCGCTTCACGGCACATGTATTCGATAGCGTCTTGGTCGCCGAGCCAATCTGACCCTTTTACAGTGTCATAAAAGTGAAAATGCCAGTTATCATTACTCATGTTACCAAGGCTGGCACCGATGCCGCCCTGCGCCGCAACAGTATGTGAACGGGTTGGGAATACCTTGGTCAGTACCGCCACTTTCATGCCTGATTCTGCTAAATGCAATGAAGCACGCATACCTGAACCGCCACCACCAACGATGACGGCATCATAGTTAAGGGTCTTGATATTGCTAATCGTATTGTCTTGTCTTGTTGCCATTACGGTTTTCCTAATGCCTGTGAAGTAAATAAGCAAATTGCTTGACTGGGCAGTTCAGTGCTGGTGGCATCCTAATACCGATGACCATATGTACAGTGCCTGTCATCATAAAAACAATCTACAACCACTTACTAAAATTTGCATAATGCATCATGGCTCAGTGCCCACCGACTACTGTCATACGCTGCTGGTCTGCGCTGAGATGCTTAATCTGCGTCGACAAACGGCCGATATGACGTCTTTGGCACGAGCAACCGATGCTCATATGACTGATGACCCACTAGCGTTTGACGTCGTTATCGTCTCGTCACTCATTAGTCGGTCGTTAAAGGAGAAAACACTTGGAGCGACGACGCCCAAAGTATTAAACAGCAACGACGTTAAAGCCATTGCCCCAAAAAATCATGATGCCCCAGAACAAATAGACAAAAATGGCAATGATCATCAGCGCTTGCAACACCAAACGCAGACCAGATGCCTTGGCACCCATTTTGTTGGTAGTGATGTAGTCAGTGAACACTGTCCACATACCAACCCACGCATGACCTGCTAGGGCAATAATCGCTACCAAGCTGAACAGACGCATTGGCAAGCTGCTCATAAACTGAGACCATTCAATAAACGTGACATTGCCGTGGGTTAAAAAGAAACCCAACATCACAACGCTATAAACAGCCAATACAACAGCACTGATACGCTGGACGATCCAGTCGCGTGAGCCTGAACCTGTGAGACCAGTGGCGCTTTTGATTCCCGAATCATTCTTAATCATTAGAACATCACCCATACAAATGACGCGACAATTAAAATCGCTGCAATCACAAAGCTCACCACGGCCGCTGTGCGACCAGATTTAAGCTCTTCGTTCATTCCCATATCAGCAAATAAATGCTTCATACCCATCACGAAGTGATAGGCAATGGCAGCGACAAATACCCACGCCAAAAAGCGTACTAAGATATTGTCAAACACGGTAGCAAAGCTCTCAGGCGAGGCCAACGAGGTCTGTAGTAACCAGAGCATGACAGGGATAAGTAAAAATAAAATAATGCCAGAGATACGATGCAAAATAGAAGCAATCGCAATCGGTGACTGCGCGTTGACGCTAATCACTTGGCTCATAGATAAATTAATAGGTCGGTTGCTTTTCACAGCGGGCATCCTTTTTGCGGTTATACTCCTGTAGCTGTCAGAGCCACTTTTGGGCGAAATATACCCAAAGCCGGTAACAACACATGAGACGAATAAAGTAAGGAAGAGCTAGCTGACTTTGCTACGCTTACGCTCATACTGGGCGACAGATTATGGCTTATACTCTTTTTGAATATGGCAAGAGTATAAGCCATAATCAAATCTTGACTGAAAAATCGGCAGTTTGATACTGGATTTATCAGGTTCTCATGCATGGATGAACGCAAAAAAGACAACCTTTTTTCGTCATCTTTTTTGCATAAATCATTATCATGGTCACTTTTAAGATATGAGAAGTGACCCAAGCGGTAGAACCATAATTGATTGATAAGCCTATAGTTGAACCCTTCACACGCAACAAGATAGAAGTCAATGCTTTGCTTAATTGGCTAGTGTGCATGAGCATACCGCGAATATAGCGAAGCTAATACCAGTCAAATTGACTCAATTATAAAATGACTGGCAGGCAATTACAAATTTATCCCCTAAATAATGAATATAATTTAAATTTCAACATATTTTATAGAAAGCGCAATATAATCACCGATGTATTGAATGCATGTTACCAATTACTATAGCGCGACTCTACGCTATCCGCTGTTTGTTCGTGCGCTATCTGCTCCCTGTCAATAAATGTTTATATGAATGAGTCCTAAGAAGAGCGGCGTACGCTGTGCCTTTTTTTTATTACTGATACATTAAACATCACTTTAAATGTGCATAGACATATTTTGATACAAATAATGCAGCTCGCAGAGCCCCTGAATCCACGGCAATTCAAGGGCTTACAGGCAAACTCTTTTCAAATTCAGTGAAATTGCTGGTAAGATAGCCTGATTCTAAAAACCGTTAAATTTATGTTTGTTCTTTTGATATATCATGACGCGAGGGTATGCGCCATGAGTACTTTTATTTAAACCAGCTCATACCAATGGAGAGGAATTTCATGGCTGACAACAATGCAACCCTAACAATAGAGGGTAAGGACTACCAACTTCCTATTACAAAAGGCACTTTGGGCCGCCCTGTAATTGACATCGGCGCATTACAAGATGCAGGTCACTGGTCATACGATCCAGGCTTTAAAGTCACCGCGCCTGTTGAATCAAAAATTACCTTTATTGATGGTGGTAAAGGCGAGCTATTACACCGCGGCTATCCTATCGATCAATTAGCCAACAATGCAGAATATCTAGAAGTCTGCTACGCCTTGTTGCATGGTGATCTACCAAACGCTGAACAAAAAGACGCTTTTTTTACTAAAATTCGTGAGCATTCAGCCGTTCATGACCAATTGCGTAAGTTTTTTGAAGGCTTCCGCCGTGACGCGCATCCAATGGCTATTATGGTCGGTGTGGTCGGTGCACTGTCTGCCTTTTATCACGAAGGATTGGATGTCAGCGAAGAGCTACATCGCGAAATCACAGCCATTCGCTTGATTGCAAAAATGCCAACGCTTGCGGCAATGAGTTATAAATACTCGCAAGGCGAGCCATTCATGTATCCGCGTAACGACTTCAACTATGCAGAAAACTTCCTGTATATGATGTTTGCCACGCCTGGTGATGTCAATTACCAGCCGAATGACGTGATCACTCGCGCGATGGACAAAATCTTCACCTTGCATGCTGACCATGAGCAAAATGCCTCAACGTCTACCGTGCGTTTGGCAGGCTCTACAGGCGCTAACCCTTATGCTTGTATCGCTGCGGGTATCGCCGCACTATGGGGCCCTTCACATGGCGGTGCCAATGAGGCCGTACTCAAGATGCTTGATGAAATCGGTACCGTTGAAAATGTGCCTGAATTCATGGAAAAAGTAAAACGCCGTGAAGTGAAGCTGATGGGCTTTGGTCACCGTGTTTATAAAAACTTTGACCCCCGCGCTAAGGTCATGAAAGAAACTTGTGATGAAGTGCTAGAGTCACTGGGCATCAATGATCCAAAACTTGAATTGGCCATGAAGCTTGAGCAAATCGCACTAGAAGACCCGTACTTTGTCGAGCGTAGCCTGTATCCAAACGTTGATTTTTATTCAGGTATTATCCTAAAAGCAATCGGTATCCCAACGTCAATGTTTACCGTTGTCTTTGCTTTGGCTCGCACCTCAGGCTGGATCAGCCATTGGTTAGAGATGCACAGCTCACCGTTCAAAATTGGCCGCCCACGTCAGCTATATACTGGCGAGACGCGTCGTGACTTTGTGTCACTCGAAGACCGCAAGTAAGACACTCAGTAGGCGGTTGTCTGAGTTCATAAGACAACCATCCGCTGTTATAAAAAATCCCGCGTCATGCGGGATTTTTTTATTCAAACGCTTTGAGTGTGGCTTCGTATTTGGCAATCTGCTCATCATAGTCTTTGATAGTGTCGTTAAACTTGGTCATCAATGCTTCAAATTCTTGTTGCTGCGCTTGTTTCATCTTTTGCATGTCGAGCGCTTGCTGAGCTTCAATTTGCGCCCATACTTGATGCTGTACAATCAAGCGTGCCAGTGCTGGGCTTTTGACCACCACACGGTCGGCAATCTCAGCATGCTCAAACAGTGCTGGTAATAAGGTGGCAATATTGAGTAAGATATCCTTTTCATCGCTGCTAAGCGTCGTGTCATCAGGGGCATAGAGCGCCTGCATAGCTTGCTGATAACGCTCGATGATTTGCGCTTCTGTACGTATCTCAGGCGGACGCGGCTCAAGACTGATACGTTTCAGCACTTCTAAGTCGCGCTCACCAATAGCGGTGCTGGTATTGATGTTGCTTGCGTCTTCGCTATTGCTTGGATTATCGCTTGCTGGGTTGCTGTCTTCTGTATTGCTGGCGGCTTGATTTTCTGCCAAGCTTGGAATGGTAGGCGCTACGGCGACGCCATTGCTGTCTGGATTTGTATTTGCGCCATTATCGGCCTCTGGACTGGTCAGTAGCGAGGCCGTGGCGGCTTCAGGCATGTCTGCCGCTTGTAGTGATTCGTACTCTGCCTGCAGGCGGCGCTGTAGTGCCTGCATTTGTGCCACATAACGCGGCTGAAATTGCTCAATACGCGCTGCAGCCGAGTCACTTTGTACCATAGGCTTACTGGTATCGGGCGCTGGCTGAGTGTCGGTTTGCGTCTGGTCGGTGCTGGGATTTGAGTCAGACTGCGGCCCGCATCCTGTCAGTATCAGCGCCCCAGACAATACCCCAGATAACGCCGCTGCCCTCAAACCAGAACGGCGCGGTTTATATCGCATCACATGCGCCGCAGGCGCGGTATTGAGATCAGATTGAGTCGTTGAAGAAAAAAGCATCACGGCACAGTTCCTATAATTAAAGCGAGTGTCGGTTAAAGCAAGTGTCAAAGCGAATATCGGTATCGGTCATAACAGATATACACGGCCCATCTTGATAGCGCCTATGGCGATCATTGGTTATCTCACTGTCTGGTTGGTAGATTATTTGGTGATGAACAGAGCGCGTTATTATACAAAAGCGCTGTTGCGTCATCGCGTCTCTTTGGTAGCAGTTGAATATCAAACTGTAAAGGTGGCCTTGCGGCGACGTGTAAGGCTATAAAAATGGAATACAGGCAACGAACGCTTGACAGTCCTGACCGCGCTGCCTTTGTACAAAATAATCTTGTACCATACGAGCTTGCTGCTCGATACCGTAGCTGAAAAATGGCTTGCCAGCTTGCAACTGATACTCGTAGCGACGATTCATGAGGGCGCCGCGCACAACTTTAAGACCCTGTTGCAACTGCCAGACATGCGTAAGCTCATGAATGAGCCAGCTTTGCTTGTTCAATGAGGCCTTGCTAAAATCGGTGATCCAATCGGCAGGGTGAAAATAAATATTACCATTAGGGCTGACGGCATAATTTTTTAGTACCCACCTTGCCGTCTTGAGACGCACTTCTTTGAGTATGATGCTGTCACCAAATACTGAGCGAGCAAGCTGTATTTCTGCAGGCGTTAAACAACGTGCCTGCATGGGCATACGCAGCTTTTTGTGCAGGTTGGCACGGTACATTGATAGCTGCCCTAACCTGCGCGCTACGATAGTGCGCAGCGTATGCTTGGATATTTTCATAAAAGTTGTCTTGTGTTTGCTATTTTCTGCCACCACTATAAAAGCTGGGCTGGGATAAGATTATATTGTTATTGATGACTACATAAGGTTGCAATGAATAGAATTAAAGTCCATCACACAGACCCTGTACAGTTCGCCGACTTTTCTTAACACCACTTTTATCTGTAGTATTGAGCGTTTTATGGCCGCCCCTTTTCATAACGACACCCCACTCGCGCAGCGTATTCGTCCAACGACGCTTGATGCAGTTATTGGTCAGCGTCATTTGCTGGCCAAAGGCGCACCGCTACGGCGGCTGGTGGAGCATGGCCATTTGCCATCAATCATATTGCACGGCGAGGCTGGTATTGGCAAAACCACCATTGCCATGTTATTGGCAAAAGCAGTCAATCGGCCATTTCACTCCCTTTCGGCCATCAATACGGGGGTGAAGCAGTTGCGCGAGGTATTAGAGAGCAAAGACATGCTCAGCCTCGCCGCCCCAGTGGTCTTCATTGACGAAATTCACCGCTTTAATAAAGCGCAGCAAGATGCCCTGCTGGGCGCGGTCGAAGCTGGTGATATCACCCTGATCGGCGCGACAACAGAAAACCCATCGTTTAGCATCAATAATGCGCTGCTCTCTCGCTGTCAGGCTTATCGCTTAGAACCGCTGAGCAATCAGCAGGTTTATACCCTACTTGAGCGCGCCACTTTACATGACGTGGTACTCAAAACATTAGATATTGATTTGAGGGCGCAAAAGATGATTGCGGAGCTGGCTCATGGTGACGCCAGAAAAGCGCTGAATCTGTTGGAGCTGGCCATACAGACCTCAGAGGCCAAGCAAGGTACCATTATTGTTGATGATGCTCTGATTGCAAGCGTGGCGCAAACAGCACTCAGCCAATATGATCGCGATGGGGAGCAGCATTATAATATCGTCTCTGCCTTGATAAAATCAGTGCGCGGCTCCGATCCTGATGCCGCTTTGTATTGGATGGCTCGCATGTTGGTCGGCGGTGAGCCACCTGATTTTATTGCGCGGCGACTGGTGATATTGGCCAGCGAAGATATCGGTAATGCCAATCCCAATGCGCTCTTGCTTGCGGATGCCGCACTACGTAGCGTACAAGCCATTGGTATGCCCGAGGCGCGCATTATTTTGGGACAAGTGGTGGTTTATCTGGCGACCAGTGCCAAGAGTAACAGCACCTATCAAGCCATCAATGCGGCCATGGCATTAGCAGAAAAAGACCATTCCCCTGTACCGCTGCACCTACGTAATGGCGTGACCAAGTCGATGCGCGATCAAGGATATGGCAAAGGCTATGTCTATCCGCACAGCTACCGCAATCATTATTTCCCGCAGCACTATTTGCCCGAGCATTTAACCAACACTCAGTTTTATCATTTTGCAGACAATCAGCGCGAGCAGCACAGCAAGCAATTTATGGATTGGCTTAAGCGGCAGTTACCGAAGAATCACTGATGCCAAAGCCGTTTTCAATACCACAACTAGACGCTGGGGTTGACCGACGGCGCAGCAAACGATCTAAAAAGTCGTTAAAATGGCAGTGTAACAATAATATGAGTCATAGATAAGTCGATCCCCTGCTGTATTATACAGCTCATGGGATACTCGCTTTGTCTCATCTGTACGATGAAATGCTGCTACAATAGAGCGATGATTCGCTGTACCCTATATATGGATAAATAATAAATTACTGAGAGTGTTATGAGTTTAAATACGGTTCCTGAGATTATCGAAGACATTCGCGCAGGTAAAATGGTCATCTTAATGGATGACGAAGACCGCGAAAACGAAGGTGATCTGATCATGGCTGCCACCCACGTGCGCCCTGATGATATTAACTTTATGATCACCCATGCTCGTGGTTTGGTGTGTTTGACCCTATCAGAAGCCCGTGCCAAGCAGCTTGATTTGCCGCTGATGTCAGATCGCAATGAAGCCAAATTCAGCACCAACTTTACGGTCTCTATCGAAGCGGCTGAAGGCGTGACCACGGGTATTTCGGCGGCAGACCGTGCACGCACCATTCAAGCGGCGGTTGCGGCAGCAGCCAAACCACAAGATGTGGTACAACCTGGACATATCTTCCCAATCGTTGCCAAAAATGGCGGCGTGTTGCACCGCGCAGGCCACACCGAAGCGGGCTGTGATTTGGCCAGACTGGCAGGCCTTGAGGCCGCTTCGGTGCTGGTTGAAATCATCAACGCTGATGGCACCATGGCCCGCCGCAATGACTTAGAGATTTTTGCCAAGCAGCATGATCTCAAGATTGGTACCATTACCGATTTGATCAACTACCGTATTGCCAATGAGCAGACGATAGAAGAGATCGATGCGCATCCTTTTGAAACCGATTTTGGCACCTTCACCTTGCATCGTTTCCGCGAGTTTGGCGCTGATGAAACGCATTTGGCTTTGGTTAAAGGCGATGTCAGCTCAGGCGTCAGTACCGTACGCGTACATGGCTTCCACCCCCTACGTGATTTGTTTGCAGCCAAAAACGACAGCACTGGTCGCAGTGGCTGGAATGTACAGTCTGCCTTAAAAGAAATCAGTGCCTCAGAGCGTGGTGTGTTGGTTTGGATTGGTGACAACCAACCTGTTGATCTGGGACAAGCACTTGAGCAAGCAGCCAACAACCAGTCGACCTCAACCATCACTCAGCAGCCTTATCGCAGTGTAGGGGTTGGCGCGCAAATTTTGCGTCATGTTGGCGTACGTGATATGCGCTTGCTGTCTTCGCCAATGAAGTTTTATTCATTATCAGGGTTTGATCTGAACGTGGTGGACTTCGTTCCTGCGCCTGAGCAAGACTAATCATTTAAGCCGCTAAATACACAGCCTAAAAAAAGCACGTCAGTGACTACTGGCGTGCTTTTTTTATATATTCAACAAGGTATCAACGTCAAGCTGATCGGCCACAGCTCATTGTGGTTCTGTGATGCTTGTGTTTATCAAAACCATGTACCTCATATTCATTGCTAAACTTCAGGCGTATGACCCACAGATGCCTCTAAAGCAAGTAAGCGCGTGCGCTCATCGTCACGCCATGCCAGCTTATGCGCCGCATGACTGTCCAAGCGTACCACCACCGCTTCAGCAGTCGCCACCACCGCAGACTGTGCGCAGCTGTAATAGGTATACTCCATGACAATACTGGTCGTACCCAGACGCTGACAGCGTACACCCAGTAGCAACGTGTCTGGATAGGTCACTGGGCGCAAATACTGACAGCTCGACTGCGCCAGTACTGTCACCATGTTGCCATCAAACATGCCAAGCGCCTGTAAATAAGCAATACGTGCCGACTCGGCGTAACGATAATAAACGACGTTATTGAAATGATTAAAGGCGTCCATCTCTCCCCAATGGATCGGCTGTGGATGGATAACAGGATACTGCTGCAGCGCTTGCGGTGCGGCGGTGTCGTTATAAGTCGGGGTAATGACTCTGCTATTGGGCGTGTCAGTCATACATATCCTTTATGGTCGTTGTCGGGCTGTTGGCATGGTCATCAATGACCCCATCAAACATTATGGTTGAGGCTGATCCAAAATTTGAGTGGTGAGCAAAGGTGTCGGCGTAGGTACGGTGTCGATCAATTGATCAAGCCATATGAGAATTTCTGATAGGCTCTTTGGCGTGTCCATATTAGCGAGATTGGCCGGTGTTTGATCGCTCGGAGCATTGTCTTCCATATCTGTATCAGGATCAATTATGGCAGTTTTGCCCTGCTGCTGACTGTTATCCACTGTTGGTGCTTTTGTCGTGGTTGCCGTTAGGGTTTGCAACTGATTGCGCGACTGTGCCAGATAGCTGACCAGCTGGTCTTTTTCACGCATATTACTCGCTTGCATGGCGAGATTGAGCGTCATGATGGCTTCGTGAATGATCAACTGCTGCCTTGTCATTGCCACAGCGTTGTTGGTCTGCATCTTAGTCGCTAGCGCTTTATTGTTGCCGTTACTTGGCACGTTGTGGCTACTGTTTTTTTCATGGCTGTGCAAAAAGGCTTGGATGTTTTGAATGGCCAGATTTTGTAACTGCCATGGGCTGGGCTGCGTGCTTTGCGCTTGCAAACGTTTAATGTCTTTACTCAGGCTCTGTTTGAGTACGATGGTCAGCGCAGGAGCGATCTCATTACTTTTTTGCGACAGCTGCCACTGCAAACCACGCAGCAAATCAATGGCTGCTTGGTCATCGTCATCGGCGAGTAAGCTGTCAGCCGCTTGAATCTGAATCCGTAGCAGCTCAAGCTGGTTTTGTGCTTGACTACCAACCACCGCAGTAGGCGGCGGCGCCGTTTGTTGACTGATAGCAAACAGCCGATCATCCATTTCATTGAGGCGGGTAATCACCTGTTCATTGCTTTGCAGGCGGTCATTGACCTGCTGCTCAAAGCGCTGCTGATTGAAATACAGCCAAGCCAGTGCGATGATCAACACTAAGGTCAGCAGCCCCTGCAAATTCAGCAGCAGTCTGCTCGCCTGCCGCCGCTGCTGACCAGCAGACGGGGTTTGGGATGGCGTATTTGAGTCGGTTGGCATAAGGCAGTACCCTGCTTAAGTAAGTGAATACGCAGATAAAAAAGATCAGTAGTGTCTCTAGCTGGCAATTGTGATCTTAGAGCCGCCGCACACCGCTTTCACAATCGTTTCAGGTGCCAAGTCTTCAACCCGCCAATAAGACAATTGCTGCGCGGCGACCATTTTTTCCAGCCGCGCGCCCAACACCACATAGTCAAAATCAGAAAGCATCATGATACCCGATGGACTGCTCAGCGTATCAGTGAGCATGGCTACTGAGTGCCTCACCACTGATACCCAGTGCTCAAAAGCGGTGCCACTGCTGATAATGACAACTGGTTTTGGAGGATTGGCGATAGATTGGCACGGATCAGCAGGTTGACGTATTGCCAGTCGTTGCTGCTGCCATTTTTGATAACATGCGTGAGCCAGTGGCGGCAACACGCGCTCATACCAAGCAATACTGTCCACCTGTACGCCGCGTGCAATCAGCGCATCAACCAACAAGCGCCGTCCGCCAGAACCCCGCCAAATCAGTACTCGATCGCCTGCCTGTAATGCGGCAATTTCAGGCATTGCCAGCAGCCCTTCATTATTACTGATCTGCGGTGCTTTGATATCACTGCAATAGGTGCCAAGTGCGGCAGCAGTCGCTGTTCCCACAGCGATCATTGGTGTAGATGAGGCTGGGTCATCAGTGGCAGCGTCTACACCCAATCGGTCAGCGGCCATCACCAGCGACAACCCTGAGGCGGCTGCCGTTGGACTGATGACGACCAGCGCTTGATAATCGCCCTCAAGCCAGCGCCGCATGATCTGTAGGTCAGATGCAGATACCGCGCACGGCGCAAGCGCCAGCATGGGCATCTCAGTCACCGCAAACCCTGACGCCATCAAGTGCTCAGTCAGTGGTGCCGCACGTTCACTGGGGCGCGTATTGATGACCAGCGGCTTTTTACTTGCTTGAATAGTGGTCATTAAGGCTGATAAATGGCTGCTAAAATATCGCCTGCACCATCATCGAGCAGTTGTTTTGCCACAGCGATGCCCAAATCATTGGCCTGCGCTTCGCGCTCAGCTTGACTGCCCGACAGCTTGGTGCGCGCTTGCGCTTTAAGCAGCACGCTACCATCGGCTTGACCCACGCGGCCGCGTAGCCATAACGTATTGCCTGCATCATCATTGTGCTCATCTGTGATGTCAGCGCCTTGTAGCACCGCATACGCGGCAATCGGTACTTGGCAGCCGCCTTCTAGATGACGGTTGAGCGCGCGCTCAGCGATCAGGCGAATACGTGCCTGTTCATCGTTGAGCGGCGCGAGCAGTGCCAACACATCATCGTCACCGGCACGGCATTCGATTGCCAGTGCGCCTTGGCCTACGGCAGGCAAACACACATCAATATCGAGCTCACCGCGAATGCGCTCGTCCAAATGGATACGCTGTAGCCCGCTAGTAGCCAAGATGATCGCGTCATAGTCACCTGCGTCAAGTTTGCCCAAACGCGTACCGACATTACCGCGTAGGGTCTTGATTTGTAAATCAGGGCGATGGGCCTTGATTTGGCACTGACGGCGCAAGCTTGAGGTGCCCACTACCGCGCCTTCTGGCAGCTCATCCAAACTCTGATACGTATTGGAGACAAAAGCGTCGGTCGGAGCAGCGCGCTGACAATAAGCCCCCAACATCAACCCTTCAGGCAATTGCATTGGCACATCTTTTAATGAATGCACCGCAATATCAGCTTGTCCCTCGTACATCGCTTGCTCTAACTCTTTGACAAACAAACCTTTACCGCCAATCTTTGCCAATGGCGTATCCAAAATTTTGTCACCCTTAGTGACAATTTTTAGTAACTCAATGTTAAGTGCTGGATGCAAGGCCAGTAGGCGATCACGGATATGCTCAGCTTGCCATAATGCTAGCGGGCTTTGACGCGTGGCAATAGTGAGCGTATCAACAGTGGATGACAACGTGGTACTCATAAGTGACCTCAGTAAAATAAATGCAAACAATGGCGCAAAAAAACACCCCTATTTAAGCATAAATAAGGGTGTGATGGTATGGTGGCTTGTGGTTTCTAAGAATATCTTGGGGCATTACGAATGACTGAAAATAACCACATCTAAGACATAACACATCTACGAAACAAGCGGTTACATATTTTGGATTTTGTCGCGTAGTGCAGGCAAGTGGCGGCGACTGACCGCCAGCGTTTCATCCACGCCTTTAAAGCGCACTTGGTATTGTCCAGAGTCAATTGTCTCCAGATAATCTAAATAGCTCAGATTGATAATGGCGTTACGATGCACCCGAAATAAGCGCTCACCAAACTCATGCTCCAATTCTTTAAGTGTATCGTCAATGAGTACCACGCCGTCTTTATGACGTACTTTGACGTATTTTTGATCGGCGGTGAAATAGTAAATGTCTTTTAAATTGATCAGTTCAACACCGCGGTGGGTACGAGCAGCGATATGCTCACGTACAGGACGCGACGTCGGATCTTCGAGCTTGCGAATTTCGTTCAGCTGCGCTGCGTTTAGGTTTTTGGCCTTTTTAAGCGCTTCAAGTAGCTCATCTTTATTGGCAGGTTTAAGCAAATAGCCAATCGCATTAGACTTAAAGGCAGCAATAGCGTAGTGATCATAGGCCGTTACAAAGATGATCGCTGGCGGATGATCAAGCTCATTTAACGCTTGGGCACAGCGCACGCCATCCATCTCTGGCATACGAATGTCCAGCAAAATCACATCAGGTTGTTGCGCTTTAACCGCAGACACCGCTTCTGATCCTGTGGTTGCTTGTGCCACCACTTCATGGCCTGACTCTTGTACTATTCTAACCAAGCGCTCACGTGCGAGTGGCTCATCATCACAAACTACAATCCGCATGTAAACTCCTTTATAACAGCTTACCGAATAGACTTCGGTGACTTTTGATGAGCCTAAATGGCTCTTATCGATGATAACTGCTGTTTGTATACTTTAATTGTTAACAGTGCAGCATTTATCTTACAAGATTTTCAGACGCGCTTTTAAGGACTACTGTCTCTACATTGTATCCGTAATACAGTCATAGGTAACCTATGTAAAGAAAGGAGGGTCAATATTAATAGCCATGCAATTAACATGCCAATGCTTGACCTAGTGTCAAGCACAATAGACTTAATAGAATGAAAACAAAAGAGAAAATATGCTAGCAATCATAGCATAAGTTATAAACTACTATGGAAATATTGCCAGTGTTTGCCTCTATTCAAACGACCTCTTAGCGTTACTTACTAGGGCGTGTCCCTATTTTAAAAATGATGATAAACGATTGAATTAGGGACATGCCCTAGGTAACCACCTACTCTCTGACGACTGTATCTGCACGCATCATAGAGTCTGTTACAATCCCACATCCTGTAGTGGATACTCAATCACTGTTACTACCTGTTTGTCAGTCACGGTGCTTTGAATGTCTGAGCTGTCACCAAAGTACGCCCTCAAACGCTCCGCTTGAATACGGAACTCAATATGCTGGCGCAGGTCGTGCAGCACTAAAAACGTTTTGTTGGGTAGCGATACCGTCACCGTAATGGTGACGCGGTGATGGTGCCATACCGTGTTGATATCAATGTTGATGGTTTCTGTGGTCATCTCAACCACATTGAGTAGCATTTTTTCGAGCACCCCTTGTAGGGTCAGGGCGGTGATGACCATGTCATACATTATGTCATCATCTGGCAACTGCCACGTGACATGCAGCTTATCCGCTAAACGACTGGACTCAATCGCCAGATAGTGTTCACACAGCGCCACTTCCTCTTCAAAGCTGATCTCATGAATGCCGCTAAAACTGGCACGAAATAATACTGAGACGTGCTGAAGCAGTTGCGCGGCGCGCGGTGGATCTGATTCGATTAATGAGCTCAAGCTATTAATGGTATTAAAGAAAAAGTGCGGGGCCATACGGGCTTTAATGATGTCATTTTGTGCCACCAATTTTTGTTCAAAAGAACGTTTGAGTGCCATCATTTCCCGATGACGACGCATAAAATAGAGTAAGAACACAAAGGTAAAACCGCCTGTGATCACCATCATTAATAATAGATTGATGATAAAGGCTTTGCGGTCGTATTCAAACCAGCCAGAATTGATCATCACCAGCATCACAATAGTAACCGATATGGCGGCACTGGTGGTAAGCAAAAGCACCACACGGATAGCGGCATTAATGGGATTGAGGTGTTTGAAAGTTGGACGCAGATAGTCAACCAAATACAGTGCAGGAATCACAGTCATGATGTTTTGCGCAAAACGGGCAACAAACCGCACCAAAAAATGCGACCACGACACCAAATCATGGCGGTCAATAACGGTCACAAATAGTGACCAAAAGAACAAGTACAGTAACCACTGACCAAGACCTATCATTTGCAGCAGTCTTGGCATGAAAAACTCTAAGCGCTCAGCTAGTAAGGCAACCTCATCATTTGCTATACTTGAGCTCTTATTCTCTTGACTTGTCTTAGACCAATATGAACGCCAATTCTTCAAATTCGAGTAATCCCAATCAAAATGAAACTTCACTAAGTTCTGATTCTAGCATGAATGTCTCAGCAACCAATAGTGGTACACCAAACAGTGCTACCAGCAGTCAGGGACAGCAAATGTGGGGGGGACGTTTTAGTGAAGCCACAGACAGTTTTGTGGCGGCATTCACCGCTTCTGTCGGTTTTGACCAGCGCTTTGCCCGCCATGACATCCAAGGCTCAATCGCCCACGCAACGATGCTTAAAGAATGCGGTATCCTAAACGCAGAGGAAGTGACCACCATTATTCAAGGCTTAGAAGATGTCTTGCGTGAGATTGAAGCTGGCGAATTTAACTGGTCGATTACCCTAGAAGACGTCCATATGAACGTCGAATCACGTCTGACTGATATGATCGGTGCAGTGGGCAAAAAGCTGCATACAGGTCGCAGTCGTAACGATCAGGTCGCAACCGATATTCGTTTATGGCTGCGCGGCGAAACCGACAATATCATCGCGCTTTTGGTGCGCTTGCAAAGTGGGTTGTTAGATCTAGCAGAGCAGCATACCGACACCATTATGCCCGGCTTCACCCATTTGCAAACCGCGCAACCCGTCAGCTTTGGTCATCATGTGATGGCATGGTTTGAGATGCTGTACCGTGATACTGAGCGTTTGGTCGATGCCCGTCGCCGTATCAATCAGATGCCACTGGGTAGCGCTGCCCTTGCCGGAACCACATTTCCTATCGACCGCACCATCACTGCTGACCTGCTTGGCTTTGAGGGCATCTGCCAAAACTCGCTCGATGCAGTCTCAGATCGCGACTTTGCGATTGAATTCACCTCAGCTGCCTCGATTTTAATGATGCACCTATCACGCATGAGCGAAGAGATTATTCTGTGGATGTCCGCGCAGTTTAACTTTGTGCAGATACCAGATCGCTTCTGCACAGGTTCATCGATCATGCCGCAAAAGAAAAACCCAGATGTGCCTGAATTGGTACGTGGTAAAGCGGCTCGCGTCTTTGGCCAGCTGATGACCTTACTTAGCCTGATGAAAAGCCAGCCTTTGGCTTATAACAAAGACAACCAAGAAGACAAAGAGCCGTTGTTTGACTGTGTTGATACGCTCACAGGTTCGCTACTCGCCTTTGCTGATATGTTGCCGAATATTGTCCCCAACAAAGACAGCATGCGCGAAGCGACCATGAAAGGCTACGCTACGGCTACTGATTTGGCAGATTATTTGGTGCGTCAAGGCGTGGCATTCCGCGACGCGCACGAAGTGGTGGGCAATGCGGTTGCGCTTGGTATTGCCGAAGGCGTTGACCTCAGTGACTTGTCATTGGCGCAGTTGCAGCAATTTAGCGACGCTATCGGTGAGGATGTCTTTGACTACCTAACCCTAGAGGGCTCACTGGCCGCACGCGATCACTTAGGTGGCACTGCACCCAATCAAGTACTACAAGCGGTCAGCCGTGGTCGTAGCCGCTTAACTGCCTTTGCTTAATGCGAAACCACGCTCACCAGCGCTATTCATATTCTGCAACGTATCACCTAAAAACACCCGCCATATTGCGGGTGTTTTTATATCTATAATCAGGTAAAGTAAACGATAATGGGTAATGCACGTCTGCTACTGTCTTTTGGCATCACTCTGATAA
The DNA here is from genome assembly GCF_054960615.1 of Psychrobacter sp. PSi21. NCBI lineage: Bacteria > Pseudomonadati > Pseudomonadota > Gammaproteobacteria > Moraxellales > Moraxellaceae > Psychrobacter > Psychrobacter sp. PSi21. The sequence goes on from NZ_JBHNYR010000001.1 coordinate 458,993, forward strand.
TACACATAACTACAAATCAATAATTAATGAGGAGAATACTCATGGCTGAGACCTTTGACCCGCAAGCGAACACGGTATTTTGCCGCAAGTACAAACAGCAGCTGCCAAAAATGTCCTATCCCCCTTTTCCCAATAAAAATGGACAAGTGCTACAAGAAACGGTATCTGATAAGGCATGGAAAGAATGGCTTGAGCATCAAACCATGCTCATCAATGAAAACCATCTGAGCATGATGGATCCTGAAGCCAAGAAATTTTTGACCGAGCAGCGTGATAAGTTTTTGGATAACGAAGACTATGAGCGTCCGCAGGGCTGGACGCCAGAAAAATAGGTAAGATAAAAGTGCTGCTGTACGCTATGGGTTGTTGCTGGCATCAATCGCTTGTTGCACCGTGTCAAAATCACTATGGCGTACATCTGTGCCACTACTGACATAGATCACCAGCTCAGCAATATTACGGGCATGATCGCCAATGCGCTCAAGCGCGCGTAGTACCCACATCAGATTCATCACTTGCGTGACTTGACGGGCATCCTCCATCACATAAGTCATCAGCGCGCGCACGGCGGACTGATATTCAAAGTCCACACTACCATCACTACGCATCACATCAAACGCTTGCTGCACTTGTAGGTGCTCAAAAGCGGCCAGCGCAGTATGTAGCATCAGCCGTACCTGATTGCTCAAATGCTGTACTTCGTGATAGCAATAAGAGCTGCTACCATCAACCACAAACTGCTGCGCCATATGGGCAATTTTTGCCGCTTCATCACCAATACGCTCGATATCGACCACGCCTTTACTGACTGCCATCACATAGCGCAAATCACGCGCTGCAGGTTGGCGCTTAGCCATCAACAATAAAATGCGCTCATCGATCTGAACTTCCAACTGATTGACTGTACTGTCTTTTTCCACCACTTGCTGCGCCATATGCATATCGCCTTCGATCAGAGCGCGCATGGCATGGGCCACCTGGTCGCCTGCCAACGCGCCCATCTCTAAAAATAGGCTGGTGGTTTCTTTTAAATCCTGATCAAAACTTTTTGACGTGTGTGACATTTGACTGGGCATACGAAATACTCAAGTAACCTGATGGGTAAGAAACAAGCTCATTGAATCAGCAGTTGATAACCGATATTGGATAAAAAAGCGTACCCAATTAGCCATAGCGACCTGTGATATAGTCTTCGGTGGCCTTTTGAAGTGGATTGGTAAAGACCTGATCGGTTTTGCCAATCTCAACCATATCGCCCAAATACATATACGCGGTATAGTCAGAGATACGCGCCGCTTGCTGCATGTTATGGGTCACGATGGCGATGGTATAATCTTGCTTTAAGTCTTCGATCAAGTCCTCAATCGCGCCTGTTGAGATGGGATCAAGTGCTGAGGTCGGCTCATCAAGCAGTAAGACTTCAGGCTTGGTCGCCACGCCGCGCGCGATACACAAACGCTGCTGCTGACCACCAGAGAGGGATAGGCCTGAGGCGTTGAGCTTGTCTTTGACTTCATCCCACAGCGCTGCTTTTTTTAGTGCCCATTCTACGCGCTCTGCCAAGTCAGCTTTGGACATTTTTTCGTACAGACGCACGCCAAAGGCCACGTTATCAAAGATTGACATCGGGAACGGCGTTGGTTTTTGAAACACCATGCCGACGCGGGCACGCAGCAAATTGACATCCATAGATTTGGCCAAAATGTCATGGCCGTCCAACAAGATTTGTCCTTGTGCACGCATGTTTGGGTACAGATCGTACATGCGATTAAAGGTACGCAGTAGCGTTGACTTACCGCAGCCAGAAGGACCAATAAAAGCAGTCACTTGCTTGTCTGGGATGTCGATAGACACGTCTTTTAAGGCACGAAAATCACCATAATAAAAGTTAAGATCACGGATTTGCATTTTTGCAGCAGGCAGCGCTTCTGTGTTTGCCGATGCGCTGGCGTTATGGCTATCTGTGGCAGTAGCTGGCGTGGGCACGGCTACTGGCGTTTGGCTGGTGTTTTCTCTGAGGGCCTGAGTTGATGAGGCTTTCTTTGTTGGTCGTGTCGCGATATCTGTCATGATCGTATCCATTATTTAATTGAGCATAAATGAAGGGGCAAAAAAGGCGGCGCGGTATGTTTATGCGCCAAGCTGAATATCAGCCGTGCTCTTTTGAGCCGATATAACGTGCCGTCACATTCAAAGAAAGCACAGTAAAGGTAATGAGTAACGCTGCCGCCCATGCCAGCGCGTGCCAATTTTCGTAGGGACTCATGGCAAACTGATAAATCGTGTTGGGCATGTTACCCATCGCCTTGCTCATGTCTAAGCTAAAGTATTGGTTGTTCAGCGCGGTGAACAGTAGCGGCGCTGTCTCACCCGTGATACGGGCAAAGGCCAGCAAGACACCTGTGGTCAAACCAGCACGCGCCGCCTTGACGGTCACGCCAAGTACCAGTTTCCACTTTGGCGTGCCAAGCGCATACGCTGCTTCGCGCAAGGTATTGGGCACCAGTAATAACATGCTCTCTGTGGTACGCACCACCACAGGGATCACGATCAGCGCCAGCGCACAAGCGCCTGCCCAGCCTGAGAAGCTGTAGTTTTTTACCAGCAGTGCATAAATAAACAGACCGATCACAATAGAGGGCGCTGACAATAAGATGTCGTTTAAAAAACGAATCACCTGTCCGAGCCAATTGCCGTTTGAAAACTCTGCCAAATAAATACCTGCCAGCATGCCAATCGGCGCGCCAATAAATAGACCCGTACTGGCAATCATCAATGAGCCTACAATGGTATTACGCAAACCGCCATCGGTCAGCGGTGGCGGCGTATCGGCGGTAAACACTGGCATTTGGATCAAACCGCTCATGCCTTCAATACCGAGCGTCACCAAAATCCATAGCAGCCAAAACAAACCGAAGACCATCGCAAACGACGCAAAACCGAGGCCTATTTTGTTCCATAGGCGACGGCGGCGATAAAGTCCTTGATCAATCTTGGCACGAGGTGCGACTGATGGTGGCGAAATAGCGGTCAATGCGGACATGCAAATATTCCTTTTGATTGACTAATCGATGCGGCGGCAGAAATGATGATTAAACTCAGCTGCCACAAACGTCATATCTATTGAGATCGATGGTACAAAACTTTGGCGTACTATTAATGACCCGCTCGCTTATCCATACCGCGCAGCATCAACCGCGAGATACTCAGTACCACAAAGGTAATCATAAATAGAATCAAGCCCAAGTGAAGTAGCGATGCCAAATGCAGCGGATCGGAGGCTTCGGCAAACTCATTGGCCAGTGCCGAGGTGATCGAGACGCCTGATGCGAACATACTTGGATTGATATTAAAGGTGTTACCAATCAAGAACGTCACTGCCATGGTCTCGCCGAGCGCACGGCCTAACCCTAAGATCACGCCACCAACCACGCCCGTTTTGGTATATGGCAAGATGATTTTAAACATCACCTCCCACGTGGTCGCCCCCATGCCATAAGCGGACTCTTTGAGCAGTGCAGGCACTACCGAAAATACATCACGCATGGTAGCGGCGATAAAGGGGATAATCATAATCGCCAGCACCAGAGAAGCGGTAAACAAACCAATACCCATAGGCGCACCCACAAACAACTGGCCGATAATGGGCAAGCCGCCCAAGTTTTCGGTCAGCCATGGTTGGATGTTGTTACCAAAAAATGGCGCAAACACGAACAAACCCCACATACCATAAATGATAGAGGGAATACCTGCTAACAACTCAATGGCAATACCCAGTGGCTTTTTTAAAAATACAGGGCACAGCTCAGTCAAAAAAATCGCGATACCAAAACTGATCGGTACAGCGATGACAATGGCCATAATGGAGGTGACGACCGTACCGTAAATTGGTGCCAGCGCCCCGTACTCACCCGCCACTGGGTCCCAATTATTGCTGGTATAAAAGTCAAAACCAAACGCCTGCATACTTGGCCATGCACCAACGATCAGTGACAGCAAAATCGCGCCTAAGCTGAGCAACACAAAAATTGCGGCTGCCTTGGTCGTATTTACAAACACCGCATCCCAGCGTTTTTGTTTGGACAGTTGTGTTTGTAGGTCAAGCTCTGCCATATCTACCTCAATAATTGCGTTGATAAGCACCGTTTAATACAAACGATTTTGATAAAAACGACTAAACGACGCTTGCAGCTTGCCCGTTAGCAAAACCACAAACGTCGGTCACACCAGCTGATTATTGTGGGGTATAGACTGGATTGCCGTCTTTATCCACCACTTGCTTCCAGCTGTCTTTGAACAAAGCAACTGCTTTATCAGAGAATGGTACATAGTCAAGATCGGTCGCTGCCGCGTCGCCTTGATCATACGCCCAGTTAAAGAAGTTCAGCACGCCAGCCACTTGTTTTGGATCTTGTGGTTGCTTGTGTACCAAAATAAAGGTTGCAGCAGCGATCGGCCATGCTTGATCGGTTTCTGAGTTGGTAATGACTTTATAAAAGCCTTTTTGCTGTGACCAATCAATATCACCTGCCGCGGCGAAGCTGTCGATAGATGGCTGTACGATGTTGCCTGCGGCATTTTGTAGCGCCACATGTGACATATTGTTTTGTTTGGCATACGCGTATTCGACATAGCCAATAGAGTTTTGCATACGGTTGACATAGCTGGCCACGCCTTCGTTGCCTTTACCTGCCGCGCCGCGATCTGAGGTTGGCCATTTGACCGTTTTGTCAACGCCGACATCGCTTTGCCATTCTGGTGATACTTTGGCTAAATAATCGGTGAAGTTAAAGGTCGTACCTGAACCATCTGAGCGGAATACGGTGGTGATTGGGCTGTCTGGTAGTGTCAAATCAGGGTTCATTGCCGCGATAGCAGGGTCATTCCATTTGCTGATGTTGCCCAAATAGATATCGGCCAATACTTTACCGTCCAGTTTTAACGCGCCAGGCTCAATACCTTCAATGTTCACCACGGGTACCACGCCGCCGATAACCGTTGGGAATTGGATAAGGCCTTCAGCATTTAGCTCTTCTGGCGTCATTGGCGCATCAGAGGCACCAAAGTCAACCGTACCTGCGGTGATTTGCTTGATACCACCTGATGAACCGATTGACTGATAGTTCACCTGACCGCTGGTCGCTGCATTGTAGTCAGCTGACCACTTAGCATAGATAGGCTGCGGGAAAGAAGCGCCAGCGCCTGTAATGCTCATTGAGACTTTGTCGCTGTCTACAGCAGCGGCGGTTGTGGCGGTGCTTTCAGTGCTATTTGCGGTGGCAGTTGCTGCGCTACTATCCGTCGCGGGCTCTGCTGTATCGGTTGATTTATTACATGCCGTGAGCATTAATGCACCACTGACGGCCACTGCTAATAACGAATAACGCATGTAAAACTCCTAAAGTTTAACAACTGCACAAAAAATGTATTGCCTGTGATATGCGATGTATTTTGCCAAGCTTTGATGACAGTTTGATGACAGCGAGTGACACAGCATCGTTATTAAAAACATTTTTAAAATCAAAATCTTAAATAGCATGCACCGTTCTGATTACGCGCATCCTGACCAAAAAAGGACATCTATTGATATTTTTTATAATCGCTTAAAGCGTCGCGCTTGATGTGGCAAAACACGCGGCAGGGTCATCACAACTGGCCGTCAAATAAGATTGGCGGCAGTGATAGAAGTTTGTTAGTATGAAGATGATTCACAACACTGACAGACTCGGGGTGCGGTGTAGCACAGCTGATCTGCTAGCAATAGCAGCACAGTCAATACTACATTCGCTGAGATTTCACCCGCCGAACCTGATGCGGTTAGTACCGACGCAGGGAAGTCTTAAGCACTTTGTTATTGATGACAACGGATGCGTAGAAATACCTTTTTATCATCATTATTGTCTTGATATGCGTGATGCATGACGAGATAAGAAAAGAGAATAAAAAGCGGCGTCCCCTATGTTATGACCACCAGCCGCGACGATATTTTTTAGTCGCTGTTAGGTACTCATCATATAAATTTGTCTGAATGATGAATGCCTACCCCCGCAGATACTGGCGGTGTTGCCTTACCACAAGACCAACACGCTAGGACATCATATGAGCACGTCAAACGCGATCAATACTGCTACCACCCATATCCCAGCTGAGCCAACAGACAGCAAAACAGACAAAAAAGCCGATGCACTAAAAACGCCTGCCCACCGCGCTGCCAGTGATGCGCGCTTTGAAGAAGACGCACGCGATTTGCACCGCATCCTACCCGCCTCAAAGAAAGTCTATATCGAAGGCTCAAGACCTGATATCCAAGTACCCATGCGCGAAATCAGCCTGTCTGATACCCCCGTTGGTGGTACAGGCGATAAAGATGGCGAGCACAACCCGCCGTTTTATGTTTATGACACCTCAGGCGTCTATACCGATCCCAATGTCGAGATTGATCTGACTCGCGGTCTACCCAAACTGCGTGAAAACTGGATCGCTGAGCGCGGCGACACCGAGCAGCTAAGCGGTCTATCCAGCTCATACGGGCAAGCACGCGCCCGCGATATCACTACTGCCAACCTTAGATTTGCCCACATCGACAAACCACGCCGTGCCAAAGCAGGACAGAATGTCACACAGATGCATTACGCGCGCCGCGGCATCATCACCCCTGAGATGGAATATATCGCCATTCGTGAGACGCAAAAACAGCATGAGCTGACCGATATGCGCCAACACGATGGCGAGAGCTTTGGGGCCAACACGCCTACGACCATCACCCCTGAGTTTGTCCGTGATGAAGTGGCGGCTGGACGCGCCATCATCCCCAATAATATCAACCACCCTGAGTCTGAGCCGATGATCATCGGTCGTAACTTCTTGGTAAAAATCAACGCCAATATCGGTAACTCGGCATTAGGCTCTTCTATTGATGAAGAAGTGTCCAAAATGACGTGGGCGACGCGTTGGGGCGGCGATACCATTATGGATTTGTCCACGGGCAACCATATTCATGAAACCCGTGAATGGTTAATCCGCAACTCACCTGTGCCCATCGGTACCGTGCCGATTTATCAAGCACTGGAAAAAGTCGATGGCGTCGCTGAGGATCTGACGTGGGAAATCTTTCGCGACACTTTGATTGAGCAAGCCGAGCAAGGTGTGGATTACTTTACTATTCACGCGGGTGTCCTGCTGCGCTATGTACCGCTCACCGCCAAACGCCTAACGGGTATCGTCTCGCGTGGCGGTTCTATCATGGCGCAGTGGTGTCTGGCGCATCATAAAGAGAGCTTTTTATACACGCATTTTGAAGACATTTGCGAGATTATGAAGCAGTACGATGTGGCATTCAGCTTGGGTGATGGCCTGCGTCCCGGCTGCTTACAAGATGCCAATGATGAGGCGCAGTTCGGTGAGCTAAAAACCTTGGGCGAGCTGACCCAAGTGGCGTGGAAACACGACGTACAGGTGATGATCGAAGGCCCAGGCCATGTGGCGATGAACCGCATTAAAGAAAATATGGATTTGCAACTTGAGCTGTGTGCAGATGCGCCGTTTTATACCTTGGGGCCATTAACCACCGATATTGCACCGGGCTATGATCATATTACTAGCGCCATTGGGGCGGCGATGATTGGCTGGTTTGGCACCGCGATGCTGTGCTATGTGACGCCAAAAGAGCACTTGGGCCTGCCAAATAAAAAAGATGTCAAAGACGGCATCATCACTTATAAAATCGCCGCGCACGCCGCTGATCTCGCCAAAGGCCATCCGGGTGCACAGGCGCGTGACAATGCCCTATCCAAAGCGCGCTTTGAGTTCCGCTGGGACGATCAGTTTAATCTAGCACTCGACCCTGATACCGCGCGCGAATATCATGACGAAACGCTACCTAAAGACGCGCATAAATCGGCGCATTTCTGCTCCATGTGTGGGCCGAAGTTTTGCTCAATGAAAATCACTCAAAACGTGCGTGAGTATGCAGCAGGGCTCGATAAAAATAGCGCTAATAAAAAAGTCACGCCGCAATCAGGCGACTTAACCGACGCGGATCATTTGATCAAAAAAGTCGATACAGAGCTGGTCGGACAAGTCGGAGAGGCCAGTGCTGAGGAAGTCCGTCAAGGGATGGCTGAGATGATGGAGAAATATAACAAGGAAGGACGTCAGTTGTATAAAGAGGTGTAAGTTTTTAGCGTTGGCAGCAAAAAAGCCCGAACCTAATAGCTAGGTTCGGGCTCTTTTATACTTAAAGCTAATTCAATAGGTATTTTTGCTCAAGTTGTCGAATTTCTTCATTAAATTTAGTTTCTTCACTTGATACAATATAAAATTTATCTTCATAACTAAGATCATCTAAGTCACTATTTAAATTACTTACATAACCGTAAAACTCTGAGTAAGAGTAAACTTCATCATTATATTGAACATCAGGTTTATCAATGTAAATATACATTGAGTTATCACACTCTGTTACTTCTCCTTCGATGTTAGTCTCGAAGTCATAGTTACTTGAGGTAAGTATTTTACTACTGTTATAACTCATACATACCTTTTGACCATTTCTGTTCATCAATTCAAGTTTATAATCGCTTAGCCTTCCTCTCAGATCCATTTTAAGTTCTAAAAAATCAGTCTCATTAATTGAAGAGTCTACATTACCTAATACTGCATCTACTTCGGTCAAAGAATTTAACATGACCTTATCATTAGCCGTACCCATTGCACTCAATAGACCAATATGATGAATACCTTTTAGAGATAGTTCATCAATTATTTGTTGTATAGCATTAGTAGTCGCTAACACATCAGGGTTGTAAGCCACACCAACCCAAGCCATAGTTTTGCCCCATGATATTTCTTGAGTCAAGTAAGGCTTAACTGCCACCCCTAAAGCACTTAAAGTACTCATCTTATCTTCTGATAAATTAGCTGCTAATACTTCTACCTTATCTCGACAAAATGGATTGTCATTGAGATAAGTAACAAAATTTGAAAAATCTTCATCTTTCATAGACAACTCTTGTTTGCCTAAAGTCAAAGCTCGGTAACAGGTATATTTGAAAAAATCAGCTTCACGTTTTCCTGTGTATTGTTTATAGCTATAACTATCAGTATCTATAAAATCTCCAGATAACATCTTAAAATTATCAGGGAAACGTGGATTTTTATCCTCAAGCAAATCTTCAAAAGAAGCCATACTTGCAAGATTACCTTTATTCGCTGTTATATAGCTTTGACTTTCAGGATAAAAAACTTTGGTTGCTTCAACATTATCAGAGTAATGCACATTACCAAGATGAGTTCCATAAATCGGCAATACCTTTTGCATTGTTCCAGTTTTACTATCCCATTTAGCAGGGGCATGAATATACTGGCTAATATCTTCCCCTTCATCAGCCGCCATTTCGTTAGAAAACGTATAATCTGGAGTTTGTGTATTATTATCTTTTGGGTCAGTGGCAGGTGCAGTTGGCGTATTGGAAGCGCTGCCACTGTCTGAGTCTGAACCACCACCACAACCAGTAAGTGTCAACATAGAAGCCAAAGCCAAACTTAGGTAACGTATACTCATCGTATTTATCCATTCAAATTGTTAATAAATGACTTCGAAGGCCATTTAAAGGTAAACTTATTTTGGATAAATATAATCGATAAATAATACATAATCAATACAATTAATAAAAAAACTAATAAATACAATCGCATATTTGAGTTAAACAGACAATATTGAGAAGGACTAGAGAAGTCAGTTGTATAAAGAGGTGTAAACTTTTGGCACTGACAGCAAAAAAGCCCAAACCTAGCTATTATGTTCGGGCTTTTTATTTCTGGTTTATC